>JBGSMO010000174.1:0-27299 GCA_041740115.1 Pirellulales bacterium
CCGTCGGCAACTTTGGCTTCGGCGGCGGCTTCGGCGGCTTCGGCTTCAACCAGGGCGTCGGCGGCGGCTTCACCGGCGGCGCTGGCGCGGCTGGAGCGGGCGGCTTCATGGGCTTGTTGCAGAATCAGCAGACCATTCGCAATCAACGCTCCAACGTCAGTTCGCTGCGAGATAGCTACGAGCAGCTACAAGCCTCCTACGACGCCGGCCGCATCGACTTGTTTCAGGTCGATCTGGCCCGCCAGGCGCTCTATAACGCCCAGAGTCAGCTGCTCACCGCCGAGGCGGGATACGAGACGACGCTCGACAACTTCAAGATCACGCTTGGCTTGCCGCCGGAACTCGACGTGCGGATTAAGGATCCGCTGCTCGATCGGTTCAACCTGCTCGACCCGCAGCTTGAAGTCGTGCAGGAGAGAGTCACCGATGCGCTGGTCGGCTTGCGTGAACTGCGGCAGCGCAGCCAGGAAGAGAACAACCCGCTTGATCCGCAGTCGCCGGAGTTTGCCCGGCAGTTCGCACGCTGGCTCGACGAATGTACGGCGGTCGAGTCGCTGGCCAACGAGCGGCTCGATGCGGTCGAAGCCGACATGAAGGCGGTCGAAGCGGCCCTCCCGATGCGGCGAGAATACCTGAAAGACCTTGCGGGCCGCGAGGAAGTCCAACAAGCGCAGATCGACCCGCGGCTGTTCAGCGTCGAGGAACTCGATCGGCGCGTCGCGAAGCGGCGCGAAGAGTACGAGATGCTCAAGCAGAACCTCGCTCAGGTCTGGGCACAGCTTGATAAACTCGAACAAGCGGGCGAGGCCGAAGCGGAGAAACTGCTGCCGGCCGTGATCGCCTCTATGGCGAACCTCTCCGGCCGGCTGTTGGAGCTGTCGCTGGTGCAGGCGGCTGCGCGGCTCGATGCGATCGCCTTCGCACCGGTTGAGCTAACGGACGAAGAGGCGCTGCTCATCGCCAGCGCATATCGTCGCGATTGGCAGAACGCGCGGGCGGCGCTAGTCGACTCCTGGCGGCTGATCTACTTCAATGCGAACGCACTGCTGAGCGACTTGAACTTCCTGTTCAGCGGCGACATCGGCAACGTCGGCGACAATCCGTTCCGGATTCGCGATACGACCGGTCGCCTGCGCGTCGGCCTGCAATGGGATCCGCCGATGACGCGGCTGGCCGAGCGGAACATCTACCGGCAGTCGCTCATCGAGTACCAACAGGCGCGCCGCAACTACTATCAGTACCGCGATCGCGTTTCGCAGAGCCTGCGGGCCAACCTGCGGCAGACGCGACTCAACGAAATCAACTTCGAACTTCGTCGTGCGGCGGTGCTCGTCGCCATTTCGCAGGTCGACCTGACGCAACTGCGCCTGTCGCAGCCGCCGCAAGTCGGCGTGGAGACTCAGTTTGGCGACACGACGGCCCGCGACTTGGTGCAGTCGCTATCGGACTTGCTCAACGTGCAGAACGACTTCCTGAGCGTCTGGGTGAACTATGAAGTCCAGCGCCAGGCGCTCGACTTCGATCTGGGGATCCTGGAACTCGATGCCGCTGGCATCCGTCGCGAGCACGAGGCGCCGCTAACCGCTTACATCGCCGGCGCTGAAGCGATTCGTGCGCAGCTCTGCAGTGCGTCGGACATCGTACCGACGTTGGCCGTGCCGCAGAGAAAGCCCGAAGCCGAACCGATTCAGCCGCTGCCGCTCGATTTCCCCGATTCGCTGCTGCCGGGCGAGGACGGACCGCCGGATGGGCCGTTGCCGCCGGGCGAACTGCCGGCGCCGTTGCGGAATCCCGCGGCCGGCTTTAAGGAGCCTGATCCTGCGGCGGGCGAGCGGATGTCGCACGACCGAATTTCCGCTAGCGACGGCCGAATTGCCTTGGCGCTTGCCGAAATGCCCGGATTCGAGACGGCCGAGGAGGCACGGGCGGCCCGAGCGGAGCAGGGCGGGGTTTCATCTGTGGAGACGGCCGGAAAGGCGGTTCGCGATGACGCCGTGGAGCCAGCCTCGTATAATGAACGGAACTGACGGGGCGGCCTGTCATGTCGCTTCGTTGGGGCGCCAGTGGCGTCCTGCCAGAGTGAAGCGCCGAGCGAGTACCCGCTGCCGCACTGGCAGGATACCTGTGGCGCCTATCGGTGCGCTTAGTAGCCAACGCTTACGCAACAAATCATGAAGCAGTTATCGGCGGCAAAACGATTCTCCACCTACCCTGCTGCGGCAAAGAGTCCGTTGCGCGGCGGCTACACGCTCTGGGTGATCCTGGCGCTCGTCGCCTTGGTCGGCGTTGCCGGGTGGTCGTTTTGGGCGGGGGGGGATAGCCGCCCGAAGGACTACAATATCGTCCTCCACAACGTGGAGCGCGACGATTTCACCCTCACCGTCACCGAGCGCGGCGAAGTTGAGTCGGCGGGCGTCACCGAAGTGATCTCCGAGGTGAAGTCGAAGAACACGCCTGGCCTCAGCATCCTCCGCATCATTCCCGAGGGAACCGCCGTCAAGAAAGGCGATTTCCTCGTCGAGCTTGATTCTTCCGCCCTCCGCGAAGAGCGGACGGCCGAGCAGATTCTCGTCAACACGGCTGCCGCCCTCGTCGTCCAGTCGCGTAACATCTACGAGACGGCGCTCATCGCCAAAGAGGAGTATCTCGAAGGGACCTACGTCCAGGAGCGGCAGACGATCGAAAGCGAGGTCTTCGTTGCGGAAGAGAATCTCAGTCGGGCGGAAGAGTACCACGAGTTCAGCAAGCGGCTCGCCGCGAAGGGATACATCAACCAGCTGCAGTTGGAGGCCGACAAGTTCGCCGTCGAGAAGTCGCGCAAGGAACTCGACGCCGCGAAGACGAAGCTGAACGTTCTCGACAACTACACCAAGGCGAAGATGGTGAAGACGCTAGAGAGCGATATCGTCATCGCCAAGGCGAAGTGGGAGTCTGATAAGAACAGCCTGGAGTTGGAAGAAGGCAAGCTCAAGGAGATGGACGACCAGATCGCGAAGTGTACGCTGGTCGCCCCGAAGGACGGCACCGTCACCTATGCTCACAACCGTGAGAATTGGGGCGGCGACGAGTTTGTCGTGAAGGAGGGGGCCGTCATCCGCGAACGGCAGGCGGTGATTCGGCTCCCTGATCCGACCAAGATGCGGGTGGCGCTCAACGTCAACGAGTCGCTCATTCAGTACATTCGCCCCGGAATGCCGGCGACGATCGCGCCGATCGGCACCGGCGGCAAAGCGCTCCGCGGCAGCGTCGACAAGATCAACCAGTACGCCGAGCCGGGCGGTTGGCGAAAGGCGAACGTCAAGGAATACAAGGCGCTGGTGACAATCGACGACGCGGCGTCGGAACTGCGCTCCGGCATGACCGCGTCGGTGACGATTCGCTGCGAAGAGATTCCGCAGGCGATCCAGGCGCCGGTGCAGGCGGTCTACGCTCACGGCAAAGATTTTTATGCCTTTGTGTTCAATGACGGCGCGTGGGAAGCGCGGCCGATCAAGGTGGGGCCGACGAACGACAAGTTCTTCGTCATCGAGCAGGGGCTGACCGAGGGGGACCGCGTGGCGATGAACCCGCGGGCGTATCTCGAGCAAGTGAAGCTGCCGGAACTTCCGCCCGAGAACAAGCAGCAAGTGGTGCAGTTGACGCCCGAACTTCCGCTTGTCAAGCCGACTGCCGACGAGACGGCCGTGGCAGCGACGACCGAGCCTGAGCAAGACGCCGCTGCCGAGCCTTCCGACGAAGCGACCGCCACCGAACCGACAGCGGGATAGAAGCCATCGGCTTCGCCGTTGGACGAAGTGCATGTGGGCCGTCCTTTCAGTAATGCGTCCACCGGCAGAGCCGGTGGCTTTTATTTTGTTCTCCGAGCAACACGCCTAGTGACCGCCGTCGCCACTCTCGCCGCCTCGATTCGCGAGCTTCGAAAGGACTATGTCCTCTCGGGCGAGACAGTCCACGCCCTCCGCGGGGTGTCGTTCGACGTTCCCGAGGGGGATTACATTTCAATCATGGGTCCTTCCGGCTCGGGGAAGAGCACGCTGCTCAATTTGCTCGGCTGTCTCGATCGGCCCACGGCCGGCAGCTTTCTGCTGGGGGGCGAAGACGTCGCCAAGATGAACGACGATCAGCTATCGGAGACGCGGGCGAAGCGGATCGGCTTCGTCTTTCAGTCATACAACTTGCTGCCGGCGCTCACTGTGGTCGAAAACATCGAAATGCCGCTCTACTACGGCGGGCGAATCGATGCGGGAACGCGTGACCGCTGCGTTGAACTGGCCAACCTCGTCGGGCTTGGCAATCGGCTCGATCATCGCCCCTCGCAACTCTCCGGCGGGCAGCAGCAGCGCGTGGCGATCGCCCGTAGCCTGGTGAACGACCCTCGCTTCATGCTGGCCGACGAGCCGACCGGCAATCTCGACTCGGTGATGACGGCTGAAATCCTCGACCTGCTCGCGTCGCTGAACGCCGAGGGGCGGACAATCATTCTGGTCACGCACGAAAACGATGTTGCCGCTCGGACCGCTCGGACAATCGTTCTTCGCGACGGCCATATTCTTACCGACGAGAGGCGTTAGCGCATGTCTCGCGGCTGGCGAACGCTGAAGCTCTCGATCAAGAGCCTGCTGCTCCACCCGCTGCGGTCGGCGCTGACGGTGCTGGGCATCTTCATCGGGGTGGCCGGCGTCATTTGGCTGCTGTCGATCGGCGAAGGGATCGGCCGCGCCGCTGAAGAGCAGATCGCGGGGCTTGGCGCCCGCAATATCATCGTCCGCACGATCAAGCCTTCGGCCGACGAGGTGCAGGACGCCGGTTACGGGCTGACCCGTGACGACTACATAAGGTTGTTGGCCACCGTGCCGACGATCGACAAGGCGATTCCGATCCGCGAGGTGTCGCGGGAGTTCCGCAACGGCACGCGGCGGTTTGAAGGTCGCTGCGTCGGCTGCACGCCCGACTATGCGGAGGTTGCCCGGTTGACGCCAAAAATGGGGCGATTCCTCTCGGACAGCGACTTGATCAAGCAACGAAACTACTGCGTCCTCGCTGCCGAGACGGCGGACCGGCTCTTTCCTTTCGGCGATCCGATCGGTCAGAAGATCATGGTCGATGACCACTTTTTCGTTATTGTCGGCGTCATGAAGTCGCGGGCGCCCTCGGCCGGCATCGGCGGCTCGGTGGCGGCGGAGGATTTTTCGCGTGACGTTTATATCCCGATCACCACCATGGAAACCCGCATGGGCGACATGGAAGTGGTGATGAAGCCGGGGCAGTTTCAACGCGATCTGAAGGAACTGAGCCAGATCACAATCCAAGTGAAGGACCGCGACTTGGTCCTGCCGACGGTCGACGTGGTGCGCGACACGATCGCCCGCAATCACACGCTGGCCGACTATGGCGTTACCGTGCCGTTGGAATTGCTGCAACAGGCCCAAACGACGCGGCTGATGTTCATGCTCTTTCTCGGGCTGATTGCCGCCGTGTCACTGGTGGTCGGCGGCATCGGCATCATGAACATCATGCTGGCGACCGTTACCGAGCGGACCCGCGAGATCGGCATTCGCCGGGCGCTGGGCGCCAAACGCCGCGACATCACGCAACAATTTTTAGCCGAGGCGGTCGTCCTCTCGGTGGTCGGCGGCCTCCTCGGCATCGTCGGCGGGTTGCTCTGTCGGCCGATCTCGATTCTCATCCGCGGCCGGCTGCTGGAATGGTTTCCCGAGCAGATGTCGACTCTGCCCGAAGTGGTCCGCACCGTGGAGCCGATGCTGGTTTCCTGGTCGATCCCGCTGGCGTTCGCGATCAGCGTGATCGTCGGCGTCACGTTTGGGGTTTATCCCGCCATCCGCGCGGCTCAGCTCGATCCGATCGAGGCGCTGCGGCACGAGTAACGGGCGCCGGCGACGCCATTGTCGCGTCGCTTTCACCGCGACATCAATTTTTGGCGACAGATGACGCTCGCCCCAAGTCTCCTCGTCGCCTAGGTTTGCGTCCTTATTCGCCGTGTCTGCTGTCGCCTTTGTCGCGACAGAGGAGGCGACAGGTGAGGCGACAGGCATTGGTCCTACCCGCTGTTGCGGTTGAGAGATCCGGGTTGCGCCGGCGCGCGGAGCGGCCTTGGCCGGCTTCAGTGAAAGCGGCGGCATTTGGCGATTGAACTAGTTGCCAAAGATCGATGATGTGAACTAATGTACATTATCGTGCAGTAGGTGGCCATTTTCAAGATGGGACTTTCGATTTTTAGGCGCGGCCCTCTGCGAAAGCCTCTAACCTGGGCAAGCGCCACGGGTTGTGGTAGCTTGCCACCCATGCCGTTTGTCGAGTTCTCGATCCGCACCGTTGCAACAGTTCAGGCCGTCCGCGGCGTTGGGGGCCGCGCGTGCTGAGTCGTTGGCGGACGAATTGCCGACTCTGGTTTCGCCTGTCGGCCTTCGTCGCCGGCACGATCTTCTTTTGGATCTGCATGGAGATCGACTTTCTCTTCCACCGGCGGACGCCGCGGATCGAATTGATCAATAAATGGGTCCCGCGGTGGGCGTCGGCGCTCATGCGGATCTTCGGCATTCGCGTCGAGGCGCGTGGACCGCATGCTGATCAGGGCGAGGTCTATCCGGCTCACGATGCGCGCGGCGTTGGCCGCATTTTTGTCGCGAATCATCAGTCGGGCGTCGACATTCCGGTCGCGCTCACGGTGGTCGCGGCGCACGCGATCAGCCGGCACGACGTCGCCACGTGGCCGCTGCTGGGGGCCGGGGCGCGGCGGATTGGGACGTTGTTCGTTGATCGCACATCGCGCCGTAGCGGCGCCACGGTGCTGCGACAGATCGCCGACGCCCTCGCCGTCGGCGAAGGGATTCTCATGTTTCCCGAAGGGACGGCATTCCCAGGCGACGGCGTCCACGAGTTCAAGGTGGGCGCCTTCAACGCCGCCCATCGCGCCGGCGCCGAGATCATCCCGCTCGGTATCGCCTACGGCAGCCCCGACGCTTACTACTACAAGGAACCGTTCCTCAATCACATGAAACGGATCGCCGGCCTACGGCGACTGAGGGTGGCGGTCGAGGTCGGCCCGCCGCTGGATCCGGTGGCGGAAGAGTCGAACATTGAAGTGAAGAATCATGCCCGCGATGCCGTGGAGCGGCTAGTGGTTCGGGCGACAGAACGGTTGGCGACGCAGGTCCAGCCGCCGGCCTGAAAGCGGATGCTCCATCAGAGCGTCATTCTGAGCGAAGCGAAGAATCTAGAGTCTCGTTTGGTTGCTAGATCCTTCGCTTCGCTCAGGATGACGCAATGCCGCCGCCGCATCGATCGACCTTGACCCCGCCTCCCCAACTTTCCTACGCTCCGCACAGCTTGAAACTTTGCGCGTATTCGGTTTGTAAGAACTGCTCGCATCGTGTCGCCGCCGGCAAGGGCGCCGCGGCCGCAGGCGAGACTCGATCGCCCCGCTTAGCGGTCGAATCGTGCCGAAAATGCCGAGCGGACGCATCGACATGCCGGAGCGATTGGCGCATCCGCACGCCCTGGTCGTAGCCGGTACAAAACTTGCCTACGCATTGATCCGACGTTCGACGAATTCGGTCGACTGCTAGCACCGAGGTCGTCGATGATGGGGGTACCAACGCTCAAGGAAGGCTTGGAAAACGCTTCACTTCCAAATGCTGACATTGAGCGATCGAACCAATCTCGTACACAATGACTTTTCGTCCCTCGGCCAGGCTTGCCGGCTCGGATTCAACTCGAACCGTTGACGCGGCCTGATCGAACGCCCCGGCCTCTCGCCGGCAGACCCAACGACGCTCGCTGAGCGAGGAACACGAACCATGCACATCTACGGCGCTTCACAACTTCACGGCCCCCAGTCGCTGCAAGGCCCGCACTGGAACCGCTCGACGACTCCCACGTCGGGCGCCCAGCCGACCGACAGCGTCGATATTTCGGCCGCTGCCGAAGCCGCGATGAATGCCGTCGAAGGGGGCGATTTCCGGGCCGATTTGGTTGCCCGCGTTCGCGCCCAGATCGCCGATGGGTCGTACGACACGCCCGATAAGATGGCAATGGCGTTTGACGCGATGCTCGATGAGATGGCGTAAACGGCCAACCTGCCGCTGACTCGCCAGGCCTGGGTCTTCCAATTCGGCGACCAATGCCGTCGCACCCATTTATCCGCGGGGATTGCCCCACGACCCGTCGCAAGCGGCGGGGCTAAATGACCGTTTGGATGCGGCGGAGCGAACCGTCGGGACCATTCGTGCCCGTTTAAAGCCCGTGCAGGCGGGCCATCTTGAGACTGAACGCCGGTTGGCGTAGAATCAATAAGCCTCGCCGCCGACCCGCGGCAGGCTTGTTTTCCGCCTGATAGAGGCGGATTGATTCTTCCGTCGTGTCTCAACTAGCTGCCGAGGATGTGGCTTCCTGAGACTGAAAGGTCTGGTCGAGGCTCGCCATGGAAGCTGATTTCGCGTTAGGCGCCGTTCAGGTCTCCAGCTCGCCGCAGGAGCGGTTCTCGGAGTACCTCCAAAGCCGCGGCAAGCGGATCACTCAGCAACGTCGCGCCCTGATCGACCATGTCTTCGAACGGCACGACCACTTCGACGCCGACGAGTTGATCGCCAACCTCTCGCGGACCGAGCTTGGCGACAAGGTGAGCCGGCCGACCGTCTATCGCACGCTCAACGAGTTGGTCGAAGCGGGCCTCCTCCGCCGGATGACCCTCGGCGGCCGTGCCGTCTACGAGCATGACTACGGCTACCCTCAGCACGACCATCTCCACTGCACGATGTGCGACACGCTCATTGAGTTCCAAAGCGACGAACTGCAGCGTTTGCGCGACGCCGTGGGGCGGGAGCATCGCTTCCGCGTGACCGGCCACCGATTGATTGTGACCGGCGTTTGCCAGGAGTGCAGCACGAAGCGCCATCGGCGGGCGAGCCCGCTTGATTTGGTGTAGTCGCGTCGTACGACCAAGGTGCGCTAGACGCGGACCTCAGCCGTCTCGACCTCGTCGCTGCCGTAGCGTTGTCGAATCGGAGCGACTACTTCGGCCAGGAACTCGTCGACTTGCTCGGCGCTGCGCCCGGTGAGCGTTGACGGATCGACGGCGCCTTCCAAGTCGACGCCCGCAAAAGCCGGATCGACGGCGAGGCGAGCAAGCAGATTGTTCGAACGGCCATGTTGCTTTACTTCGGCGGCCGCCGCTTGGCTATGCACGCGAATCCGCTCGTGCAAATCTTGCCGATCGCCGCCCGCCTGCACGGCCGCCATGAGAATGTTCTCCGTTGCCATGAACGGCAACTCTTCGCGGAGATTCCGGGCGATTACCTCGGGGTACACGACCAGTCCTTCGGCGACGTTGCGGTACAGGAGCAGCACCGCGTCGACGCCGAGGAACGCCTGCGGCAGCACGAGCCGGCGGTTTGAGCTGTCGTCGAGAGTTCGCTCCATCCACTGTGTGGCGAGCGTGTCGCCGGGGTTTGATTGCAGGCTCAGCACGAAGCGGGCGAGGCCGCAGATGCGCTCGCTGCGCATCGGGTTTCGCTTGTAGGCCATCGCCGAGCTGCCGATCTGCTGCTTTTCGAACGGCTCTTCGAGTTCCTTGCGATGAGCCAATATGCGCAGGTCGGTAGCCGCTTTATGGGCTGATGCGGCGATGCCGGCCAACACGTCCGCCACTTGGCCGTCGATCTTGCGGGGATAGGTCTGCCCCGTCACGGCGTAGGTGGCGTCGAAGCCCATCTTCGCGGCGACGCGGCGTTCGAGCTCGCGGACCTTGGCATGATCGCCGTCGAAGAGGTGGAGGAAGCTCGCCTGCGTGCCGGTGGTTCCCTTCGTGCTGCGAGCCTTTAATTGGTCGAGGCGATGCTCGACTTCCGCCAGGTCGAGCGTGAGATCGTAGCACCAAAGGGCTGCGCGCTTGCCGACCGTCACCGGTTGGGCCGGTTGCAGGTGGGTGAACCCGAGCGTCGGCAGGTCGCGGTACTTTTCAGCAAACGTCGCAAGGGCGTCGATCGTCGACGCCAGCCGTTGCGCGACGAGCTGCAGCGATTCGCGGATCAGCATCAACTCGGCGTTGCAATTGACGTATTGGCTCGTGGCGCCGAGATGGATGATTGGCCGGGCCGTCGGGCACTGGTCGCCGTAGGCGTGGATGTGGGCCATCACGTCGTGCCGCAACTCGCGTTCGTACTTGTCGGCCGCGGCGAAGTCGATCGTGTGAATGTGTGCCCGCAGCTCCTCGATCTGCGCCTGCGTGACGGGCAGCCCCATCTCCGCCTCGGCCTCGGCGAGCCAGACCCACAGTTGCCGCCAGGTGCTGTGCTTGCGCTGAGCGCTCCACAGCTGGCTCATTTCAGCGGAGGCGTAGCGGGTTTCGAGCGGGTTTTCGTAACGATCGTGCGACATGGGAGCGTGTGCAAAAGTAGCCGCGGGTCAACGACCCGCCGGAGCGGAACCGCAAACGCTTCATTCTACCCGTGCGTTCCCCGATCTGATACCGCCGGCCGATCCGGCGATCCGGCAGACCAAGAATGGGACGCGGATGAACGCGGATTGGACGGATTTTCGCGGATGGGAGAGAGGGATAATAAAGGCGTTGGCTTCAAGGAGCCTTCGCCTTTTTTTATCCGCGTCTATCCGCCCAATCCGCGAAAATCCGCGTTCTATTCGTCTCTTCTTGAAGACGAAAAGAAGCGCCGCTCCGGCGGGTCGTTGACCCGCGGCTACATATTGGTGAGATCATCCTCCCCCCCGCTGCCGACGAGTTGGTCGAGAGTGGCTCCGATGGCCGTTACCTGTTCGCGCGGGGCGTCTTTCCGCAGGTAGACGCGGCACATCCGGTGCGATACCGGCAGCTGCCGGAAGAGTTGATCGTCGTCGAGCCGGCGCGTGGCGCCGCCGGCGGTGTAGAGGAAATTCTGGCCCGCCGTCGCCTTCCCTTCGTGCGGCCGATAGATGTGCCGCGGCAAGTCGATCTGCATGTCGACGTCGGCCATCTCGCTCGGCAACTTGCTGCGGATCGCGTGTTCGACCATCTTCGCATCGCTGAAAATGCTCGTCTGCTCGGCATCGCCGGCGCCGAAGGTGAGATTGCGATCGTACACTGTCTCCCAATCGACCTGCCGTGCGAGGAGCCGTTGCCAACGTTCGCCGAGCGCACGCTTCGCTACGTTGTCGCTCTTGTGCCAATGGGCGACGTCGACCAGCAGCGACCACTCGGTGAACGTCTTGTAGTCTTCCAAATGTTCGAGCGGATTGCCGGGGAAGAGCAGTCCCTTGCTGTCGCGGAACAGCCCTTCGAGCGTTTTGTCGATTGCTCGTACGGTGCGGTGAAAGTAGACCGCGCGGAACAGTTCGCTTTTGGTCTGCATGAACCGTAAGAGCGCATTGAGACCGCGATGGTGAATCGTCAGTCCTCGCTCGCTGAAGAAGCTATAGCGCAACAACCGGTCGAGGTCATAGGCCCGCATGCTGTAGCCCGACATGAAGGCGTCGCGGAGGACGAAGTCCATGTTGTCGACGGTGTAGAGGCCGCAGAACAAACTGCGGAGCAATGCGAGCCATCGGGGCTGCTCGTGGCTGTCATGCTCGGCGGGGCGGGTGATCAGCCACGCGATTTGCTGCGGGTCGATTCGCTCATGTTCGAGCATTTCGCTGTTGGGGCAACGGCGGATGCCGCGGAGCGTCTCGCCGAGTTCCTCGATGATGATGTGGGCGCCGAGCGTCTCATGCGTCAGCCGCGAACCGTCGGGTTGGCGGAACGCGCTGAGGAAGTGGGCGTCGAAGAAGTGCCCGAACGGCCCATGCCCCACGTCGTGCAACAGCGCGGCGAGCCGCAACGTGCATTCGACGAAGCCGCGGCTCGGCACATCGGGGCAGACTTCCTGCAGGCTGGCATAAAGCGCGTCGACCGCGCGACTCGCCATGTGCATCGTCCCGACGACATGCTGGAACCGCGTATGCTCGGCCGATGGGTAGACCCACCACGCCGTTTGCAGTTGATGGATTTGCCGCAGCCGCTGCAGCCAGGGGTGATCGAGCAACGTCCGCTCGGCCGTTTCGCCCAGCTCGGCGACCGAAATGAACGGGATGTAGCCGTGGATCGGGTCGTGGATCAGGCTTTCACGCTGGATATGCTTCATGGCCGCCATTGTGCCGGTCGTTCGGCAGGCTTGCAACGCTTGCACCCCGCGGCGGCCATATCGGCGAGTTGCTGGCGAACGGTATATTGGCAGATTGGCGAGCCGGGATTTTTTAACCACGGAGCACACCGAGATCACAGCGGAAATGCGGGAAGAACAAGCCTCGTTTTTTGCTTTTCCACCGTGGTCTCTGTGTGCTCTGTGGTAAGTGCGTTTAACTTGAAAGCAAATCAATGAGCGAGCCCACGACGAGCGAACCAACTGCAGCGGCCAGTGCGACGAAGCAGCGGCAGCTTCGTTTGGCGATCCCGCTGACGCTGGTCGCTCTCTATTGGATCGCGTTCTTTGGATTCAACTTCCTGGAGTTGGCGACGTTTCAGGTCTTCCTCTACCGCGTCATGGCGACGTTGGCGTTGATCGTGACGTTTACGCTCTGGTGGTTGTTCAATCGCGGCATGTCTTGGGGCGAAAAGTTTGCCATCCCAATTGTCGCGGCCGGCGGATTTGGGCTGGCATTTCTCATTAGAAGTCCCGAGCTAGAGCTCAAGCCCGTCGTCTCGGTGTTGATGTTCATCCTCGCCGTGGCGATGACCTTGGCCACCCTCTGGATGTTCGTCGCCCGGCACGCAATCCCGGCAAGTCGCCGCCGCGGGTTGATCGCGATCGGGCTGCTCATGTGGGCGCCGATCGCTCTTATCCGCACCAGCGGCATGAGCGGCGGCGGTCCCCCTGAGATGCACTGGCGGTGGACGCCCTCGGCTGAAGAGGAATTCCTGGCCGCCCGCCAGCAACAAAAAGCCGCGACCGTCGGTCGCGCGGCCAAGCTCGCCGAACCGATCGTCGCCGACGAATCCGACTGGACCGCCTTCCGCGGCCCAAATCGCGATGCCGTCCTCCACGGCATCAAGCTCGCGACCAACTGGGAGAAGTCGCCGCCGCAGGAACTCTGGCGGCAGCGGATCGGTCCCGGTTGGTCGTCCATCACCGCGGTCGGCAATCTCCTTTTCACGCAAGAGCAGCGCGGCGACGTCGAAGCGGTGATCGCCTTCGACGCCGCCACGGGGAAGGAAGTCTGGTCACATGAAGACAAGACGCGATTCTCCGAAGAGCTCGGCGGCGACGGCCCCCGCGCGACGCCGACGTTCGCCGACGGTTGCGTCTACACGCTCGGCGCCACCGGCGTGCTCAACTGCCTCGACGCCGCCGACGGGTCGCTGGTCTGGACGCGCAACATCGCGGACGACTCGGGCGCCAGAATTCCCGAGTGGGGCTTCACAAGCTCGCCGCTGGTGGTCGACGGCCGCGTGATTGTTTTCGCCGGCGGCGCCGACGATCAGAGCTTGCTCGCCTACGATTCCGAAACAGGCGACCCGGCGTGGAACGTTGCCAGCGGCGGGCACAGTTATTCGTCGCCGCAGCTGGCGTCGTTCGGCGGCGTGCAGCAGGTGCTCTATCTAAGCGACAAGGAGTTCACCGCCGCTGATCCTGCGACGGGCAAAAAGATCTGGGGCTTTCCGGCCAGCCATGTGAGAACCGGCATGCCGGCGACGCAGCCCCATCTCATCAGCCCGAAGGAAGTGATGATCGCCTTCAGCGAAGCGGGCGGAACCATGTTGCTCGACGTCGCTCCTGGCGCCGAGGGAAAAGAGTGGAGCGTCGAGCCGAAGTGGCAATCGCGCGACTTGAAGCCGTACTTCAACGACTATGTTCGCTACGAAGACGCCGTCTACGGATTCGACGGCAACATCTTCGCGTGCGTCGATCTAAAAACCGGCAAACGCCACTGGAAGAAGGGCCGCTACGGCGCCGGGCAGGTGCTGTTGCTAGCCGATCAAGGATTGCTGCTCGTGCTGTCCGAACAGGGCGAGGTGATTCTCGTCGAGGCGAATCCTGAAGAATTGAAAGAGGTGGCGCGCTTCCAAGCGATCGAGGGGAAAACCTGGAATCACCCCACGATCGTCGGCAATCGGCTGTATGTCCGCAACGCGGAGGAAATCGCCTGCTACGAATTGAAGCTCGCAGAGTAGGCTGGGGCAACGCCCACCTGAGTTGCCGAGCGATATGACGCTTCCGGTGGGACGCTGTCCCAGCCTACTCCCCGCCGGCTCGCCTGCTACTATTCAGCGGAGCAATCTCGCGCCGCTTCGATTCATCCCTCGCCTGCAGGCCCATCCGCTATGGCCAATCGCCAGACTCTCGGCGGCGTCATTCACGCCTATCAGCAGTACGATCCCAAGCGGTTCCCCAGCCCAACGCAGCCGCCGCCGGATATGACGTCGGCTGCGTTCGAACATATGCTGGCCTACGGTCAGCGGCGCGAACTGACGCCCGAGGAGCTCGCCCGCGCGGTGCGGATCGATCCGAGCCAGATCTCCGGCCTCGGCCCGAGCATCGACGCGCTAATCGCGATTCTCAAAGAGCGGAAGCGCAAAATCCTCGAACGCTTTGAGATGCGCAAAGTTCGCAAGGCCGCCGATCGCGCCGTCGCTCAGGAAGCGCAAGAGATGACGCCGCCCAAGGGACTGCGAGATCGTTTTCACGCTGCGGTGAAGAACGAGCAGATCCGCGACCTCGAACGGCTCTGGTATGCGGCTGGCAACGACCAATCGCCGTTCGCGAGAGGACTCGTTTCGCTGATTGAGACGCTCGGCGACAAATATCTCGTTGAGCAACTCGCCGCGAAGTACGAGTTCACCGGTCGCGAGTCGCTCACCGTGCCGCAGGCGCTGCAGGTGAAGGAAGAACTGGAGAAGATCGACGACCTGATCAAGCAGCTCGAAGAGGCTCGCGAAACGGCGCAGATCGGGCTCATCGACATGGAAGCCCTCGCCGAGTTTACCGAGCCGGGCGACGTCGATCAGCTCAGTGCGCTGCAGCAGCAGATTCAAGATTACCTCCGCGAGATGGCCGAGCAGCAAGGGCTCGAACAGCGCGGCGGCAGTTTCCATCTTACGCCGAAGGCCTACCGCATCTTCCAGGCGAAGCTCTTGGAACGGCTCTTCAGCGAGTTGGCGCCGTCGCGCACGGGCCGGCACCAGGCGAACATCGTCGGCGAGGGGGCCGTCGAACTCCAAGCCACGAAGCAGTACGAGTTCGGCGATTCCGTCGCGAACATGGATGTCACCTCCTCGTTCGTCAACGCGTTGATCCGCAAGGGCCCCGGCACGCCCGTGCGCCTCGATCAGGAAGACATCGAAATCCACCGCACCCGCAACACGCCCAAGTGCGCGACGTGCGTGCTGATGGATATGAGCGGCTCGATGCGCTACGACGGCCAGTACATCAACGTCAAGCGGATGGCGCTCGCGCTCGAAGGCCTCATCCGCAGCGAGTATCCCGGCGACTACCTGCAGTTCATTGAGATGTATAGCTTTGCCAAGCCGGTGCCCCGCGGCAAGCTGATCGAGCTGATGCCGAAGCCAGTGACGGTCTACGACCCCATCGTCCGCCTCCGCGCCGACATGAGCCGTGACGACGTGAGCGAGCACCAAGTGCCGCCCCACTTCACGAACATTCAGCACGCCCTCTCGACAGCGCGGCGGATGCTGGCAACGCAGGAGACTCCCAACCGGCAGATCATTCTCATCACCGATGGGTTGCCGACCGCCCACTTCGAGCAGCAGATGCTCTACCTGCTCTACCCGCCCGACCCGCGGACCGAAGAGGCGACCCTCCGCGAAGGCCAACTCTGCCGTCGCGAGGGGATCACGATCAACATGTTCCTGATGCCGAGTTGGTCGCAAACGGAAGAGGATGTGCGGTTCGCCTACCGGCTGGCCGAATCGACGAAAGGGCGAGTTTTTTTCACGGCGGGTCGCGATCTCGACCGGTATGTCGTGTGGGATTACCTGAGCCGGCGTCGCGAGATTGTGAGCTGATCGCAAGATTTACCGCGAATCACGCGAATGAATGCAGAAGAGCGATAATGTCTCTTTCTTACATTCGCGCAGATTCGCGTAATTCGCGGTTTCTTTCCTTAGCTTGAAGAAACCGCTGGAACCGCCGATAAGTGCAGATGCACGCGAATAAAAACCTCTATTCTTTTGCGTTCATCGGCGGTTTCTCTTGTTTCGCTAGATTCGCCAAAGCCCCAAGGCTCCGTCACCCGGCTCGAAACTTGCGGGCTTGTGTAACGCCACCGGACGTTTTCCGCGAAGATATCCATTGTTTTGCCGTCGCAGACCAGCTATTGTCCCGGCGCACGGTTCCCCGATTTTCTCCCGGCCGCCTCACGCGCGGCCCTGATTTGCAGGAACGAGACCTTGGCGAAACTCCACTCGATTGGCGGCCTGCTGGCGCTGACCTTCACCTGTTTGTTCCCGGCGCTCGCTGCGGCGGCTGTTCCGAGCGATACGATCATGTCGTCCTTGACGCGAGGCTTCGCGTCGGTCGCCGACATGAAGAAGCTCGAGGCGAACTGGAACAAGACCCAGATGGGGCACCTCGTCAAAGACGAGGCGATGCAACCGTTTGTGAACGACCTCAAACGGCAAATCGAGCGCAAGCTCTCCGACACGCGCACCAAACTGGCGCTGACGATCGAAGATCTCCGCGACGTCGCGACCGGCGAAGTCGGGGTCGGCCTGGTCGAACAAGAATCAACGCGCGCCGCCGTGGCGATCACCGTCGACGTCACCGGCAACGTGCCGGCCGCGCAAACGCTCCTCGGCAAGATCGATCAGGAAATGACGCGCCGCAATGCGAAGCGGTCGGACGTCACTTCAGGCGGCGTCAAACTGGCTGTCTACGCCATTCCGCCGCAACACGAAAAGGACATCGCCCGCGAGGCGGCGTTTTTCATTCACCAAGACATGCTCTGCGCGACTGACAGCCGCGCGGAAGCCGAAGAAATGATCGCCCGTTTCGGCGGCGCCCCCGGCAACCGGCTGGTCGACGTGAAGCCATACACCACCACGATGGGCCGCTGCGCCGCCGAGGCTGACGACTTAGCGCCAGAAGTTCGCTGGTACGTCGAACCGTTCGGCTACGCCCGCGCCAGCCGCTCGCTGGTCTCCGGCGAAGAGTTGGCCAAACGCGGCAAGGACTACGTCAGCATTCTGGAGAACCAAGGCTTCGACGCGATCCAGGGGATGGGCGGGTTCGTCAACCTCGCCGCCTACGGCTCGTTCGAGGTACTTCACCGCACATCGATCTACGCCCCAGCTGTGACGAATGACCCGACCAAGTACAAACTCGCGATGCGGATCATGCAGTTTCCGAACGCTGAGAAGATGCCGCCGGAGCCGTGGATTCCGCGCTCGCTGGCGAGCTACCGCACGTTCAACATGGATCTGCAAAACGCCTACCAGTACGTCGGTACGCTGTTCGACGCGATCGCCGGCTACGAAAATGCGTTCAAGGATGCGATGAGCGGACTCGAAACGGACCCCTACGGTCCGCAGATTGAAGTCCAACAGGAATTCGTGCAGCACCTTGGCCAGCGGGTTTCGCTCTTCACCGACTACGAATTGCCGATCACGACCAAGAGCGAACGATTCATGTTCATGGTCGAGTTGAAGAACGAGGCAGCCGTCGTGGCGACGGTCGAAAAGTATATGAAGGCTGATCCCAACGCCGAGCAGAAAGAATTTCAAGGGAAGGTAGTGTGGGAGGTCAAGCCAGCCCAGGAAGAGATCCCCGAACTAGAAATTGACTTCGAGCCCGCCGGCGCGGAAGAAGCCGCCGGTGACGGCTTGAAGCCAACCGCGATGTCGAACTCCGCCGTCTGCGTGACCGACGGCCACCTGCTCGTCGCGTCGCACCTGACGTTCCTCGAAAAGATGCTCGCCGCCAAGGCGAAGGGCGACCAACTGAGCGACGCCCCCGACTTCCGCGAAGTCGAAGTGACGCTCAATCAGTTGCTCCCCGGTCCGGTCGCCGCCCGCTGCTTCCGTCGCACCGACGAAGCTTATCGGCCGACCTACGAGTTGCTCCGCCAAGGCAAAATGCCCGAGTCGGAGACGCTCCTCGGTCGCCTGCTGAATCGCCTGCTGACGACCCCGGAAGACGAAGAAGGCGGAGTTCTCCGCAAGCAGCGGATCGACGGCCGGCAATTGCCCCCGTTCGAAATGGTCCGCCGTTACTTCAGCCCGGCCGGCATCGTGGTCCGCTCGCTCGACGACGGCTGGTTCGTCGTCGGGGCGACGCTCACGAAGCAAGAAGCCCAAGCCAAACTCGACGAGGCGCCGGTCCGCGAAGCGTCGCGCGTCCGTTAATAAGAGGATCGATTTGGCCGCAAAAAGTCGCAGAAGAACGCAAAAAAAAGAAGGGTGATAGGAATAGAGTTGTTGCCTCTGTCCCAATAGGTTGCGAGCCCCGTTTGAGCAGAACTTAGTTTTTTCTCTACATCCTTTTTTGCGTTTTCTGTGCCTCTTCGCGGCTAAAAGTCTTCAAGGCATCTCAATCTTCGCCCAAAACGGCCGTTGGCGATCGGCTCGCGTCCGCACGTCTTCCAGCAGCACGCTGACGTTTGGCTTGATCCCTTCCGGCGGATCGGGAACCTTGCGGTTGTTGAACGTCAGCCGGATCGGCTTCGAGAAATCGACGAAATCGGGACCTAGCCAGATCGTGGTTTGCCGTCCAACGGTTTTCGCGGTGAGTCGATTGTCGGGCATCACTCGACCTTCGACATGCGCGGGGGTGACGCGGCCCCCTGACCAATCGGTCGGGTAAATCATGTACTGGTTGGGAAACTCGCCGACTTCGAGCCACCAGAAAAAGTTATCCCATGGCCGCAGCGCCCCGCAGTCGAACTCCTGCGGCGGTCCGCTGCGCTTCTTAAAGCTCATCCAGTCGAAGAGATCCAAGATCTCGTCGTGGAACGGCTCGTGACCGCGGCCTTTATACTCGGCGAGCGTCGTGTCGAACCGGCCGAGCCGCAGATACTTGTTCCAAACTTGCGAGTTCTGGGCCATCGTGCGGCCGTCGAGTTGTCCCGCGACGAAGTAGAGGGGCACATACTGGGCGTTCTCCCAAGTGTGGGCGATGTACTTTTGCTCCTCTTCAGGCCGCGGAATGAACGGCATGGCGCCGGCCCAAACGTCGGGGTGCGATTGGGCCATGTCCCACGCCGCCTCGCCGCCGATGTCGTGGCCGGTAAGGTAGATCCGATCGGCGTCGACGCTGAACCTCCGCATCGCGTCGCGCAGCGAGGTGAGCACCGCGATGTGTTCGCGGCCTGAGTATTCGTAATCGTACTGATGAGGTTTCTGCCAATCGACGGCGATCGTGATGTAGCCATGCCGCATCGCCTGGCCGCGGCGAACTTCTTCCTCGCTGCCGTTCACTGGCGTCGGCGAACCGGCCCAAAAGTCGAGTTCCTGCTCGGGCGAGTTGTACGATCCGTTGAGCGCAAGGATGGTCGGATAGCGGCGGTACGGGTCGTACTCCGGCGGGAGTTGGATGTGGTAGGTGAAGTCGCCATCCTCGGTTTGGCCCGGCGCCGCGAGCGTCAGGTAGGCGCCGGCCGGCTTTATGTAGGCCGCGTCGTGCCACGGCGGTTTCATCCGGGAGATCAACTTGGCGATCTGATCGACCGAGGCGCCTTCCATGCTTTGGATCGATTCGAGAATCAACTGCCGATCGGCCGCCGCCGGTTCGCGGAGGTAGCGGAGCACGGCGTCGCGAATTTTGATGAGCGCGAGCGCAACTTGGATCTCTTGCTTGGCGTCATTCTCGCCGAGCAGCCAGCCGGTAATGGCGAGCGATGCCTTTTCCTCTGCCGCGAGCGATTCGTCGCTGTTCAGTTGGACGAACGGCGCGAGTCGGGCGACCGTGTTGTGGCTCAGCTCCTTGACAATTTCATCGGCGATCGGCGCCGCCAGCCCGCGATGATCGGGATCGCCGATCGCCGTGACCGTCGCCTGGAGCGATTCGCCGATTTGCTTGATGCGCAAATTGTCGCGTTCATAGTCGGTCAGCATCTCGCGAACTTGAATCAGCGTCTCGCCGGCGACTTCCTCCGCCGGGAATGATTCCAGCAGCGCGCCAACTAGCTTGTGCTGCCCCGCACTTTGCCGCAATTCGAGTTCATCGAGGAGTTGGCTTGCCCCGCGTTGTCGCAACTCGCCGACCTGCGCCTTGAGCCCCTCTTGATCGGGGAACTCTTCGATGATTCGTTCCAGTTCCCGCCGCGCATCGGGGAACCGACCAGCTTGTTGATACCAGCGCACGGCTTGGATGCGAGCTTGCCAATCGTCTTGCGGAATCGCCTTCGCCATGACCTTGGCAATGACCTCCGGCGGCAGCGACGAAGTCGCCATGCTCGCCTCCCAAGCAACCGCCCGCTGCGGGCCGTGCAGCGACGAAAGTTTCGTGTAACGGGGCGTTAGCTCTGTGATTCCTTGCACCACCGATATCGGCCCGTCCGCCGATTGCATCTCGTAGATTCGCCGGCCGTACTCGTCGAACGGCGTGATGTTGATCGCCGGACCGACCGCGATCAACCGCGCGGCGCCTTCGGCCGGATGTTGCCACGGCTTGATCGTGACGAGTTGCTCAGGGGCCTGCTCAATGATGTTGTTCACGCGCTGCGCACAAATGAAAATGCGGCGCAACTCATCATCGACGACCAGAATCGGCTTCGTCGCGATTTCTCCAGCCTGGCCTCCCGGCTTGTTCGGGTTCTCAACGACGCTGGACGTGCGGGCGACGACGCCCTTGATGACGCGGCCATCTTTTAACTGCAGCACCTGCGCCTGAGCTGGCGCCGCGACCGCCCACAGCAGCCCGGCGCCGAGGAAAATGGCGAGGGAAGAAATCGACCTGCGAACTGGCTGACGATCGTGCATGCTTCCATTCTGACCGGCGGCGGAGAAGGGTCAAACTTCCGCACGCCCCTGCGGCTGCGAGTCGCCTTGACACTCCCGCACAGGGGCGGAAGATGGGTCGGTTGGGGCGATTCCACCGGTCGCGCGGGCACTTTCAGCCCCCGGCTCCGCCGGGGGGTAGCACCACACGGGGCGCTGCCTACCGGTATGGCGATCGACCCCCCGGCGGAGCCGGGGGCTAAAAAAACAAACCGATGGACGGAGTGAAGCGACGAGCCAAGCTAATGACCATCCGGACCGCACTTAAACTCTTGCTTGGACTGACGCTCGGCCTGCCGATGCTGCAGTCGCTCCTCTATTGGGTTTCGGGGCTGCTAGCGTCGATGGGGGATGACGCCGCCGCGACCGCGTTCCAGCGGCTCCACATCGCCGTCGGAGTTGCGTGGCTGGTCTGCTTGATCGGGCTGGTGATTTCGTTGGCGATGAAAGCGATCGGCGACGTTGGCGACGAGGCTGATGAGCGTGATGCCAATCACGACTAGAGGCGCCAAGCAGGCTTTGCCCTTGAGCCGCCGTTCGCTCAGCCCGTATCATCCCACCGCGTCCATTTCTGTAGAGTTCTCGTCGCCGCGTCGGAGTAGTTGCATGTCCCCATGGCTGGTTGCGACCGTCGTCGCGTTGTTGCTGAACGCTCCAATCGCCTCGGCTCAAACGGTTCCTGCCCTTGCCGCCGGCGTGCCGCCGCAGGTGGCACCCCATCCGATTAACGTCCCGACGCCGCCAGATCCAGTCACCCTGCAGAAGCTTGGACTCTTGCGCGAACGCATCGTTCAGCGCGATCAAATTCAACGCGAGATCGACCGCCTCATAGTCGAAACGCAGACGCCGCAGGAGATGGTGGTTCATCTGGAGTTGTTGGAAGTCAATCGAACGATGGCGGAGAAGCTTGGCATCGGTTCGGCAAAGCGAGATGCCGCCGTCTCGACGGTGGAGTTTGGGCCATGGACGGCGGCAGAATTGGAGCAACTCCGCGCGAAAGGAGCCGTTCAGACGCTGGCTGCACCCAAGCTCGAGGTCGTTAGCGGACAGCAGGCGACGTCGCAGATCGGCGTCGCTCACGCTAACAGCGATGACAACGGCGTCGACTCTCCGTTTACCGATATACGCGTTCGCGCCGACTCGCTGGGAAACAATCGCGTGCGCGTCGAGTTCAACGTCGACCATGCTACCCCCGCCGAAGACGGCAACTCACAGCGAAATCCATTGCATCGAACTCGGCATTCGAGCGTTAATTCCAGAATAGAATCGGCGTTCGGCGAATCGCAGATGCTAGGCGGATTGACTTCGCTGAGAACGCGCACGCGCCGTGGCGCACTCGGACGGGTGACAGAGACGATTCACGTGGAGCTCGTGCTGCTCATTCGCACGGAGGCAGTAATGCCGCAAACCGCCGGCGTCGTTCCCGCATCGGCAATCGCGCCGCGCTAACAGGCTTTCCCATGAGCACCCGGCCAGTGGCCGGGGGAACGCTGGAACTGCCCCAGCGGACGCCGAAACGCGGTTCGGTATAGGCTCCGGCGGGTCGTTGACCCGCGGCTACTTCGTAGCGAATCGCCCCAAGATCGTCGCCGCATGCCATTTCAGCATCGTCAGATGCCCGGCCCGTGGGTCGATCGTTAGCTCGCTGCCGGCGACGTTCTGTTGGAAGTAGTGCCCCATCGCCGCTGGAGCGATCGGATCGCAACCCCCTTGCCAAAACGAAACGGAAGCGGGGGGCAGGTCGCAAAGCCGATAACCCCAATCGCTGCCGAGGAGCGTGACGTCGGTGACGAGTCCCTCCGGGCCGCAACGAGTCGCTTCGAGAAGCGTCTGGTTCAGGGCTGCGTAGTACGCGGGATTGCACAAAATCAACTGTCGATCAGATTCAGCCCAACTCTTGGCAACCTTGTGGAGGACAAAGTCAGGATGCTTCCGCAGCTGATTCCCCGCCACGCGAAACGCCATGGTCGCCAGGCGCGGACGCCGGCCGACCCATGCGATCAACCTGTCCTGGTTGCCCTCGGGGCCGCCAGGCGGCGTGTGTCCCGAGACGACCGCCACATGCGTCAATCGCTCGGGCATGCAGCGGACGCAGGCAAGGGCGTAAGGCGCGCCGCCTGAAAGGCCCACGATGCCGAACGACGTCCCGCCGTACCCAAGCGCCTCAGCTGCGCTGGCGACGTCGGCCGGCCAACTCAAGATTCGCCGCCCTGATTGATAGTCAGAGAGGCCGATCCCTGGGCGCTCCAGGGCGACCAGACGAACCCCGGCGGCCGTCGCTTCGTCGGCGATCAGCCCCGCTTCAATCCGCGAGCCAGGCGTGCCGTGGAAGTAAAAGACGAGCGGACCGCTCGGGTCGCCGTATTCGGCGTAACCGATTCGCCGCCCGCTCGGCAGCCGGACCTGCCCATGGGCATATTGCGGCATCGGCGCCGCCAACGCGCGCCGCCAGAGACCAGTGGTGGGAAGGAGCGTCAGTCCGGCGACCAACGCCTGACGGCGGGTGAGCATGGCGATCGGAGGGATTTCGGCGTTCTCGGTGCAACGTCTACCGGCGACATCGTCGCCACGACGAACTCTGGTGCAGTTTTTGTACCCTTGGCGGGAGAACCGGTTAATTACGAAAGCGGGAGCAGGGATTTTTTAACCACGAAACAGACGAAAAATACGAAAGAAGAAAATGGAGGCGAGAGTATTCCCAGCGTTTCATTTTCGTGTCCTTTCGACTGTTTCGCGGTAAATCTCCCCGCATTCAGCACAACCAACCAGCGTCGCCTCAGCCTACAGCAGCGGGCTCAGCAACCGGGCGAAATTCTCCGCCATACGTCGCAATCGGGGCCGCCGCTGATAGCGGGCAAAGTCCATCATGTGGGACTTGTCGATGTACTGTTGCTGCAATTCCCGCAGCCGTTTGGTGAACTCGGGATCGTACAGCGCCAACAGGATCTCGAAGTTGAGCCGCATGCTGCGCGGGTCGAGATTCACCGAACCGAACAGCGAGTGCGACCCGTCGACCGTGATGCTTTTCGTGTGGAGCAAGCCATTGTCGAACAGCATGATGCGGACTCCCGCACGAAGCATGTCCCCCTTGAACGCCCCGCTCGCGAAGCGGACTAGCTTTGAGTCGACTCGCGCAGGAATCACCAGGATGACCTTCACGCCGCGCCGCGCGGCGGCGATCAGCGCGAGGCTGAGCGGCTCGCTCGGCACGAAGTAGGGAGTCGTCAGCACCAGTTCCTCGCGGGCCGAGTAAATGGCGGTGATCAGCACCTGCTCGACCGCGTCAGTGGCCAGCGCCGGTCCCGACGGCATCACTTGGACGGTGCAGTCGCCGCGGCTCGGCTGCGGATGGGCGTCGCCGGTCGCCTGCAATTCGGCCAGATCAGAGCTCGTCTCGACGAACCAATCGGACAGGAACGTAATCCCGAGCGCCTCGACCGCCGGACCCTCGATCCGCACCATCGCGTCGACCCATTCGCCGACGCCGGCATCCTTTTTGAAGTAGCGCGGGTCGACCAGGTTCAAGCTGCCGGTGTAGGCGATCCGGCCGTCGATCACCACGATCTTGCGATGGAGCCGCAGATCGAAGCGGACAAACGGGGCCCGCAGCAGGCCGCCCGGCAGCGCCGCTTGGACCATCACGCCGGCGTCGCGCAGCTTTTCCACTTGATCGCTGCGGAGGAATGCCCGGCTTCCCATCGCGTCAGCCAACACGCGACAAACCACTCCGCGGCCGGCGGCGCGCACGAGGGCGTCGACCACCTTGTCGGCTTCGCCGCCTTCGCACCAGATGTAAAACTCGAGATGGCACGAACGCTCCGCCGCCTCAATGTCTGCCAGCAGCCGAGCGAAGACCTTTTGCCAGTCGTCAATAAGTTCAACGTGATTGCCCCGCAACGACGGGACGCCGATCAGCGCCTCGCCGAGTTGCGACAGCGATTCGAACTCCGGATCAAGCCGCGACCAATCGACCAGGCTGCGCTGCGGCAATTCGGCGAGCCACTTGCGAATCGGCGGATAGAGCTCGATGAAGCGGCGCGCTCGCCGCCGGCCGAGCCGCAATTCGCCGATGGTCAGGTAGAGCAGGGGTCCGATGACCGGGAAGCTGAAGATCACCATAATCCAGGCGAGCGATTCGCCGGTCGGACGCCGCTGCATGATGACGCGGAAGGCGAGTGCGATCTGCAACGCCAAGTGCGCGAGCGCCGCCGCCCAGAGCCAGAACGTCCACGACGTGAACGGGTCGAAGAAGGCGATGAGGGGCATGGCGGGGAAGCTGGTTGCTAGATACTGGTTGCTAGATGCTGATGCTTGCGACTGGCCGATTCATCCGGCATCAAGCACCGAGTATTCAGCATCCTGATTTGTCATTGATCCGCGTGCTATAGGGAAAGTTACTTCGACCTCAGTCATTTCACTTCAAAATCCACAATCAGCGGCAAGTGGTCCGACGCTCGACGGGCCAATCCCGTGTGGCCGGCGAACGCCCCGATCGACTCGATCGGACCCCGACAGAATATCCGATCGAGTCGCCGAAGGGGCGCCGCGGCGGGGAAGGTTCTCACCATGCCGCTGGCCAGTTCAAATCCGGCGGGGTGCATCACTTTCTTGCCGAGATTCTCCCAGACGTCGTTGAAGTCGCCGCCGATCACCAGCGGCGTTTCTTCCCCCAACTTGGAGAACAACTCGCCGCGCAACAATCGGCGGAGTTGAATTTGCCGCTCGAAGCCAGCCAACCCGAGATGCACGTTGGCCAGCCCGATCTTCCGTTGGCTGCCGCGGACTTCCGCCTCAAACCGGCAGACGAGCGCACAGCGGCGCTTTTTCAGCGGAATCGTGAGATCGACGTCGACTGCGTCGATCAGCGGCCAGCGGCTAAGGACGGCGTTGCCGTAGTGGCCGATCTTTCGGAGCCGGACGTTCCGCTGATAGGCCCGGTGGGGCAACTCTATTGCCTCGGCGAGCAGATCGACCTGGCAATCGTGGCGCGAACGCTTCGCGCCGTCGTCGACCTCCTGCAGCAAGGCGATGTCGGGCTGGTAGTGGCGAATTGTTTCAACAATCCGCGCGAGATCGTAGCGCCGGTCGAGACCGCCGATTCCCTTGTGGATGTTGTAACTCAGCAGACGAAATCGCATCCCTCCCAGCGTGGAGCGACCACGTCGAATCGTCAAGTGGAACGGCAAGCGTTGGTTTATTTAGCCCCGGGTCAGTGACCGGGGGTTAATGAACAAATCTAGCGCAATTGCCCTCGCCGTCGCGTCACGGTCCCCACGACAATCACCGCGCCCAGCAGCGCCGTTGTCGCCGGCTCCGGCACGCTCGTTTGCGAATTCCCTCCGCCGCTGCCGGTGAATCCACGCTGCCAAACGAGAAAGTCGGCGCCGTCAACCTGTCCGCTCCCATCTGCATCGCCGCTGGTCGTGCCGCCGAACCCCGCCTGCCAGGCGGCAAGGTCGTCCGCATCGACGTCGCCATCGCCGTTGAAATCGGCCGGACTTGCCGGAGTCGTCCTCACAACGCTCAGCGCGAGCGTATCGACGCTGGTCGTCGTCGCCCAAGCTCGATCACTCGGCAGCGTCGGCAAATCGATCGCATCGAACGCCGTCAATCCGCCCGTCGCCTTGAGAATCGGAAACGAGTCGCCGATTGACGGCACGAAGCCATTCACCAGCGAAACGTCCAAGGTTCCCCCCAGCTCGGCGTGACCAAACACCAGGAGTTGGTCGAACTGCTTGAGCGTTGGACTCGAATTGTCGGCGCCGCCGATTTCGATCGTCAGCCTCCCGCTTGCTTCTTGCAAGTAGTCGCCATCGATCGCCAGTACGCCGGTCGACGCGCCAGGGCTGGTCGCCCCCGCGTTGATCACCTCGCCGACGAGCGTGCCTTTGCCGGCCAGCTTGCCGTTCACGGCGAGGTACAGCCCTTCGGCGACGCTCAGCATGCCCGATTCGGGGATTTCCAGCGTCGTCTCTCCGCTGCCGCCGCCGAGTTGGAGCCGCCGCACCGTAACGCTGCCAGTCGGACCGATGACTGTGGTTGGGCTGTTCGCCGACAATTCCATCTTATGGATTTTCGACGGCGTGATCCCCAACGTCCAGTTGAAGGCGTCATCCCAATTGCCGCTTCCCACGGTCCGCCATGTTAACTCTGGCGTGTAGAGGAGCGCCGCTTCGTCGCCATTGGCGAAAGTGGCCTTGTAGGCGAACTGTGCATACTGATTGAGCGCTCGCTGCCGTCCGTCGCCGCCTCCCGAGCCGCCGACGAACTCCAACGCCGCGACCGTGCGCCCCGCGACGACGTCACCAGTCCGCGCGATCAATCGGCCGTCGCCGCTGGCGTCCATCAGCCACAGCCCTTG
>JBGSMO010000290.1:0-1626 GCA_041740115.1 Pirellulales bacterium
CCTAGGAGTCTGTCCAGTTACCGAACTTACCCTAGAAAATAGAATGCAATCGCGCTAAAACTTGTCGAGTTGGTCGCGTATTTCAATTTATTTGCAGGTTGAGGCACGGATGACTCGGAAGTTTCGCCAGTGGACACCGGATCAGAATCACTTGTTTCCGCCGTCGCCACGGGATTGGTTGCCGCAGAATCATTTGGTGTACTTTCTGTTGGATGTCAGCGAGCAGATTGCTATCTCGCCCATCCTCGACGACTACGCCAGCGAACAAGGCGGGCAGCCTCCCTTCCATCCCCGCATGATGTTGGTGTTGCTGCTGTATGCGTACAGCGTGGGCGTGTTCTCGTCGCGGAAGATCATGAGCCGCTGCGAGACGGATGTGGCGTTCCGCGTGATCGTGGGCGAAGACATTCCAGACTTTCGACGGATCGCCGAGTTCCGCCGCCGTCACCTCCAGCACATGCAGTTGCTGTTCGTGGAAATCCTGTCGTTGTGCCGAGAGGCGGGCTTGTTGAAGGTCGGGCGGTTGGCGTTGGACGGGACGAAGATCAAAGCCAATGCGTCTCGTCACAAGGCGATGACCTACGATCGCATGATCAGCGAGGAAGAGCGGTTACAGAAAGAGATCGACGAACTGCTGAAGCAAGCTCAGGCCACGGACGAAGCCGACGACGCAGAGCATGACATCGACCTTCGCGGTGATGAACTTCCCGCAGCTCTGAATCGTCGTGAGACACGTTTGCAGAAGATCCGCGAAGCCAAGGCGGCGTTGGAAGAACAAGCTCGACGGAAGGCCGCCGCTCACGCCGCCCAGTTGGCAGCCGAGGGCCGCACGCCGCGCAACGATCCCGACGAGGCAGTCCCCAAGCCGAAGGATCAGCGGAACTTCACCGATCCGCAGTCGAAAATCATGAAGACGTCGAACAAAGGTTTCGACCAGTGTGGCAACGCCCAGGTGGTTGCGAACGAAGCCCAGATCATCGTCTCAGCGGACGTCACGGACCAAGCCAACGACAGTCGTCAGGTCGAGCCGATGGTGGCCCAGACGTTGGAGAATCTCGACGCTGCTGGCGTAAAAGAAAAAATCGGCGCGTTCACGGCCGACGCGGGTTACTTCAGCGAAGACAACGTGACGACGCTGGCAGCGAACGAGCGCATCGACGAAGCGTACATCGCCACGGGCCGCTTGAAACATCACGAGCCAGTGCCTGACGCTCCGCGCGGCCGCCCGCCGAAAGATCTGACGACGAAGGAGAAGATGGCTCGCAAGCTGCGAACGAAGCAGGGCCGCGCCGAATACGCGCGACGGAAAGCGATCGTCGAACCGCCGTTCGGCCAGATCAAACACTGCCGAGGCTTCCGGCAGTTCCTGCTTCGCGGCCTGGAGCAGATGCAAGGCGAATGGAAGCTGGTGTGCCTGACGCACAACCTGTTGAAGATCTTCCGACACGGTGTGCTTGCCGCCGCGTGAAGCGCTCGAATGGAAGCGAAACTTGCCTCCATAACACGCATTAATCACCCTCGAGCCATTGCAAATCGCCCAACTTCCACGGCCATCACCACCGCGAGCCCCTTGCGAGCCTGCTCATCCACTCAGCCAACAAGGTAAGTTCCCGGACAGACTCCTAG
>JBGSMO010000295.1:0-10644 GCA_041740115.1 Pirellulales bacterium
GCGGAGGACCGTGGTCGGTTGGCCGTGGTGGCGGTAGACCGTCGTCGGCGTGAGGCCGAGCGAGCGGGCGACGGCGAGGCAGCCCAGGCCAAGGCCGGCGTAGAGCATCGTGTAGTAGCTGGCGTCGACGCCGTAGTAACCCATGAACTGCCACAGGGCGCCGCAGGCTGCTGCGGCGGCGAGGTAGACGTTCCAGCTGCGGCGGCGGAAGAAGCCGGCCAGCAGGTAGAAGAGTGCGGCTTCGCTGAAGACGAGGCCGAACATCAGGCTGTCCCGCTCGCCGTGGAATGGAATGAACGACGTCGGTTCCTGCACCGTGGCGAGGAAGCCGGCGACGAGGATGACGCCGGTCGCGGCTTGGGCGACGTAGTAGAGCGGACGTTCGGCGCTGTGGCCGCGCCAGAAGCGGGCGCCGACGAGGTAGGCAAGCGGGATGAGCATCAGCCACGGGGCTTGCTCGCTCCAGGCGAACAGGCCGCGCTCACGGAGTTGGCCGGCGGCGGCAACGAGGACGCAGGCGGCGCTGAGAAAGAAATAGATCTGAGACGTGCGGGCATCGCTGCGACGGTAGAGGGAGGCGGAGAGGCGATGGCAGACGGCGGCCAGCAGCATCGCAATGACGAACGGGGCGCCGGTTTCGTAGCTCCAGTTCATCCGGTCGAAGCTGACGCTGGTGGCGCGGATGTGGAGGATCAGGCCGGCAGCTGCGGGGAGCAAGCTGAGGGCCATCGCCACGGGGGGGACGAGTCGCGTGAGCTTCTGGTTGTCGGCAGGGAGGCGGCTCCAAAGGATGTTCACGGCCAGCGCCGTCGCCGACATGACGGCGAGGATCCACTCGGTCTGCACGTTGAAGCCGACGAGCAGCGTCAACTCGGCCATCACCAGCGAGGCGCCGGCCAGGCCGAGATAGAGGCCGACCTTGCGGACGACCAAGTCGGAGTAGAGGTAGGCGTAGACCGCGGCGAGCCAGAGGCCGGCGGCGAGGAGGTGGTTTTTCGTGAAGAGGTTGCCGGTCCACTGGATGTCGAGCAGGTTCTGGGCCGGTGCGAGCAGCCAACCGAGCAACTGCGAGCCGAGGAGCGTCAGCAGCGCGACGGCAATTTGGACGTGGCCTGACCAAAAGAGGGGGAGGCCGAATTTGCGGCGCGGGAACTGGGCGTCTTCGGCGGGCGAGAACGCGCGTTCGCTGTGGATTGAAATCAGGCCGAGGGCCATGAAGAAGAAGGCGAGGATGGGGGCGTCGGTGATTTTGCCGAGGTCGGCGAGCAGGAGCAGCGTGGTGAGCGTGACGCCGACTTCGAAGGCGTACATGAACAGGGCGTCGCGCAGCACGTAGACGGTCGCCGCGTAGAGGAGGCAGCAGATGACGCCGCCGACCCAGAGGTGGCCATCGACCGTGACAAGGTTCTGCGCGTGGTAGAACCAGAGGTTCAGTGGTGCAACGACGCAGCCGAGGAACGTGAGGGCTTGGCCGGCGACGCGGAAGCGGGTGCGGAGCGCGACGTACCAACCGGCGCCGAGGATGGCGAGCGTGCCGACGCCGAGGACGCCAGCGAGGACGTGCGGATCTTTGAAGACGCCGAGGCTCACTAGCCAGACGATTAAACCGAGGACGCAAAGGCCGCCGCCGATCATCAGCATCCATTGGATGCTGCGGGGGTCGAGGAGGGCCTCGAACATGCGGCTAGCGACGGAGCGCTGTGGTTGCGGCGCCCCGGCGGCGTGTGCGTGCGAACCTGGGTGCGCCGTGGCCGCCTGTTCTTTAGCCGTGGGCGGATCGAGGAACTCGGTGATTTCGAGCGGTTCGACGTCGGCAGGCGTGGCTGCAGCCGACGCAGTTGGCGGCGGCGATGCGGGACTCGCGGCAGGCGCGACGCCTGGCTTCGCCGGAATCTGCAGCGTGCGGCCGCAGGTGGGGCACTCGGCCCGGGCGCCCGCGAAACTATCGCGCGCAAGGAGGTGACGACCGCACACGCAGCGAATGGGAATCGACATCGGTAGAGCTCCAGCGAGACTGGTACGTAAAGGACCGGCGGCGCAGGTTGCTCTAAATGCGCTTGCGAAAGTCTAGTTTATTGATGGGGTGTCGGGGGATATCAGTTTTGCGGGTTGCGACCGGCGGTCGCGGCTTTATGAGGGATGGGATGTGCGGACGGGACGCCTGGTCGCGCCGCCGATGGAGTGGTGGTGGGTCGGCGGTTGCGAACGGTGCAGTTGCTGAGAGCGATTCGTCGTGCGTAGCGGGATCTTGGCAGGCGATTTAGAAAGTTTGCATCGTCATTCTGAGTGAAGCGAAGAATCTGGAAGCTTGTTCGGGATGCTAGATCCTTCGCTTTGCTCAGGATGACCGCCCGCTCAGGATGACGGTTGCTTGAGGGCTCCCATGCCCACGAGGAGTACCGCCCTGGGCATGGCACTCAGCGTTTAGCTCCGGTACGATGCTGGGCTCTTGTCGTCTTCACTCGCACGGAACTTACCATCATGCGTGCCATCATCATCGGCGCCGGTCGGGGGAGCCGGTTGATGCCGACCACCGCCGACGCCCCGAAGTGCTTTGCCGAAGTCGGCGGCATGCGCATTCTCGACTGGGCCTTGGAGGCTTTTCGACAGAATGGCGTCACCGACGTTGCGTTTATCGGCGGATACCAGATTGAGAAGGTGAAGGCGGCTTACCCCGACTTTACGTTTCGGCACAATCATGCGTGGGAGCAGAACAACATCCTGGCGTCGCTCTTCTTTGCGGAAGACCTGATGGATGGTCCGTTCATTTGCAGCTACTCCGACATCTTGTTTCGGCCGTCGGTAATCAGCGGGTTGCTGGCGAGTCGCGACGACATGACGCTGTCGATCGATACGAAGTGGCTCAATCGCTACGGGGAGCGGACCGAGCACCCTTCCGACGATGCCGAGAAGGCGACGGTCGCCGGCGGCTTGGTGACGCGCGTGGATCGGAAAATTGCCGAGGTAGATGCGTACGGTGAGTTCACCGGCGTGGCGAAGTTTAGCGAGGCAGGCGCCATGCGGCTGAAACAATACTATCACTCAGCGCGTGAACTGTTCGGCGGGAAGGAATTCCGCGATGGCCGAACGTTCGAGAAGGCGTATCTCATTCAGCTCTTTCAGCGAATGATCGAAGAAGGGGAGCGGTTCGGGCACAGCGATACGCCGGGGGGGTATATCGAGATCGATACGCAGCAGGATTTTGATTTTGCGCGACGCAATTGGGCGAGCGGGGGAGTTTGAAAATGCTGAATGGCGAATGCTGAATGCTGAATGGGGAAGCGTTGGGCGGTAATTAATTTGGAGGAGTGGGCATGGGCGAGCGCGTGTTGTTTCCTACGTCGGTGGTTGGTTCGTTGCCGCGGCCGGATTATGTGAAGGATCTCATTGCCGACGATTACGACGGGTCGGCGGAGGACTATCGCCGCTCGATGGAAGCGGCGATTCGCTCGGCGGTGGCGCTGCAGGAGTGCGCGGGGCTCGACGTGATCACCGACGGCGAGTGGTGGCGGAAGTCGTACATCGGCGTCATCGCGGAGTTGGCTCACGGGTTCGAGTTGAGCCGCAATCCGGCCGACGGTCGGCCGTGGACGATTGTGGTCGACAAGCTCTCGCCGAAGAATCCAGGTTTCATTGCTCGCGAAGCGCAGTTTTTAAAGTCGATCACGACGCGACAGATCAAAGCGACGCTGCCGGCGCCCGCGCTACTGGGCGAGCGGATGTGGGATCCGAAACTATCGGCGAAGGCGTATCCGACGCGGGAATCGTTCGTCGAGGCGTGCGTACCGATCTTGCATCGCGAGCTGGAACTGCTGAAAGAGCAGGGGGCGTCGGTGGTGCAAATTGACGATCCGCATCTGTGCCTGTTCGTCGACCCGGAGGTCCGCAAACAGTACGACGACGCCGATCAGGCGGCGGATTTTGCGGTGGAGATGACCAATCAGGTCGTTGCCGGAGTGAAGGGCGTTCACCTGGCGGTTCACCTTTGCCGGCGGGCGGGAGCTCGCGGCCGGGGCGAGCTGCAGCACAGCGGCGGGTACGAGGCGATCATCCCGCAGCTCAATCGGCTGCAGGTGCACCACCTGACGATGGAGTTCACCGCGCCAGGCGCCGGCGATATGGCGGTGTTCGGCAAGTTGCGCGAAGACTTTGAGATTGGGCTCGGCTGCGTCAGTTGCCAACCGGGGTGCATCGATTCAGCCGACGCGATTTTTGATCGTGTCGAGCTCGCTGTGAAGCACTTGGCGCCGGAACGGATCACGCTGAATCCCGATTGCGGGTTTGCCCCCGGGTCGGCGGCGGTGGTGAGCATCGACGAGGTTTATACGAAGCTCAAGAACGAAGTCGCCGCGGCGAAGCGCTTGCGCGAGAAGTATGCGTAATCGTTCGTCATCCTGAGCGTAGTGAAGGATCTAGCGCGTCGAACGAACTTCCAGATTATTCGCTACGCTCAGAATGACGCTATAGCTACTTCTTGACGAACAGGCCGTTGAAGAGGACGTCGAGCATCGTTTGCGAGCGCTCGGCGAGCGGTTCTTTGTTGCTGCCTTCGAAGTAATTGAAGAACATCGCGCCGAAGACGAATCGCGAGAGGGTGTCTTGGATCTCGGCGACCGGAAGGGGGCGGATCGTGCCGGAATCGATGAGCGACTGCAGGCGCGCGGCCCATTCGGCTTTGCGTTTCTCTTCGTGTTCGAAGAAGAGCGACGGGCGGCGATCGCGGAAGAGGGCCCGCTCTTCGATGATCAACTCGACGATTTCGGGGTGAGAGTCGAAGAAGCGGAGGATGCCTGTCATGCAGGCCCGCATCTCGAGGAGGGGATCGCTTTCGGTTTCCTTGGCGGCGTCGACCGCGGCGATCAGCTTGTCGCGCGCGTGGGCGACCGCGGCGAGGAACAACGCTTCCTTATTGCCGAAGTGGCGGTAGACCGTCCCCTTGCCGACGCCAACGCGGTCGGCAATTTCTTGCACGTCGGTCTGGTTATACCCATGAGCGGCGAAGGTGAGGACGGCTGCATCGAGGATCTCAAGCGATCGCTCGACCTGGGCGGTCGTTTCGCGGCGTTCAGGAGCGAAGGGTAGGGTATCCATCGTGTCTCGGTCGGGTGAGGAGTGAAGGGCGACTACCTCTATATATATCTACTGCTGGCGTGACAATCTGTTCGGCGGCAGGCCTTGCGGAAACTTTCGGTTGGGCTCGCGGCCTTGGGCTGCGGCTCAATCGGTTTGGCGTTAAATGCCGTGCCTTGCGGGGCACAGCGGTAAGCCGTGGTGGCTGTTTTCCGCTATTTTTGGCTATCGGTCGCGAACCTGGAATGGCTCTTGGCCGTCAAGGAATAATAGTGTGGACGGGCGCGTCCGTCCACTGTATACTTTCCCTGCGGCCCAAGTTTCGCCGGCGTTTCGTAAGGAAATGCTCGCCCGCGGAACTGAGAATCATAGCCGTCCCCGCCTTTGACACCGCTGCTGAACCGCAGTCCCCTGCGAATCACCCAGGCAACGCATTTTTATGATGGCCCGTTCTTTCTGGATTGGCTCTGCCCTGACCGCCGTCGCGATTGTCGGGTGCGCGAAGCCGAACGAGTACATACAACCGCCGCCGCCGGCCGTCACCGTGGCGCAACCGGTGGAGCGCGAAGTTGTCCACCAGTTGGAGTTCACTGGCACAACCCGCGCGACCGAAGCGGTCGACGTGCGGGCTCGCGTGAACGGCTACCTGCAGAAGATCGATTTCGCCGACGGCGCTGACGTGCAGGCGGGCGACGTATTGTTCGTGATCGAGCCGGCGCCGTTTGAGGCGGCTCTTGATGCTTCGAAGGCGGCGCTGCAGAAGGCCGAAGCAACGCTAGCGCTGGCGAAGGCCGATTTGGCGCGGACTGAACCGCTCGTCCAGCGCGGAGCGTCGACCGAGCAGGAACTCGACGTCAAGAAGGCCGATGTGGCGACCGCGAAGGCCGACGTCGCGTCGGCAAAGGCGGCGCTCGTGCAGGCGGAGCTTAATCTTTCGTACACGCAAGTGAAGTCGCCGATCTCGGGCCGCGTCTCGCGCCACATGGTCGACATTGGCAATCTCGTGCAGGCTGAACAGACGACGCTCACGCGCGTCGAGGCGTTCGATCCGATTCACGCCTACTTCGCGATCAGCGAGTCTGACGTGCTGGAGCTAATGGCAAACAATCCCGGCACGGGCGCCGCTTCGCTGAGAGAGAATCCGCGGGAACTTTACATGGGCCTCTCGGGGGAGAAAGGCTTTCCGCACGAAGGAAAACTCGACTTTGCGGAAGCGGGCATCGACCCACAGTCAGGCACGCAGATGCGTCGCGGTATTTTTCCGAACGAGGATAAATCATTAGTCCCCGGCATGTTCGTCCGCTTGCGGCTGCCAGTCGGCACGCCGGCTCCGGGATTGATGGTTCCCGACCGCGCGATTGCGACCGATCAGAGCGGCGAATACGTCCTGGTGGTCAACGAGAAGGATATCGTGGAACGCCGGTCCGTGAAGTTGGGGCTGCGCGTCGCCAATATGCGCGTGGTGAACGAAGGGGTGCAGGAGGGCGACTGGGTCGTCATCAACGGCTTGCAACGGGCTCGTCCCGGAACGCCGGTGAAGCCCGAGCGAACGATGGACCTTCCCGAGGCGAAGCAACTCGACGCCTCGAACGACCCGGCCATGCCGAAGAGCGATGCCCAGCTTTCGACGACGACCCCCGCCAAGGCGTCGGCCACGGGGGGAAACTGACATCCTATGTTAAGTCGCTTCTTCATTGACCGACCGATTTTCGCCAACGTCATCGCGATCGTCACGATGATCATGGGGGGCGTCGCGGTGTTCGGTCTGCCGATCGAGCAGTACCCCGACGTGACGCCGCCGACGGTGGTGGTGAACGCGGTGTACCCCGGCGCCAACGCGCAGGTGGTGTCCGACACGGTCGCCTCACCGATCGAGCAGTCGGTCAACGGCGTCGAAAACATGCTCTACATGTCGTCGGTCTGCTCCAGCGACGGCACTTATGCGCTCACGGTGACGTTTGAAATCGGCACCGATCTTGATCAAGCCCAGGTGCTCGTCCAGAACCTGGTGGCCGTGGCCGAGCCGCAGACGCCGGAGGAGGTCCGCCGGCAAGGCATCACCGTCAGAAAGCAGTCGACGTCGATCGTGATCGTGGTGAGTTTGACGTCGGAGAACGAGCGTTATTCGTCGTTGTACCTGTCGAACTACATGAACCTGCGGATCAAGGACGAAATCAGCCGCGTGCCGGGCGTCGGCGGCGTGCAGATTTTCGGCGGCAACAACTACTCGATGCGGGTCTGGCTCAACCCTGAGAAGTTAAAGGCGCGCAATCTAACGACCCAGGACGTTTACGCTGCGATTCAGGAGCAGAACGTCCAGGTGGCGGCGGGGCGAGTCGGGCAGCCTCCGTCGCCCAATACACTCGACTTCCAGTACATCGTCTCCGCGCTCGGACGGCTCAGCGAACCTGAGCAGTTCGAAAATATCGTCGTTAAGGCGAGCGAAGACGGCCGCGTGACGTATCTGAAAGACGTCGCCCGCGTGGAATTGGGAGGTCAGAACTACGACCAGTATGCCGAGAAGGGGGGCGTTCCTTCTTCGAGCATGGCGGTGAATCAGCTGCCGGGGGCGAATGCGCTGAGCGTTGCCCAGGGAGTGCGCGACGCCATCGCCAGGATGGAGGACTCGTTCCCCGAGGGGATGCTTGTTGATTTCCCGCTCGATACGACCGCGTTCGTCGAGGCGTCGATCGAGTCGGTCTATCACACGATCATCGAAGCCGGCGTGCTGGTGCTGATCGTGATTCTGGTCTTCCTGCAAGACTGGCGGGCCGTGCTGGTGCCGGCGACGACGGTGCCGGTGACGATCATCGGGGCGTTTGCCGCGATGTACATGATGGGCTTTTCGGTGAACATGCTGACGCTGTTCGGCCTAGTGCTGGCGATCGGCATCGTGGTCGACGACGCGATCGTGATCGTCGAGGCGGCGGCCCACCATATCGAGCGCGGAATGCCGCCCCGCGAGGCGACGATTCGAGCCATGGAGCAGGTGCTGGGACCGATTATCGGCATCACGCTGGTGCTGATGGCCGTGTTTCTTCCGACGGCGTTTCTGGGCGGCATCACCGGGCAGTTGTACCGGCAGTTCGCGCTGACCATTGCTGCGACGGCGCTCATCAGCGCCATCAACGCGGTGACGCTGAAGCCCGCGCAATGCGCCACCTATTTGCGGAAGCCGCCGGAGCGGAAGAACTGGTTCTACCGCGGCTTCAATTACGCTTACGACAAAGTCGAGCGCGTCTATGTCGCCATCGTGCGCGGACTGTTGCGGTTCCGCTGGGTGACGATGCTCGCGTTCGTCGGGCTCGTGAGCCTCACGGCATGGTGGTACGGCAAGGTGCCGACCGGCTTCTTGCCGATTGAAGATCAAGGCTATATCATCGCCGCGATTCAGTTGCCCGACGCGGCCTCGCAGTCGCGTACCAAGGCGGTCACCGACCAGATCAACAAGATCATGGAGAAGGAACCGGGCATCATGACCTGGTTCAACGTCGGCGGTCTGTCGCTGCTCGACGGCAGCGCGGCGTCGAATGCGGCGACCGTGTTTATGCGGTTCGACGATTGGGAGGATCGGCCCGGAAAAGACTTGAGCCTGCAGGGGATTCTCGGCAGCTTGATGGGCAAGTTTTCGCAGATTCGCGAAGCTCAGATCTTCGCCTTCCCGCCGCCGGCGATTCGCGGCCTGGGTTTCCGCAGCGGTTTTCAGATGCAAGTGGAAGATCGATCGGGCGTCGGCCTGGGCGAACTCGGCGCCGCGACGGCTCGGATCGTCGAAGCCGCCAACTCGCAAACGAAGCTGGCGGCCGTCAACTCAACGTTCCGTCCCGGCGTGCCGCAGTTGTACATCGACATTGACCGCGTGAAAGTGAAAACGCTCAATCTGCCGTTGTCGTCGGTGTTCGGTGCACTGCAGACCTACCTCGGTTCGGCGTACGTGAACGACTTCAACAAGTTCGGCCGCACCTTCCAAGTGCGGGTGCAGGCGGAAGAAGATTTCCGGCTCGATCCGCGCGACATCGAACGACTGGAGGTGCGCAACCTGCGCGGCCAGATGATTCCGCTCGGCTCGGTGGTGAAGGTGAACCGTTCGTTCGGTCCGCAGATCATTCAGCGCTACAACCTGTATCCGACGGCTGCCGTCCGCGGCGAGCCGGCGCCGGGCGTCAGCTCTGGCGAGGCGCTCGCCATCATGGAGGAGATCGCCAAGGCGGAACTTCCTGATTCGATGGGCTACGACTGGACCGGCGAATCGTTCCAAGAGAAGCGGATCAGCGGTCAGGCAGTGTGGGTCTTCGCGTTCGCGGTGCTGCTGGTGTACCTGGTGCTTGCAGCACAATACGAAAGCTGGCTGCTGCCGGCGGCGGTGATTCTAGTGGTGCCGCTCGGTTTGCTTGGCTCGGTGGCGGCCGTGTCGATTCGCGGGATGGACAATAACATCTACACGCAAATCGGCATCGTGTTGATCATCGCGCTGGCGAGCAAGAATGCGATTTTGATCGTCGAGTTCGCTCGCGACCTGCGGAAGGAAGGGCGTTCGATTTACGACGCTGCGGTGGAAGCGGCCCGGCTGCGGTTCCGGCCGATTTTGATGACTTCGTTCGCATTCATCCTCGGCGTCGCGCCGCTCGTATGGGCGACGGGCGCGGGCGCCGCGGGGCAGCAGGCGCTCGGCACGGCGGTGTTTGGCGGGATGATCACGTCGACGATCTTGGCGGTCTTCTTCACGCCGGTGTTCTTCCTGTTGTTGCAGGGGCTTTCGGAGTGGTGGAAGCCGATGGCGGCCGTGGAGCCGACGATCCATAAGTTTGCTGGCGATGAGGATGAGGAGCATCCGGTGCGGCGGAAGCCGCTGCAGACGGCGGGGACGCATTAGCGAGTCAGTAGAATAGGGCGTCATTCTGAGCGGAGCGAAGAATCTAGCACTCCGGTCGACGACGCCAGATTCTTCGCTACGCTCAGAATGACGTGCTGGACGCCGCCATAGATTCAAGAGGCCCCCGGAAGGGTGACGCGGGATTTCGCCCCCCGATCCGCGTCGCTCCGACAGGGGCTATTCTTTTTTTGCGAGATTTCATTCTCGGCTAGCGAACTCTAGCAGATGCTCGCGGCGGCGCGGTGCGACTTCGTATACTGGAGCGACGGGCCGACCGCGGCTCGGTGACGCCATCGACTCCACCTGACGAGGTCTTCCATGTCGTTTGACGCTTCCGTTCCGCTCGTTCGCCGCTCGGCTGCCGCTCATCTCACTCGCCGCGATGCCCTGCGACTTGGCGCCGCGGCACTGGCGGCAGGCCCGTTTCTCCGCACGCGAGGAGCCTTCGCTGCCGGGCCGGAGCAAAAGCTGCGGATCGCTTCGGTAGGCGTCGGTAACAAAGGTCGGGATGATCTCGAGTGTATCGCCTCCGCGCCGGGCGCCGAGATCGTTGCACTCTGCGACGTCGATACGAACTTTTTGGGTTCGGCCCAGCAAGCGTTTCCAAAGGCCGCCCCGTTTCGCGACTATCGCGTGATGCTCGACAAGCTGGGGAAGGGGATCGACGCCGTCATCGTCTCGACGCCCGATCATATGCATGG
>JBGSMO010000461.1:0-5764 GCA_041740115.1 Pirellulales bacterium
GGGCCGCCCGTGTTGCCGCCGCCGGCGCGACCGATTGCCGAGGCGCCGAAACCGGCGGAGGCGAATGAGGATCCGGCAACGACGGCGGGGTGAGGGCCCGCGAAAGGGTTTGGAAGACTAACCGCCAAGGCGCGAAGGACACAAAGACGCACTAAGGAGAAGAAAAAAGAAGACAAATATCGGGGAGCGTTGGCTTCGACGACGTGTTGGTCGCCCTTCTTCTTTCACTGCATTCCTTCGTGCTTCTTGGTGATCTTCGTGCCTTGGTGGTTAGTTTTTCCTGCCGCTCCGGCGGGTCGTTGACCCGCGGCTACTGGGATTGCCCGCTGCTACGTCACGTCGTCGAAGGCGAGAGGGTCTTCGTGCTTCGGGTCGGCGATGCGGATTGACTTCTTGCCGCCGAGGAGGTCGTCGAGCAGATTGCCGACGAGATCGGCCCGCCACCCTTGGAGCAACACTGGCGTTTCGTTCGGGTTGATGCCGCCAAAGCCGTAACGATAGGCGATGAGTTCGCGGACGTCGGTGGCGGTTCCGACCATGCTGGCGGCAACTTCGGCTTGTCGGCAGATCGAAGTGAGCGCCGGCGTGAGGAACTGACCCAACAGGTTGAGCTGCGGCGGCGGTTCGCGCTGGGCGAGGCGCTCGCCGCGCTCCAGCGGCGCCTCCATGCCGCGGCGGACGCAATCGGCGAGATCTTGCGCCTTGCGACGGAGGTCGCTTCGCTGCAAGCCACGGATGGCGAGGATCTGATCAGGCTGATCGGTTTTGCGCTTCGCGATTTCAACAAGCAAGTCGTCGCGGAGGAGTCGCTTGGGGGGTTGGTTCAGCCGCCGCGCTTCATCCTGCCGCCAGAGCCAAAGCTCGCGGACGACGGCGAGGTTGCGGGCGTTCAGCGTGCCAATCCCTGAAACGCGCCGCCAATCTTTCCGGTCCTGCGCGTCGACGATGCTCTGCTGCCATTGGGCGAGCTCGTCCTTGAGCCACGTCAGCCGACCGCGACTGTTGAGGCTCTTAGTAAGTCGATCGAAAAGCGGCAGCAGATAGCGAACGTCTTCGAGGGCGTAGTTAATTTGAGCGTCGGTCAGCGGACGGCGGCGCCAATCGGTGCGCTGCTCACCCTTCATCGGCTGCTTGCCGAGAAATTTGCCGACGACGGAACCGTAAGAAGCGGGAAACTCGTTCGAGCAGAAGCCGGCGGCGTACTGCACGTCAAAGCTGCGCTGCGGAATGGCGCCGACGGCGCGGAGCATAAAGCTAAGCTCCTCGCGGCCGGCGTGGAAGACCGTGGTCTTCTCCCGAGCGGCGACGGCCCGCCAGAATGGCATCACGTCGACTTCCTGCGGGTCGATGACCGCCATTTCGTCGGGAGTGACGACCTGGATCAGACAAAGCTCGGGATGGAACGTGTCTTCGGAGACGAACTCGGTGTCAAAACCGATGATCGGCGCGGCCTCGAGCCGTTCGGAGATTTCGTCGAGATCGCGTTGGCGAATAATGGTGGGCGAAGGCACGTGGCGAGCAGTTCGGGAAAGCGGAAGGGGAGCCGACAGCGAGCGAAACGGCGGGAAACCACCATTCTAGAGAGGGCGGGGGGCGGCGAAAAGCTTGGATTGCGAGCGGTCGTGGCAAGAAAAGGGGTAGCATGGTCTCGCCGGTACTCCGAGTAACCATGTTTTCGACGCTACGCCCCTACCCGAGTTCTGCATGCTCGCGCCTCGGGGCGAGAGCATGCCATCCCAAAGGCGGCGCTACGCGCTACGGCCGCAGGATGAAGATCCAGTCCATCAAGGCGAGGATGGGCAGCAGGATCAGCAGGCTGTAGCCCATGTAGCCGAAGAAGCTCGGCATCTTGACGCCCGACTTCTCGGCGATCGCCTTCACCATGAAGTTGGGGCCGTTGCCGATGTAGGTCATGGCGCCCAGGAACACGGCGCCGAGGCTGATGGCGATCAGCAACGGCTCGGGCACGCCGCCCGTCGGGCCGCCGATCTCTGCAGGAATCTGTGCCGTCTGGAAGAAGACGAGATAGGTGGGAGCGTTGTCCAGGAATGACGACAAGATGCCGGTCGCCCAAAAGAACTTGCCCGGCCCCATGTCGAAGCGTTCGACAAGATTAGCGCCGTTGGCCTTTAATATCTGCAGCGCCGGCTGCATGCAGATGAAGATGCCGACAAACAGGGCCGCCACCTCAATGATGGCGGCGTAGTTGAATCGATTGGCTTGCCGCGATTGGCGCGGGCCAAAGGCGAGCGATAGGGCAACGAGCCCCAATTGAATCGCCTCGCGGAAGTACATCCAGGGATGCCACGCAGTGCCTGGGAACGCCTTGCTCGGATCGAGCGTCGCCACCGCGACGACGATGCCGAGAAGCAGCAGCCCGTTGACGCCGAGGCCGCTGATCTTGAGTCGGCGGATTTGCGTGACGTCGCGTTCGATGTCGCGGACCGTTTCGCGGGGATGGTGATAAAACTGGTCCATCAGCCAGTAGATTGCCAGCAGCGATCCGTTGACGAACAACCACTCGGGCCACAGTCGTAGCGTCCAGAGGAAGTCGACTCCCTGCAGATAGCCAAGAAATAACGGCGGATCGCCGATGGGCAGCAGGCAGCCGCCGCAGTTGCAGACGATGAAAATGAAGAACACGACCGTGTGAGCGACGTGCTTTCGCTCGCGGTTCGTTTCGAGCAGCGGGCGAACCAGCAGCATCGCCGCCCCGGTCGTGCCGATCAAACTGGCAAGGACGCCGCCGACTAGCATGTAAATGGCGTTAATGGTCGGCGTCGCTTGCAGATCGCCGGTAATGCGAATGCCGCCGGCGATCGTGTAGAGGCTGAAGAGGAGAACGATGAACGGGATATATTCTTGCAGCAGCGCGTTGCCCAGAACCGCCATGATGAAATGGGTCTGGAAGAAGCCGTCGTTGGCTTCAAGCACGGCGTGGCCTGGCCAGTGGGCCTCGATTGGCGTCGAGTGGAGAAAGGCGTAGTACGCCAGCGCGACCGCTCCCAAACCGACGGCGACGATGAAGCGGTTAAGATTGTTCTCCCACCAATGCTCGGTGGCGTGCATCAAGGGAAAGACGGCGATCGCGCCGAGCAGCAACACGAACGGGATCACCGTCCAGAGCGGGGGCGGCACGATCGCCGCGTGTTCGCCAGCGTCAGCGTGGGCTACTTCGTCGCTGTGCGCATCGGCTGCCGCGTGACCGCCTAGGGCTGTGGCGGTCCATTGCTGCGGAAGGCCCGCCGCGAAGCTTAAACCATAAAGCAAAATGACGGCGACAATCGCCCACAGAGCCTTATTGCCGGTCGTCGACGTTTCCGCGCTCATCGTCATGTCGAATCGTTCCTCGGGTAAGCTCTCGCCGCCTAGCGATGCTGCCTGGGGAGAGTCAAAAGGTTAAAGGGAACCGAGCGGCAAGTCTATGGGCGTCGTTTGGCTGCCGACGCAGTGATTGCATGCGTCCCGCGGGCCCTGCGACGGCGGCCGGCTTTGCGGTACACTGCGGCGGGAATCAGGCCCCGGTCAGTGACCGGGGCCTAAGGCGTCGGGTTGCAGATCACTTCAGGATTCGCTGTTCACGACAATGACGGAAGTCTGGCTGCAACCGAACCGACGCGCTTTGTGGACGACGCTGCTAACGTTTGCCGCGATTGGCGTCGTTGCGCTCGCGGCGTCTTGGTGGTTTGGGGCGCTGATCGTGCGAATCTTCTGCGGAATCGTCGCTCTGTTGGCAGCACTCATGGTCGGGGCGTCGACGGTTGAGCTACGGCGGCCGCGGATTTCTTTTCACGACGGGCATGTGCTGTTTAACTTGCGCGGCAGCGCGCCGGCTGCGGTGCCGGCTGAAGTAGTCGAAGCTTTCTTTCTCGGACAAGGGCCGGCGCACTTGCCGACGATTCGCACCGAGCCTCCGGAGTGCGTGAACTTGGTGGCGCGGCTGTCGGAAAAAGCGCCGGAGTGGGCGAAGGTCGACGTGAAGCCGGCGCTTGGCGCCTGGTGCGAAGGGTATGTCACGATCCGCGGGACCTGGTGCGAGCCGCTTACTGGCGAAGTGATCCGGCGTTTGAATCGACGGTTGCGCGAGATTCGTGAAGCCGCGGTCGCTCCCATCGAGGAAGCGCCGTGACGCAATTGCTCGTAAGCGTGCGTAACGTCGAAGAAGCAGACGCGGCGTTGCGCGGCGGCGCCGATTGGATCGACCTGAAGGAACCGGGCAACGGGCCGCTGGGCCCGGTAGACGCCGACGTCGCGCGCTCGATCGTCGCCCGCGTGGGAGGACGCGCGAAGGTTTCAGCCGCGGCGGGCGAGTTGCTTGATTGCTCGACGGCAGGCGCCCGGGAGTTGTTGCAGATCGAAGGCATCAGCCAGTTCAAGCTGGGGCTCGCTCAATGTCGCGACCGGATGTGGCGCGACGCTTGGCTGGCGGCGCAATGCGAGATCGCGGCGGCCGGCAAGGATCTGGTGGCGGTGATCTATGCCGATGACGTCGCCGCGCACTCCCCTGCCCCGGCGGATGTCGTCGTGCTGGCCATCGACGCTCACTGCCGTTGGTTGTTGATCGACACATTCGACAAGCGGAAGGGGACGCTCCTGGAATGCCTCGACGCCACGGAACTGAGTGCAATGTTCCAGCGTGTGCGACGGCACGGAGTCACCACAGCAGCTGCCGGACGACTCACTTCGGCTGCGATCGCACAGTTGCCATTAGAAACGGTCGACGTCGTCGCGGTGCGGAGCGCGGCCTGCGGCGGCGATCGCGCCGGCCCGGTTTGTGCATCGCATGTGGCGGCGCTACGACAACAACTCCAGGCCGTTGGCACCATTTAGCCGCGGGGCGTGCCCCGCGAACCCGCCGCGAGCGGCGGGGCTCAATGGGCGTGGCGGGTTAGGACGCTTTTTTTGACGCTGCGCGGGAGTTCTTGGGCGGGGAACCATTTTCCTTGACACCCCGCGCGGTTCCGCCATATTGACGGGCAGACGTCCCGGAGGACGCCGATCACCATCCGTCGTGGATCTCATCTGGATTTCTTGTGGGGGGAGATCAAGACGTGCCAAAGTCGGTGTTAGAAGCGATCAAGCAGGGCCAGTGGGATTTCGAACCCGAAACGATCGAAGAGCGTCGATTTGACGCGACGCGGGCTATGCCGGGGACCGATGAAAAGTTGGAAGTCCTCGCCGCCCGAGTCCGCGCCGGTCTGCCGCTGTGGCATGGCCATGATCGGACCGATCTCGATGATCTCGAAGCGTGACGGCGACTCCGCTCTCTAACCGAGAGCAGTCGCGAGTGGGGGGTTCTGAGTTTTCTTCGAGCGCGGCGGTCTAACCTGTGATGGCCGCGTGGCGTAAGATTCACAGTTCCTGAAAGCCCCCGGCTCCGCCGGTGGACGATTAGCGAAACGAGTCGATCTAAAGTTCGTCCACCGGCGAAGCCGGGGGCTTTAATTCTCGAAATCCCTCCCCTAACCCCTCCCTGCGAGGGAGGGGAATCAATGCAGGAGCGCTGGCGTGCCGAAGTTTCACTTGGAGGTTCCTCACACGTTCACCGCCGAAGAGGCGAAGTCGCGGCTAGAACGATTCGTCGACTCGCTGCAAGCGCAGTACGGCGACAAAGTGAGCGATCTGGAACAAGCCTGGAATGGCAATACGCTGAACTTCGGCTTCAAGACCTTCGGCATCAAGATCGCCGGAGCCATCGAGGCGCTGGAACAGAAGCTGGCCGTCACGGGCGAGATTCCGTTCACCGCGATGATGTTCAAGGGGA
>JBGSMO010000322.1:0-1588 GCA_041740115.1 Pirellulales bacterium
GGAGCCGGGCGCGGCGGGCCGGGCGGGTGCGGCTGGTGCGAGCGACGCGTGTGCGGCGAAGGGACATGACGTTTACTGTTCCTATGCTACTTGTTTTGCCCCAAGTAGGAGTTTTTTTTAAAAGCTAGTTGCGAGTTGCGAGTTGTGAGCAGCGAGTTACGAGTTACGAGTTACGTTGGCTTCTGTTCGACTCCTGCTTTTTTCCGTCTTCTCTCGCGACTCGAAACTCGCGACTCGCAACTTACTGAGCCTCCATCGGCAGCATCTGCGTGGCGACGCTGATGACGCCGGGGAGGAGGATGGCGCGGAGGTTATTGGCTGAGCGGAGGCCGCTATTGAGGGTCATCGGCCAATCGGGGCCGTCGAGCATCGCGCGACGGATGGCGTAGCTGCCGGTCCCGTTGCCGTTGGGGCCGACGTTTTCCAGGGTCTCGTCATCGAATGAGAGGAGGCGGTACCATTTCAACATGAACTGGCCGGTGGTCGGGTGGACGCCGGCCAGGGCGATCCAGTTGCCGGGACGAATGCCATCGGCGACGGCGTCGACGGCGTCGACATTGTTGTTGGCGGCGCGAATGATCAGTTCGCCGCCGAGCAAGAGCTGAGCGTCGATGCTGCGTTCCGATTGCGCGGATGGGAGCAATTCGCGCTTGTTGAAAATAGCGACCGAGACTTCGTACAGGTCGCTGCCGAAGCGGGAGTTAATCGGCTGAAGGGAGGCCACGCTTTCCAGCGAGGTCGGCACGACCGAAGCAATCCACGAGTAACTACCCGTGTACGAGCGGGCGAGAAGGGTGTCGTCCGAGGGATCTTTGGGGGTGTTGTTCGGCGCGCCGCCCGTCGAGTCGACGGCGGTCCAGCGTTGGATGCCGGGGCGGTCGTTTTCGGCCGGAAGTTCGTTGGTCACGTCATCGTGAAGACGGAAAATGGTCTCCGCGACGGCGGTGGGCATCGTCGGTTGGCTGGCGTTGTTGGAGGGGAGCGAAATGCGACGGAGGGGCCAGCGCTCGCCCTGGAGCGGCCTCGTCCCCATCTGGTTCCATGGGTTCTCGATGTTGCTGGGGAGCGTTGGATCGTTTTGAATCAAGCCGTCAGGCGCGGAGTCGCTGAAGTAGGCGAAAGGAAACACGTCGGAGCGGAGATTGGCCGTAGCGCCCCCGTTGGTCGTAAGTTCGGCGGCGATGCCGAGCGGATCGATGACGAAGGCATGTCCCGGTCCGCCGTTGCCGACGTAATTGAACGTGTCTGCGACAGAGCCGCGAGGTTGGGGATTGAGAGGCGGCTGAATCACACGCCGATCATTGGGAACCGCGGGCGCTTCGGGAATAGCGGCGTAAAGCCAAAGCTGGGGCCTAAGCATGCCGCGGGCTTTGAGGTCGGCGAAGGCGGCTTCGGCGAGGGCGGAGCCGCGGTCGAATTGCTCGCCTTTGCCGGCGTAGTGGTTGCCGACCGGGAAGATGGCGGCGACGCCCATGAGGCCGAAGAGGAGGACGAACATCGAAATGAGGACTTCGAGGAGCGAAATGCCGCGGCGGGGGCCGGGGCGTTGCGGGCCGCGAGTTGCGAGTCGCGAGAGGGAGGCGCCGGG
>JBGSMO010000330.1:0-19106 GCA_041740115.1 Pirellulales bacterium
CCGCCGCTGAAGGCGCGGCCGCCGCCTCCTCCGCCGCGACCGCCGCGGGCTTCGGCTTTCGCCACGATGACGACCATCGCCAGGGTGGCCGTGGCCAACGTCATTCCAATTGAACGCTTCGACATCTGAAATACTCCCCACAAGAAAAGAATTGGTGTGCCACTGGCGTGTCGCCAGTGTTGAAGCGGGTACTCGCTCGGCACTTCTCACTGGCAACATGCCAGTGGCACCCCGTGGAATTACAACTCGAAATCGTCGATCTGCGACTACTCCGCCGGCTGCTTCAACCGCACCGAGGTCCAGGTTTCTTTCTCGCCGTCGGCGAGCGTCACTTCCACCGGCCCTTTGCCGCTGGTGAGCGTCTTCAGCGGCGCCTCGAAGGCGACCTTCTGATTGGCGTCGACCTTCCAGTAGGCCTTGTTCGTTTCGCGATCGACCTCGCCGGCGAGGTTCGAGCTTTCGTTGGTCGCCTTCGAGTAGGCGACGCCTTCGAGCGTTCCGTCGCGACGCAGGGCGAGTTGGACCAACTGCTCGCCTCCTGCGGTCGGCGACTCCAAGGCGAAGACGCCGAGCGGCAACCAATCGCCGGCCGGCTTGTTTTCATCGCTCGCCGCGGGTTCGGCGGTTCCGACGTTCGCCGCCAGCACGGGCGACTGGCCGATCGTCGGCACGCTCGCTTGATTCGCTTCAGGCGCGGCTGTGTTGTTGCCGTCGTAGGTGGTCCAACCGAGCCACGAATTCACCGTGTCGATGCCCGCCCAACCCCAAAGGCCGCCGGCCAGGTAGCGATATCGCCAGGCGCCGGGATGGCCGGCGTACCATTCGTTCGTGAAGGGGCGATCGGCGCCGTGACGGCCGTTCACCCAACCTTGGGCGTCGTGATGCCAACCATGATGGCTGTCGTGATGATCGGCGTGACGATCCGAGTGATGTTTGCTGGAATGGTGGTGCTCACTGGAATGATGATGCTCGCTGCTGTGATGTTCAGCGCTGTGATGCTCGCCTCCCTTGTGCTCGCCGCCATGGTGTTCGCCGCCGTGGCCGCCCCCATGGCCGCTGCGAGCCTGCACCGTCGCCGCGGCGACCGTTGCGCCCATGAAGGCCGCAGCTAAGACATACCGTGGAATGCGTTTCAACATGACAACCCCCTGTGCCGACGAAGCGGCGCCCTCAAGAAAAGTAGTGGGAACCAATTGGGCCAAGCTGGCCCGCCGAATGAGTTTGTAGAAAAGCAACGTGACAAGACCCGCCGATCGGCCGATCGCCGGGCGTTACGAAAACCCTAGCTCAGAAATGTCCATCCGGCGGCGAGCAACAAGGACAGCGTGTGCCGGCGATGACGGTTGCAAGGGCAGGCGCGGGTCAACGATCCGCGGCTACCTCCTGGCCTTCCGGCCCTCAAATCGCGAAAATTGAAAAATTGAAAAATTGAGTCCTGCCCTTCCCTCCCGCCTCAGGAACATCTCGCCATGGAATACCGACGCCTCGGCCACTCCGGTTTCAACGTCCCCGCCCTCACGCTCGGCACCGGCACCTTCGGCGGCGGCACCGAGATGTTCAAAGCGTGGGGCGAGACCGACGTCGCGGAAGCGACCCGCCTGATTGACGTCTGTCTCGACGCGGGGCTGAACATGTTCGACTCGGCCGACATCTACTCGAAGGGGATGGCCGAGGAGATTTTGGGGCAAGCGATCAAGGGACGCCGCGAGAAGGTGCTCATCTCCACGAAGGCGACCTTCCGCAGCGGGCAAGGCGCCAACGACGTCGGCTCGTCGCGATTCCATCTCATTCAGGCCGTGGAGGGATCGCTGCGGCGGCTCGGCACGGACTACATCGATCTGTTTCAACTCCACGGGTTCGACGCGAAGACGCCGGTCGAGGAGACGCTGCAGACGCTCGACGACATGGTTCGCGCCGGCAAGATCCGGTATCTGGGCGTCTCGAACTTTTCGGGCTGGCACCTCATGAAGTCGCTCGCCGCCAGCGATCGCCACGGTTGGTCGCGCTACGTTGCCAACCAGACGTACTATTCGCTGGTGGGGCGCGACTATGAGTGGGAACTGATGCCGCTCGGCATGGATCAAGGGGTCGGGGCCGTCGTGTGGAGCCCGCTCGGTTGGGGTCGTCTCACCGGGAAGATCCGCCGCGGGCAGCCGCTCCCCGAAGTGAGCCGGCTGAAGAGCCAGGCCGCCATCGACTCGGGGCCCCCCGTGCCGATGGAACAGGTCTACAAGGTGGTCGACGCCCTGGACAAAGTCGCCCAGGAGACGGGCAAGAGCGTGCCGCAGATCGCGCTGAACTGGCTGCTGCAGCGGCCGACGGTGTCGACGGTGATCATCGGCGCCCGCAACGAGGAACAACTGCGGCAGAATATCGACGCCGTCGGCTGGAATCTCACGGCAGAGCAAGTCGCCAAGCTCGATGCTGCCAGCGAGACGCAACTCGCGTATCCCTACTGGCATCAGCGGTCCTTCGTGGAGCGGAATCCGAAGCCGGTGTAAGTCAGGATTTCTAGCCTGACGGAACCGGTCGGAGCTTCATCGGCGCTCGAATTGCGTACAATGGAGCTATCTAGGCGTAACCTCGGCCGACCTTGTTGGGCAATCCTTGCTCAAGAAACGCTTGAAGTGAACTCGCACGAAGGGTGCATGGATAACTTCTACACGAACGCTTGAGGTTGCCGACGTTGGCTGACCTGCTCATTCGCCGCGCACTTCTCATCGCCGCACTCGCCGTCGCGTCACATATCGATCGCAGCCATCCCGCACGCGCCCAGACGCCCGCCGGCGTCACCGCCGCTCAAGTCAACGAGGCGATCGCCGACGGCGTTCGTTTTCTCAAAGCGGAACAGCGCGACGACGGCACGTGGGAAGAGCGCGCCCTCTACGCTGGCGGCCTTACGCCGCTTGCGACCCTCGCCCTCCTGCAATCTGGCTGCGACGTCAAGGACGAAACCGTCGCCAAAGCCCTGAAGCATCTCCGCCAATTCCATGCCGACGCCACCTACACGACCGCGCTCCAAACGATGGTCTTCTGCTACGCCGAGCCGGAGCGCGATCTGATTCTTATTCAGCGCAACGTCCGCTGGCTCGAAGAGCATCAAGTTCGCGCAGGCGAGAACGCCGGCATGTGGGCCATCCCCACGCTCGGCACGCCCGATCACACCGACAACTCGATGACGCACATGGCCATGCTCGCGCTCTACGAAGCCGAGCGCGTCGGCGTCACTGCCTCCGACGAAACGTGGCGATTGGCGCTCGCCTATTGGCGGCGTGCGCAGAACCCCGACGGTTCGTGGGGCTGGGGCCCCGGCTACCCCGGCACGGGCAGCATGACGGCCGCGGGCATCGCTTCGGTCCTGGCCGCTTCGCAACGCCTCGAACCGGCCGACGCTCGCGTCGCCGGCGAAGCGATCGCTTGTTGCCAACCGCAAGCGCCCAACAAGCATGTCGATAACGCCAACTCCTGGCTGCGCCGCAACTTTTCGGTGAATCGCAATCCGGGCGTCGATTATTGGCATTCCTACTACCTGTTCGCGCTGGAGCGGGTTGGCCGGATCACCGCGCAACGGTTCATCGGCGATCACGATTGGTATCGCGAAGGCGCGGAGACGGTCGTGGGTCTGCAACTCCTCGACGGCTCCTGGCCTTCGGACCTCGACGAAGAGCATCTCAACGACACTCGCGTTTCGACGAGCTTTTACTTGCTCTTTCTGTCGAAGGGTCGCCGTCCGCTGTTGCTAGCCCACCTGAAGCATGAACCGCATGGCGATTGGCGACGCCACCGCGGCGCGCTGCACAACCTCGTCGCCGAGGTCGAAAATGCTTGGCAGGTTCCGCTCGCTCACCAGGTCGTCGACGTCGGCCCCGCCACGGTGGAGGACCTGCTCCAAACGCCCGTCCTCTACATCAGCGGCCACGACGCTCCGGCGTTCTCCGCGGAAGAGAGACGAAAGCTCCGCATGTACGTCGATCGGGGCGGCTTTCTTTTCTTCGACCGGTCATGCGCCGGAGGCGACTACGACGGCGCGGTCCGAAAGCTCATCGCCGAGTTGTTCCCTGGTCCTGACGCGAAACTCTCGCCACTGCCGCCGAGCCACCCGATCTGGCGGATGGAACGTCCGGTCGATCCGGCAAGCGCGCCGATGTTGTGGGGCGTCGACGTCAGCTGTCGCACCGCGGCGGTCTACGCGCCCGACGACCTCGCCTGCCGTTGGGAACTGATGGGTCGAGAACGCGAATTCGCCTACTCGCCGGCGGTGCGGGCGCGCGTCGAACAAGCCGAAACGCTGGGCCTCAACATCCTCGCTTACGCCACCAATCGTGAAGTCGCCTTCAAGGACCCGTCGCTGCCGACGGTCGACGCCGGAGACGAGACCGACCACCCACGCGGCCAGATTCGCATCGCCAATATCCTGCACCCCGGCGGCTGCGAAGGGGCGCCGGGGGCGCTGCGCAACTTGCTCCATCTGGCCGATCGCGAACTGCGCGTGACGATCGCCGTCCCGCAGGAGGTGTCGCTCGCTTCGCCGACGCTGTTCACCAACAACTTTCTGATGTTCCATGGTCGAACGGCGTTTGAGCTGACGCCCGCGGAGCGCGCCGGTCTGAAGGAGTTCGTCGCGCGCGGCGGCACGATCCTGGCTGATGCGATTTGCGGCAATCGCGAATTCACGGACTCGCTGCAAAAAGAACTCGGCGTCATCTTCCCCGAGGCGCCGCTGACTCCGATTCCTGCGGACGACCCGCTCTTCACGACGGAGTTCGGCGGTTACGATCTCTCGAAAGTGACGCGCCAGCGCCCTATGGATACGGACGCCGCTGAGGGAGACGTACCCTCGCCCACGACGCCTGCTGTCAAAACTCAAGCCCCTCCCCAACTCGAATCGATCAAAATCGACGAGCGTCACGCGATCATTTTCTCGCCATACGATTTGAGTTGCGCCCTGGAAGGCCCCGCCCCGCAGTGCGTAGGCTACACGCGGCAGGATGCGGCCCGCATCAGCCTGAACGTGTTGCTGTATGCGATTCATTGAGGGCGCGAGTACGTCGGGCTTTCCAGGTAGTTTTGGGGCGGCGTTGCCCCCGGTTTGAAGAACCGGGGGCTGATATCGACGCCCGATTGGCTCTGCCGGTAGGCGCCAGCGTCGTCCCTGTGGGCCCCGTTTGTTGACCCCGTTTTCTTCCTCAGTACCATGGGGTTGCCGGGCCGCGATTGCGCCTGGCGGCGTTTCTCGGCCAGTTGGCCGAGATCGTCGGAACAGACTCTCCGCTCGTCGCTGGCCGCACTGACTCTGTGCGGCGAGTTGCGCCCAATGTTTTTGCTTGCCGGACCACTATGGCACGACTCCGCCGCATCGGATTGCTCGCTCTGATCGCCGCCGTCCTCTGCGGGCCGCGATTGCTACAGGCCGCCTCGCCCGGGGTCCCCGCGCTGCCAAGCGTGATGGACGACTACGTCAAATACGCCGTCACCGATTTGCCGAATCATTTCAAGAACCAGCCGCTTTCCGGCATCAACAACACGCCGGTCGACAATCCGATCTCGAACGCCGGCGCGACGCTGGGCCGCGTGCTGTTCTACGATGAACGGATTTCGCACAATGACGGGTTGAGTTGCTCTTCTTGCCACAAGCAGGAGAATGACTTTTCTGATCCCGCGACGAAAAGCGTCGGCTTCGAAGGGGGCCTCACCGGTCGGCACTCGATGGGGCTGAGCAACGGCGCCTACTACAACAGGAAATCATTCTTCTGGGACGAGCGGGCGGCGACGCTCGAAGATCAAGTCCTCATGCCGATTCAAGACCCGGTTGAAATGGGAACGAACTTGCAGCAGCTCACCGCCGAACTCGCTGCCACGACCTTCTACCCGACGTTGTTCCAAAACGCCTTCGGCACGCCGGAAGTGACTTCGGATCGGATCTCCAAATCGCTCGCCCAGTTCGTGCGGTCGATGGTCGCCTACCAGTCGAAGTTCGACACGGCAGTCGCCGCCGGCGGGCCCGGCACGCCCAACTACGCTGCCGCCGGCTACACTCAGCAAGAGATAGACGGCGCCGGGCTGTTCCACGGCACCGGGCGCTGCAACCAGTGCCATGTCACCGCCGCCCAAGTCGGCGACGCTCCGCGCAACATTGGCCTCGACGCCGACAACTCCGCCGACGACGGGGTGAATCCTCCGGGCGTTGGACAGTTCAAGACGCCCTCCCTTCGCAATTCTGAAGTTCGCGACGGCTACATGCACGACGGTCGCTTCACCAGTCTCGAAGAAGTCGTCGAGTTTTATAGCACCGGCATCCAGAACAATCCGAATCTTGATATTCGGCTAAAAGTCGGCGGCCAGCCGCTCCACCTCAACTTCACCGCCGAGCAGAAGGCGGCCCTGGTCGCGTTCCTCAAGACTCTCACCGACCAAAGCTTCCTCAGCAACGAGATCTTCAGCGATCCGTTCGTGCAGCTCGCCGGCGATTTCGACAATAACGGCGCCGTCGACGGCGACGACCTGGCGGTCTGGAAGACTGCCTTCGGCTCGACCAACGCCGCCGACGTCGATGGCGACAGTGATTCCGACGGACAGGACTATCTCGCGTGGCAACGCAACTTCGGACTGACGTGGGAAGATATGGCGACGTCCGTCGCTGCGACTGCGGCCGTTCCCGAACCTTCCGCTGCGGCGATTCTCAGCATCGCGGGCGTCGCGCTAGCGACGTTTCATAGGCGGCGACGTGTGTGAGAAAGCAAAACGCCCCCCGACCTGAGGCCGGGAGGCGTATGTGATGAACTCGATTGGCGCCGCTTACTGCTTCTCTGGCAGGCTCGCGTGGAAGCCGGCCTTGTGGAGGGCTTGAATCGCCGCCTTCGGTTCGAAGTCGCCTTCGATCACGAAAGAAGATTCCTTCGGCTTCACGCTTTCGCCGGTGACGCCGTCGACCTTGGCGAGCGCTCCCTTGATCGCCTTGACGCAGGCGCCGCAGCAGTTATGGACGCCGGTCACTTCCAATCGGGCGACTTTGCCTTTGGGGAGATCGGCCTTCGGCCACTTCACTTCCTTGTTGTCGAGCTTGCCGTGGAAGCCGGCGGCGGCGATCTGGTCGACGGCGGCTTGAACGGCGGCGAGGTCGGAGCCGACGAGCGCGACCGTGCCGTTCTCCTGGTCAATCTCTGCGACGACTTCGACGGGATTTTTCTCGTCTTCTATGGCCTTGGCGACGGCTTCTTCAATGGCGGCCGCGCAGCCGGGGCAGCACATGTGAACGCCCTTCATCGCAACCTTCTCATCGGCGCGGACGTCGCCGACGAAGGCGATCGAACCGAGGGCCAGCATCGCGGTCAACGCGCGGGATAGAAGCGTCATACGAACCTCGCTAGGTTGAAAATAGAGGAGTGGCAACAGACGGAAAAGCGGCCCTTTAGCGTAGCGGACTTGCGGAGCAGCGTCGAATGTTTTCCTAGATTCCGCAGGAAAACGACAACGTTCAAAGACTAACCGCCAAGGACGCCAAGAGAATGCGGGGAGGATTGAACCACGACGGCACAACGGACAAGACGGAAGAGAAGAAAAGATGAAGTATGGAATCGCAGAGAAAAGCGATAAACGCAGATAGCTTTTATTGGCGTTTATCTGCGGTTCCAACCTCCTTTCCTTTGGCCCCTCTTAGCGTCCCTTGGCGGTTCAAATGAAACAACTGGGCAGGTCTCCTGCTGCATTCCGCGACTCGGCGTCTCACAAGACAGGCTTCAATGACGCCTGATGGGAGCCTTGGTACGCATGACTGCCTTGGCAGTGCTCGGCGTCCTGGCGCGATCGGTGTTCGATGTGAACCTGCGGGCCCGCCGCCAACTGCTGCTTGCGCAGCTTCACTTCCCCGTTGCAGTAAAGGCAGCGAATTTCTCTTGCGCCGTCGCTGGAAAGATCCGCCACCGCAATCTGGACCCAACGCCATTCTTTCTTGCCGTCGATCTTATGGAGTCGCTTCTCTTCGCACCGCACCATCGTATCCTTGGCCATCGGACAACCTCCTGGAGATTTTGCCGTCGGGCGAACTCAAGAAGCTTGCTTACGTGAACGCCGGAGTTGCTTTTTCGGTTCCACCGCTTCGAACTTCTTCAGCGAGTCGCATCGGATTTTGGTGCTGATGCGCGCGAGCGCGACCTGGGCTTCCAAGCCGCCCCGATCGATGAAGAGAATCTCGCCGACTTCGCCATCTTCGGTGAGAACTTTTTCGCCCTTTTTGAACGTCATTGTCTGCTCGTCGGTTCGGTCAGTGGGTTGAACATGGAAGCGACTCGGCGCGCGGCGTCAGCTGTATGGCGCCTTCGGTTTGAGTTCGGGCATCCAGGCGGCGCGCGGAGGCGTTCCTGTCGGCGCTGCGCTCGTCCGCTGGAGGTTGAATTCAGCTTCGGTCCGCCAGACGGCGGTCCCGGCTGTTCCGCTACTGGTCTCGATGACCAAGTAATCGCCCAATTGGGGTTCGCCGATGATGGCGAGCTTGGCGTTCGGCGGGATGGAGCGGCCGCTGAGATTGAAGAGGATGTGTTGCGTCATTGACTCCACTGTAGCCGTTACGTCCGGGGCCATGCCCTTAATTCCCCGGTTTTGGCGGCGAAAGGGTTCAAATGACGCCCTGCGCCGCAAAAAAGGCAACTCGCCGGCGTCGTGCGCAGCCCCGCGAGGTTCCGGCGAGGTGCGATAGCACGCCCCCGGTAACTGCGGACCGTGAGTACCGGCTACTTGTATGCTATCCGGCGGTCGTGGCTCGCTCCTTCGCCGGCGCGGTGAAGACCGCCATCGAACAAGGCCGCAACTTGTAGGCTCGCGCCGCTGAAATGCTCTTGGCGTCGACCTTTGCTTCCGTTGCGGCTTTCGGTTCTTCTTTCTTCTCAATCGCCGTGTCGAACAGGCACTCCCAGTCGTTCTCTCCTGCCAGCTCCGGCAGTGCGAACGGGATTTCGTTCGCGTGGTCGGCGTTGAAGAGAATGACGACGTGGTCGCCGATGATCGGCTCCCCGTATTCGTCGTTGTCGACCAAGCCGCCGTTGAAGTGGACGCCGAGGCAGCGCATGTGGGGGGTGTTCCACGCCTCTTCGCTCATCTCTTTGCCGGAGGGATCGAGCCAGACGATTTCGGGCGCCTGGTTGCCGCGGATCGACTTGCCGTGGAAGAACCGGCGGCGGTGGAAGCTCGGCTGCGTTTGCCAGATGTCGATCACCTTCTTGGTGAACTCGAGCAGCTTCTTCTGGCGATCGTCGAGCGTCCAGCTGAGCCAGGTCAGCTCGTTGTCTTGGCAGTAGGTGTTGTTGTTGCCTTGTTGGGTGTGACTCCGCTCGTCGCCCGCGAGAAGGAGCGGAATGCCTTGCGAGAGAATCAGCGTCGCGAGCATCGAGCGTTTCTTCCGCTCGCGCAGCTCGATGATCTTCGGGTCGTCGGTCGGTCCTTCGACGCCGCAGTTCCAGCTGTCGTTGCCGTCGGCCCCGTCGCGGTTGTTCTCGCCGTTGGCTTCGTTGTGCTTATTGTCGTAGGAGACAAGGTCGTTCAGCGAGAAGCCGTCGTGCACCGTGATGAAGTTGACGCTCGCATGCGGGCGGCGGCCGCCCCACTCGTAGAGGTCGCTCGAACCGCTGATGCGAGTGGCGAATTCAGAGGCGACGCCGCCGTCTCCTTTCCAGAAGCGGCGGACGCAATCGCGATACTTCCCGTTCCACTCCGACCAGAGGATGGGAAAGTTGCCGACCTGGTAGCCGCCGTCGCCCAAATCCCACGGCTCGGCGATCAGTTTTACTTGGCTGAGCACCGGGTCTTGGTGAATGATGTCGAAGAACGCGCCGAGCTTGTTGACCTCGTGCAGTTCGCGAGCGAGCGTACTGGCCAGATCGAAGCGGAAGCCGTCGACGTGCATCTCCAGCACCCAGTAGCGGAGGCTGTCCATGATCAGCTGCAGGACGCGAGGGTTCTGCATGCTGAGCGTGTTGCCGCAACCGGTGTAATCCATGTAGTAGCGCGGATCAGGCGCTAAGCGGTAGTAGCTGGCGTTGTCGATGCCGCGGAAGCAGTAGGTGGGGCCCATCTGGTTCCCCTCGGACGTGTGGTTGTAGACCACGTCGAGAATGACCTCGATGCCGGCGTCGTGGAGGTTGGCCACCATCGACTTAAACTCCATCAGCACGTCGGCGGGGCGATCGGCGGCAGCGTAGGTCGGCTCGGGCGCGAAGAAGCTGAGCGTGTTGTAGCCCCAGTAGTTGATCAGACCCCGCTCGACGAGCGGACGATCGTCCCCCTTCGCGTGGATCGGCAGCAGTTCGACGGCGGTGACGCCGAGTTCCTTCAGGAAGCGAATCGCCGGCTCGGAACCGAGCCCCGCGTAGGTGCCGCGCAGCTCCTCGGGAATCTCTTCGTTGAGCTTCGTAAAGCCTTTGACGTGCATCTCGTAGATGAGCGTCTTGTGCGACGGCGTGTTCGGCGGACGATCGTCGCCCCAGGAGAAGGCCTCGTCGACCACGCAGCCGAGAGGGCCGTCGGCGCCGCTGTCGAGATCGCTGAACGAGAGATCGCCCTCCTTGCTGTTGAGAACGTAGCCCGAGATCGCGTCGGTCGGATTGATTGTCCGCGCGAGCGCCTTCGCGTAGGGATCGAGCAGCAGTTTGTTCGGGTTGAAGCGGTGGCCATTCTCCGGCTCGTACGGCCCGTGGACGCGGTAGCCGTAGACTTGCCCTGGCCGAACGTCGGGCAGGTAGCAGTGCCAGACCATGTCGGTATGTTCGACGAGCGTGATCCGCTCCGCTTCCTGCTCGTCGTCGGGCGAGTTGTAGAGACAGAGCTCGACCTTAGTGGCGTTTTCGCTGTAGAGGGCAAAGTTAACGCCCTTGCCGTTCCATGTCGCGCCGAGGGGGTAGGGTCGTCCTGGCCAGATACGCATATGAGGTGTCGGGGTTCGGGGTTCAGGCTTCAGGCTTCAGGCTTCAGGCTTCAGGAAATGCTGCAGCGAGCCGCTGGCCTTATGACAGCGGTTATCTCCTGACCAGCAACGCCACCGGCAGCGAGGCAAACAGTTCCGCCGCGGCAATCGTCAATGTATCGTCGTTCGGTCGCGATTCCAGCTTTTGTCCTGACAATTCACAGCGCCACTGCCGCCCCGCGTCGGGCGGGAGCGTCACCGTCGCGTCGCCCCACTCGGCCCGCCAACCGTTTGCGGCAGTCTTGCCGTTGCCGGCGCGCGTGAGTCGATGGAATTGTCGCGGCGTGACGACGATCGCCCAGTCGTCGGCATCGCGGCGTGCAAAGGCGAACAAATGCTCGGCATGGGCGCCGCGCGCCTCCAGCGGCAGATACTCGCCGTAGGCGAACAATGAGTCGAATTGCCGGCGCACCGCGAGCGAGCGCAGGGTCACGAGCAGCTTGATCCGCGGATCGGGCCACGCCTCGCCGAGTTCTCGCACGATGCTCGGCAAATCTCGCTCCACGCCGCCGGTAAGTTGCTGAAGCGCCGCCTGCCGAGCGGAATAGTCGACCGGCCGGCGGTTGTCGGGATCGACCAAACTGAAGTCCCACAACTCCGTTCCCTGATAGAAATCTGGAACCCCTGGAAGCGTCGCCTTTAACAGCACTTGCGCTAGCGAATTGACGAACCCGGCGTCGGCAATCTCCGCCACGAACTGCGTTAGGTCGGTCTGAAAAGCCGCCGCCTCCGGTCCCAGAATCTTTCGCACGAAGTCGAAAGCCCGCGTTTCGTATTCTTCCGAAGGGTTCATCCACGAGGTGTGGAGCTTCGCCTCGCGGAGCGCCTTTTCCAGGTACTGCACGATTCGATTGCAGTACGCTTCGCGGGCCGCATCGTCCAGCGGCGTGATGGGCCATGTGCCGACGAGCGTTTGGTAGATGAGGTATTCCTCGTTGGCGTCGGGGATCGGTTCGCCGTCCAACTCTTCCAGGAATCGTCGGTTCATCTGCCGCCAGAGGAGGACCGACTCTTTCCAACGTCGCGGCGTTTCCGACAAGACGTGAAGCCGTGCGCGGAGGTCTTCGCTGCGCTTCGTGTCATGCGTCGAGGAGGCCGACGCGCCGTGAGGCCATGTCGCCGCACGATGATGCATCAGCCGATGAAAGTCTGCGACCGCCAATCCGCCGGCGTCGAGTTCGCCGCCGACCTCGTTGAGCGATGCGAGCGGATAATAACGATAGAATGCCGTGTCCTCGACGCCTTTCGCCGCAATCGGCCCGCTGACTTGTTGCAACTTTAGCGCAAAATGTCGCCACGCTTCGCGATCTTCCTGGCTGAGCGTCGTCGGAAACTGCAACAGCAGCACCGAGGCGATGAAGTCGAATAGCGACCGAGACATGCTGGGGTTGCGACGCTTGGCGAGCCGCACGGCGAGCCCGATGCGGCGATGGTCTTCTTCGCTGGCCTCCCACCCCCGCGGCGGAACGTAGGTCCGATAGACGGTGAGGCAGGCCACCACTTCCTGCAGCGCCCGCAACAGCGTCGGCAGCGTGAAGTCGCGCGAGGCCCGTTGGCGCTGCGCGATCCGGTAGAGCCGCGAGGCGAGCATTTGCATCTCGCTCAGCATCGCGACGCCGGCCGCCTCTTTCTTACTCTCATAAAAGACCTCGGACGCGGTTTCCTCGACGCCGGCGAGTTCCTCGTAAGCCGCTCGGATTTCCTTGACGCCGTCGGCGTCGACGAGCAAGCGGTTCACAAGATTGATGAATTCATAACCAGTCGTACCGCTCACCGCCCAATCGGTCGGCAGCTGCTCGTCGCCGGAGAGGATCTTTTCGGCGACGACGTATAACTGACCTGCCGATTCGCCTTGTGCTTCCGGGAGCGCACGTCGATAGAGCGATTGTAGATTCTGAAAGTATTGGGCAGGGTCGAGCAAGCCGTCGGGATGATCGATCCGCAGACCGGTGACGAGTCGGCGCTCCAGCAATGAAACGACCAAACGGTGGACCATCTCAAACACATGGCTATCTTCGACGCGAATTGCCGCAAGTTCGTTGATGTCGAAAAAGCGGCGATAATTGATTTCGTCCGACGCCACCCGCCAATAGGCAAGCCGATAGCACTGGGCCTGCAGCAATTCTTCCAAACGATTGAAACTGCTCGGCTCGCCGACGACGCCGTTGATTTCGTCGATAGCCGCCGCCAGCGCCGCTTGCACGCGCGGCCGTTTGCCGACGAGATGGGCTAACCGACGCCGCGCAATTCGTTGTTCGCGGTAGCGTTCGCGCAATGCCGTCGCCGAGCCGTCGCCAGCCCCCGGCAAATGCCGCAATTGGGCGATGATGCTTTCCAGCTCGGTCCGCTCGATGCGGCTTAGCCGCCGTTCCTCCTGTCGCGTTTTGTTTTCGGCGCCCCCCTGGGACTCTGCGGCCAGTCGCTCAACGACCAGTTGCAGCACTGCGGGCCACGTCCGGGGCGCCAGTGGAAACCGTCGATCAAAATACTCAACCTGCAGTCGCCGTTCAGCGTAGACGACGCGCAGTTCTCCATGTTCGAGCGCCGCGCCGAAGGGCCGGCCCAACACCGGCTGCAAGACGCGATGCTTCAGCGTTTGCGGAATCGCGTCCCAGTCGACGTCGAAGAAGTTCGCCCAGCGGGCCGTCTCGCCATTCTCCAGTACGTCGAGCCAGTAACGGTTGCCCGAGTCGTTGATCCCCATGTGGTTCGGCACCACGTCGAGCACGATGCCGAGTCCTGCGGCACGGGCTGCTTCCGCCATTCGCAGAAAGGCCGCCTCGCCGCCAAACGCGGGTTCGATCTCACCATGATCGACGACGTCGTAACCGTGCGTGCTTCCTGCACGGGCGCGGAAGAGCGGGCTGAGGTAAAGATCGCTGATCCCGAGCGACTGGAAATAAGGAATTAGTTCGCGAATCTGTTCGAAGCCATGCGACTCCGACAGCTGCCAGCGATAGGTCGCCAGCGGAATTCGATTGACGCGCGGGGCGTGAGTAATGGCAGGCGCCTCATCTGTGGCGGGCATCTTGCTAAGCTTGACGGACATCAACGTTATAACGTTCCTGGCGAGAACGCCGAAATCAAAGTCACTGGCTCCGCCGGTGGACGAACTTCAATGCAACATCGCCTCAACTACGTCCGCCGGCGGAGCCGGGGGCTTTTAGTTGGGTACGCCAGTTGCGAAACTATCTTTTCTCGCCGCAGGTCCTTCCTATCGAGCAAAGGATATGCCAAATGACCACCGCCGCTCCAACCGCCCGAAAATACCCTGCCGGCGCCGAACTCTCCAAGCAGGGCGTCCAATTCCGCCTCTGGGCCCCGCGCCATCAACTCGTCGAATTGGCTCTCCTCGAACCAGATGGCCTAACTCCCCGTCGCCTCTTACCAATGGAACGCGAAGGGGGGGGCTATTACTCGCTGCAAATTCCCGAGGCCCGCGCCGGCGATCTCTACGGCTATCGCATCGACGGCCACGATCGCGTGTTCCCCGACCCTGGATCGCGATTCCAACCGCAAGGCGTTCATGGCCCGTCCCAGATCGTCGATCCTCACGCCTACAAATGGAATGATGTGAAATGGCCCGGTGTGAAGCTGCCGGGGCAAGTCATTTACGAACTCCACATCGGGACGTTCACGCCAGAAGGAACATGGACGGCGGCGATCGAGAAACTGCCGCATCTGCAAGAGGTCGGCGTCACGCTCGTCGAAGTGATGCCGATCAACGATTTCCACGGCGACTACGGCTGGGGCTACGACGGCGTCTCCTGGTACGCGCCGACGCGACTCTACGGTTCGCCCGACGATTGCCGCCGCTTCATCGACGAGGCCCATCGCCACGGCATCGGCGTGATTCTCGACGTCGTCTACAACCACTTCGGCTCCAACGGCAACTACACCGGCATCTTCTCGTCGTCGTATTTCTCGAAGCGCCATCCCACCGAGTGGGGCGATGCGATTAACTACGACGGCGAGCAGGCTCAACCGGTCCGCGACTTCGTCACCGCCAATGCCGCGTACTGGATCGACGAGTTCCGCTTCGACGGCCTGCGGATCGACGCCACGCAGGCGATCTACGACGACTCGCCGCGACACCTGTTGGCCGATCTCTCGGTTGCCGCACGAAAGGCCGCCGGCAAACGATCCATTCTCCTCTTCGCCGAGAATGAGGAGCAGCAGATTTGCCACGTCGAATCCGTCGACGCCGGCGGCTACGGCCTCGATGGACTCTGGAACGACGACTTCCACCACACCTGCCGCGTCGCCGCGACCGGGCACGCCGAATTCTACTACGCCGACTACGCCGGTTCGCCGCAGGAGATTCTCTCCGCAGTGCGCCACGGCTATCTCTACCAGGGCCAGTTCAACCCACGGCAAAAAAAACGCCGCGGCTCGCCGACGCGCCACCGCCAAGCGGCGCAGATGGTTCACTTCCTGCAAAACCACGATCAAGTCGCTAACTCCGGTCGCGCCTTGCGGCTCAACAGTCTTACGTCGGCCGGCCGCTACCGCGCGCTCAGCGCGGTGCTCCTGCTGACGCCGCCGACGCCGATGTTGTTTATGGGACAGGAGTTTGGCGCCACGACCCCGTTCAATTACTTTGCCGATCACGACGTTAATTTGAAACAGATTGTGCGAGAGGGCCGTTGGGGTTATATCCGCATGTTCCCGCGGACCGCCAAGTGGGGCGACAAAGGCGAGTTGGCCGACCCCTCGTCGCGCGACACGTTCGAGAATTGCAAGCTCGACTGGGACGAATGCCGCCGACATGAGGGGATGCTCCGCTTCCACACCGACTTGCTCCGCTTGCGCCGCGAAGACCCCATCTTTTCTCAGCAAAATTGGGCGATGCTCGACGGCGCCGTCGTCGGTCCCGAGGCGTTTATCCTCCGCTGGTTCGCCCCCGATGAGAACGATCGGCTCCTGTGCGTGAATCTCGGCCGCGACATGGATTGGCGGCCCGTTCCCGAACCGCTAGCGGCGCCGCCGCGCGATAAGGACTGGCGACTCCTCTGGTCGAGCGAGCGGTTCGAATACGCCGGCGCCGGCGCCGCGGAGTTCAACGCCCGCGACTGGATTATTCCTGGCCACACCGCGATCGTGCTGGAGGCGACGCCCCTGGCAGTGGGATAATAGTCGGAGACGCAGGACTTTTTGGTTCGGGCAAGGTAGTGCCGGGATCTGGTGCTGCTAAGTTCCTGCCGCGAAGTGGCGTTCCTCATGGCCCCCAAGTAAAGTGACTTGAGGGCTCGCCAGCGGACGAATCCCGGGAAGAGAGCGAGGCGGCTCCGATTCAGCGTTAGGGGCAGTGATGAGTTTGATCAATTGGCGCGCCCGGGCGATGGCCGTCGCCCTCCTCGCGTGGTGTGCGGCGATCAATCCCGCCAACGCCGCCATGTATGATGAAGCGATCCACGGCGACCTCTCGGGCACGGCCGCTTCGCCGACGCCGTGGGTGCTTTCCGCCGGCGCGAATCCTCTCATGGGCACGGCGGGAACCAACGCCCTGGCCGGAACCGCCGACTTCGACTTGGTGGCCATCGAAATCCCCGCCGGCCATCAACTCGATTCGATCACGCTCGTCTCTTACGTGAATCCCGACGTCTTCGCGATGTCGTTCATTGGACTGCAGGCCGGCTCGCCGTGGCTCGACGGTTTCGGATTCGATATCGCTGGGTTTTGGCTAATGGGCTGGACGCACATTCAAACGCCGATGGCGGGCGTCGACCTCCTGCCTCACATTCAGTCCCACGCCAACCCGCCCGAGTTCACGCTTCCGCTCCCCAGCGGCGTTTACACGATGCTGCTCGAAGACGTCGACACGACGGTCAGCTACTCGCTGCTGTACGACGTCTCGGCTGTGCCGGAGCCGGGGAGCATTGTTTTGCTCGCGACGTCAATCATGGGGATGGCAACGCTCCGCCGGCGACGACGAGCTTAGAATTTCGATCAGATGCACGGCGTCAGTTTATTGCGACCGAAGCGGCGTTCCTCACCCAACGCAACATCGCCGCCGCGCCGCCGCGAACGCTTCGCGTCCGCTCCCTAGCACGATACTCACTCGATCGACCGCATACCCTGCCGGCAGATCAGCATCATTGGACGTGGCGCCAATCGCTGGATAGGCGAATGGCAACTCGCGCTGCAACTCCAAGAACGATCGCGTCGCGGCCTCGGTTGGCTTCTGCAGTGACAACAATCCCATGACGCTCCTTCGTCGAACTGCTTCACTCTTCGCCGACTGCGCCAGAGGTAGCTTCCTCGCTCCACCCCGCCATCGCACGTTCCGCAGCCCGACCGGCGGGGCACTGACCCGCTCACTACCCCAACCCCGCCAGCGCTTCGCGCAACTGCATCGCCGCCGCTTCTCCCATCCCCAACGGCCGCTCGCTGCCGACGAAAAAGACGTCGGCCTTCGCCTTCGACCCCATCTCCGCTGGAACGAAGTGGACGTACGCAATGTTGTGAACGCTGATTACCAACTCCGAACCGTCATCGAGCACAATCCGCACTGTTTGCTGCGTCATCGCATGAACTCCGTCGAGAACTTGGAACAAACCTCTAACCGTCGGGCGCCAGTATAACGTTTCCGCCTCACGCTGGGCTTAGGTTCGCCCGGTCGGTAACGCATGACGCGCTGCCGTAGCCGCGACAGTCGCGTCGGTTTTTCGCCTCAATCCGATTGCACCGCCACTTTCTGCTCGCCGTCGTCGCATCGCCGCCAGCCATTTCCACACGCCAAAACCTAAACTTATCACGACCAGGAATTCGCCCCACGGATCGTCGCCAGTCCGCCATGTCCAAATCACCCTACGCCCTCGATCGCCGCGAAGCCGCCGACGCGGGAATCGAACTCTGCGGCTGTGGCGCGAGCATCGCGCTGGTCCCGCCGAACGAGAACGCCACGGCCACTCCATGGAAGTGCCGCGGCTGCGGCGCGATCTATCTCGCGTGCGCCCAACGACGCAGCGGCGCCCTCTTTCAAGGAGGCGTCCGGCCGGCGTTCTACATGGACGTCATCGAAGACGCCGCCCTTCGCCCCGCGCCGCAACAACTCGAACTCTCCGCCGAAGACCTCCGCCAACTGCAGCGCTGTCTCCCCGACGACCGCCCGCGCGGCGTCAACGACCGCAGCAGCCAGCGCTACCAGGTGGCGACCCCGATCTTGCTCCTCCCGCTCGCTCCCGATTTCCGGATCGACGGCCCCATCATGGCCGCCAGTACGCTCGACGTCAGCTGCGGCGGACTTGCACTGCTGAGCCGCCAACCGCTCGCTGCAACGTACTTGGCGATCGAATTTCTCGACGCCGGCGCCCGCATGCCGGCTCTCATTCTCCGCCCATCGCGCTGCACGCCCCTCGGCGCCGCCTTCGCCATCGCCGGCGACTTCGTCAGCCGGATCCAGTACTAAGTCGATTGGTTGTGGACAGGATCACCGGATTGAACGGATCGCTCTTGTCGCACCGGTCGCCGCCATGTCGAGATTCACGCCGTTTTCCGCCCGCCAAACGGCGGCAAACCCAAATCTTGTTGCCATCCCGTCCTGGCGGATGAACAATGGGGGGAGTCGGTCGGCGGCCCCGCATCCTCTGCCCGACGCCCTTCCGGAACAGAGCCCAATCCGACCCGACCTCGCGTGACGCCACCCACCGCCACTGCCGCCGTCCCCGCGCGCCAACTTCCGGCGCCGCCAGCGACCTCGCCGCGCCGCGCCGCAACTTTGTCTGGCATGCCGACGGCGTCGCACGACAAACATTCAGCGCGTGACGACCGCGAACCGCGGGCGCCGCTCTTCGATTACGAAGACGCTCCGCCGTGGCTCGTCTCGCTCATCACGCACATGGCCCTGATTATTTTCTTGGGCCTCCTGCTTCAAAGCGCTCCTGCCGATCCAGGCTTTGAACTTACGCTCAACCTCAAAGCCGACCCTGGCCTCAGCGAGATCGACGCCGGAGGGGGCGGCGATGGCGCCGACCTGATTGAGCTTCCCCTCGCCGGCGATCCTGAACTCCCCATCGAAGCCGAAGCCTCGGCCGTCGCGCTCAGCGATCCCGCGCTCGATCCCCTCATCGACGCGCAGCTCACCGGCCTCCTTGCCGCCGCGCCGCGCACCGAATCGCTCGCCGTCGACGCTGCGTCGCTGCTTGCCGCTAGC
>JBGSMO010000335.1:0-27140 GCA_041740115.1 Pirellulales bacterium
TTGGCGCCAATGCTGGCGACGGCCCCGCGCAGCCGCTCGCCGAGACTATTGGCCGTTTCTCGCGCCGTCGCCTCTGCCGCTCCGCGGACGATGAGGCGAATCATTGATGCGAACGGCGGGTAGTGGGCGGCGCGCCGCGTCGCCAGTTCGTGATCGGCGAACCGCGGGTAATCGTGCCGCACCGCTGCCATGATGGCCGGGTGCTCGGGATTGAGCGTTTGCACCAGCACGCGCCCGCCCTTTTTGCCGCGTCCGGTGCGCCCCGCAACTTGTGCGACCAGTTGAAACGTCCGCTCCGACGCCCGGAAGTCGGGCAGGTGGAGCGCCGTGTCGGCGTTGATTACGCCGACAAGCGTAACGTTCGGAAAGTCGAGTCCCTTGGCGATCATCTGCGTGCCGAGCAAGATTTGGAACTCGCCGCACTGGAACGCCGACAAGACATTGTCGTGACTGCCGCGCTGCCGCATCGAGTCGACGTCCATGCGGGCGCATTTGTAGTCGGGGAAGCGGGCGCGAACTTCCTCTTCGAGCTTTTGCGTGCCGACGCCGCCGTAACGGATCGCCGGCGATTTGCAGTCGGGACAGGCGCGAGGCGGCGGCGCCTCGTGATCGCAGTAGTGGCAAAGCGCCGTGTGATGCTGCCGATGATAAGTCAGCGCAAGATCGCAATGCTCGCACTTCAGCACGAAGCCGCAGGCCGGGCACTGGATGTGCGTCGAGAAGCCGCGTCGGTTGAGGAGCAAGATCACTTGCCCGCCGCCGCGGAGCGCTTCGACCATCGCCTGATGGAGCGGTCGCGTGATCGCTCCCTTGCCGAAGCGCGTTTGCGCTGGGTCGCGCATGTCGATCGTCATCACGTCAGGCAACGGCAGATTCATCACCCGCTTCGGGAGCGAAATTTTTTCGAATTCGCCTCGCTGCGCGCGGACCCACGCTTCGAGCGACGGCGTGGCGCTGCCAAGTACGAGCGGAATCTGCTCCGCCTGAGCTCGCTGCCAGGCGACGTCGCGAGCATGATAACGCGGGGCCTGATCTTGCTTGAAGGTCGTTTCGTGCTCTTCGTCGATCACGATCAACCCCAGATGGGGCGCCGGGGCGAAGACGGCGCTGCGTGCGCCGACGATCACTTCAACTTCTCCGCGGGCGATGCTCTGCCAATGCTGATGTCGTTCGGCGTCAGTGAGATGGCTGTGCAGCACTGCCACTCGATCGAACCGGGCTCTGAAACGTCGCACTGTTTGCGGCGTCAGGCTGATCTCCGGTACGAGGACGATGGCCTGCCGGCGGAAGCTGGCGACATGCTCGATCGCCTGCAGATAGACTTCGGTCTTGCCACTGCCGGTGACGCCGTGCAGCACGATCCCTGCGGCCTTACCCGAATCGAGCGCCGACTTGATCGTCCCTAGGGCGGCGGCCTGATCGCTGTTCAGCTCCAACGGCAACTCTCGCTGAAACACCTCCGCCGCATCGCGGTTCGTCGCAACGCGCGCCGACACCGCCTCGATGAGGCCGTGTTTAATCAGCGATTTGATCGGCGCCAAGGAGCAGTCGGCCGATTCGGCCAGCTCCGGCGCGGTGAGTGGGCGCTCGCTCGTAGCCAATGCTTCCAACGCTTTCCGCTGCTGCGGCGAGCGAAGTTTGAGCGTTGCGAACTTAGCCAGCGCATCGGGCACGGCGGTCAAAAACTTTACTTCGCGCGTCCCCGCCATCCCGCGCACGCCAGCGGGCACGACCGCCTCCAGCACCTGCCCCCAGGGGCAGAGGTAATAGTCGGCCATCCATTGCGTCAAGCGCAGCATTGCGGCGGAGAGGAGGGCGCGCGAATCGACGACGCCGGCGATCGACTTCAATCGTTGCGCGTCGACCCGTTTGACGCCAACCTCGACGCAGTAGCCAGTGACGGCTCGATCGCCGCGACCGAAGGGAACGCGGACGCGCCGCCCTTGCTCGACGAACCGCTCCGCGTCTTGGGGATCGGCCAGCGACGCGGGAACCAAGTAGTCGAACGGCCCCTTCGGTCCGGTGGGCAGCACCACCGACGCCACGGTGTGCAACTCCGCAGCGTCGACTTCCCAAGCTTCGGGCTCGGCGTCGAACAAGCTTTGTTGGTTGCGTGGCATGTTGGTTCGATCCATCGACGGCGTTTGGCTGAGATCCCTCTCGCGGCAATGCGAGCGCAGCGGCCTCTAACTCGCCGGCGGAGCGCTCGGCGACTCGTTCGCTGGCAAGGACTGTTCGGTCGACGGCCGAATCGGTTCGCCGCTCTGCCCCGCTGCCGGGGCGCCCTCACTTCCAGCGGCGGGCTGCCTGACGACGTTCAGCGTCCCTCCCGCCGTTTCAACCGCTTGCTTCACGCGCAGGAAGATTCCCTTCCAGTCTTCAGCGTCGGGGCGCAGTTGCGCCATTCGCTGCAGCGCACTTACCGACTGCTCCCACCGCTCTTGTTTTTCGCAGATCAGCGCGAGCCACAGCCAATATTCGTACTCATTCGGGGCGAGTTCGCACGCCTCGATGAACGCTTGTCGCGCCTCGTCCTGCCGATCAATCAGGTAGAGCAGCCGGCCTCGCATGTAGCGCACCGCGGCATCGGCCGGAAGCAACTTGGCGTCGCGGGCCAGCAGGTCGGCTTCCTCTTCGCGCAATCGTCGTATTTCCTCGGGCGTTGCCTGCGACTTCTCAGCGATCGCGGCTTGAGCGGGATCGGAAGCGAGTTGGTCAAGCAGTTGCGACAGTTCAGTTCGCGGACCTGTCAGGTAAGGCTCGATCCGAATCGCCGTGCGCAGCGATTCCACGGCTCCCAACGGATCGCCAAGTTGTAGAGCCAGATTCCCCAGGTTGCGATTCGATTGGGCCCGATCAAGCTGAACGCTTTGGCCAGCGCGAAACTCCTTCACAGCATCATCAAGCGAACTGCCATATGGACCGGCAGCGAGGTCGTCGGCTTCCGCCACCAGTCGATTGGCCGCGGCCAGTCGAACGGCACGGCTGCGGTCTTCGAGTTTGGGAGCAATCTCCTTCACCAGCTTCGCTGAGAGATCTTCCGCGCTCGACGCATCGGTGGCGAATGATCGCACTGCGGAGGCGCGCACCAAGGCGCTGGAATCGCTTAGCGCGTCGCGCCGCAGTTTGGCGCTCTCGGCCGTTGGGTAGTGCTGCAGCAATTCGACGGCCGTCGCCCGCACGATTTCAGTACTCTCCGGCCGCTCGATCGCCTCTTCGAGCAGTGCGAAGCCCGCCGGCTCGCCCTTGCGCGCCAACGCAAACGCCGCTGCGTAGTGCGGATCGTCCGGCCGCTTTGACCCGAACCATTCCACCACGCGGTCGGCGGCCCACTGCGCACTTTCGTGCGGCTTCGTATGACAACGATTGCAGACGTTCGGCGTGCCGTACTTCACCGTTAGGTCAGGTCGCGGCACGCGAATGCTGTGGTCACGACGTTCGTCGATCTCCATGTACGTCGTGTGGGGCATGTGGCAGGTGACGCATTGCGTCTCCGGCGAGCCGGGCGCGGCGCCCGGATGATGGTTGTGCCCCGCCCCGTCATACTTCCCCGGCTCATGGCATTGAGCGCAGAGCCGATTCCCTTCGTACTTCAGCTTGAGCGAGTGGGGATCGTGGCAATCGCTGCAGCGGACCCCCTTGTGATACATCTTGCTCTGCGTGAACGAGCCATATTCGTAAACCTCGTCGAGGATTTGACCATCGTCGTGATAAAGCCCTGCGTCAAGCAGCAGCGGCTGAAAAGCATCCAAGAACGAATCTCCCGGCCGATAGTCGGGATGAATGATCGCACGGCGGGCATGGCAGGGCGCACACGTCTCAATCTGCCTAGTATTTGGCGCCTCCTTCATGACGTTCGTGAGCCCGTAGTGAACGTTGCGATCCCAGAACAACCCGCGGCGATTGGCTAGTTCAACATGCAAACTGCCGGGACCGTGGCATGCTTCGCAGCTAACGTCGATCTCGAAGAATTCGGACTTATAGGTGTTGGTCGCCAAGTCGTAATTCTTGTGATAGTCGGTCGAGTGGCACTCGGCGCACATCGTGTTCCAGTTTTGCGCCAGCCCCGTCCAGTGCAATGGATCGCCGGCCTCAATCCGCTCCTGCGAGGCATCGCTCGGCGCCACGTAAAACCACTGCTTCTTGTCGACGTCCCACGAGACGCGCAGCACTTGGACGCGGCCGTCGGGGAATTCGACCATGTACTGCTGGAGCGGTCGTATGCCGAAGGTGTATTTGATTTCGTAGTCGTGGTACTCGCCGTCGGGGCCTTCGGCGTTGACCATGAACTTTTTGCCGTCACGGAAAAACCTCGTCTTCTCGTCGAAACGGGTGAACTCGGCGTTGTTGAAGTCGCCCAGCACGGTTTCGTCGGTCGCCAGTTCCATGGCGCGATCGTGATCGGAGCCTTTCCAGAGGTCGTACTCGGTCTGATGGCAAGCGATGCAGGCCTCGCGGCCCACATAGCGGGCATGCTGCAGCGCATCGTCGGGGACCGTGCGATACCAATCCGCCGCGGCCCAGGCGACAAACGCGGTCAGCAGCAAACCGAGGCCAATGGCGGCGGGACGGCGGAGAATTCCGAGGGGCCTAGGCATGGAGAAGATTCTGGGGCAACCGACGGGGGCGATGACGTTTCATTGAAGAATGGGTCATGGCTCGTGCGGCGCCCTCCCACTTCAGGTCATTCTAGCGGTCGACTTCCGCCAAGCTATTCCACGGCAGGAAAGTTCCTCCCATCTGACCGGCGCAACCCGCAAAATCCCCGTATCGCGACAGTTGCAGCCTGCCGGGGCGGCACGGCGTAGAGAGTCGTCGCCACCCGGTCGAGCCAGCGAAGGATTCGCAAACTTTTACAACTTCTGTCCCAAGGCGAGGGCCTCCCAACGCCGGCAATTCCTTCCGTTGGCGCGAGCCGTCAGATATGATCGCAGCAAGTGGGATTCGCATCGCCAGCAAGGGATTGACTCTCTCATTCACCATTCGCAGAGCTTCACGCATGGTCACTTTTCGGCGCCCGTTCATTTTTCTGCAGGTCGGTTTGATTGGCGCCGTCGTCGCGCTGCACGCGGCCATCGCCTCCCAGGCTTGCGCCGAAGCGGCCGGCAAGATCATCTTGCCGCCGGGATTCAAAGCGGAGTTGGTCCACGAAGTCCCGGCTGAAACCGAGGGCTCGTGGGTCGCCCTGACGCCGGACGACAAAGGGCGATTGATCGCGTCCGATCAACATGGCGCGCTGTTTCGCATTACGCCGTCCCCGATTGGCGCCGATCCGTCGAAAACGAAGGTCGAGAAGCTTAACGTCCAGCTTGGTATGGCCCAGGGCTTGCTGTTTCACAAGGGTCAGCTTTACGTCGTCGTGAACGGCCAAATCGGCAGCTTCACGTCCGGTCTCTATCGTTTGAGCGATTCGAACAAGGATGATCAGTTCGATCGCATCGAACAGCTTCGCGTCTTTGGCGGCGAGGGGGAGCACGGCCCGCACGGCATAGTCCTGGGCCCCGACGGCAAGAGCCTGTACATCGTCTGCGGCAATCACACCGATCCTCCCTTGTTTAGCAGCACCGCCGTGCCGAATCGCTGGCGGGAAGATCAGTTGCTGCCGCTGATCGGCGATCCGAACGGACATGCGACTTCGATTCGGGCGCCGGGCGGTTGGTTCGCGAAGATGGACCTCGACGGCGGCAATCTCGAATTGTTCTCGATCGGCTACCGCAACTCCTACGACTTGGCGTTCAACGAAGCCGGCGACCTCTTCACATTCGATTCCGACATGGAGTGGGACATTGGCGCACCGTGGTATCGCCCGACGCGCATCTGCCATGTGACTAGCGGGAGCGACTTCGGGTGGCGCACCGGCAACAGCGTCTGGCCGACCTATTACATCGACTCCGTTCCAGCCGCCGCGGATGCGGGCCCGGGATCGCCGACCGGCGTGGCGTTCGGCGCCGGGTCGAAGTTTCCCGAAAAGTACCAAAAGGCCCTTTTCGCCGCCGATTGGAGCTACGGCAACATCTACGCCGTTCACTTGTCGCCTTCAGGTTCGTCGTACACCGGCGACATTGAACGCTTCGCCCACGCGATGCCGTTGGGCGTGACTGACATGGCGGTGCTGCCGCAAGATGGGGCCCTGTACTTCGCCGTCGGCGGGCGCAAGAGCGCCTCGGCCCTCTATCGCATCGTCTGGACGGGCGAAGGCGTCACCGCCGACTCGCCAAAGCCTGAAGTGATCGCCGAGGACGACCCGCAGCGGATCTTCGGCAGCGGAACTCCCGCGCTACCGGCGGCCGAAGCCCACGCGCTGCGCCGTTCGCTGGAGAAGCTCAATCGCCCAGCCGGCCCCGACGCCATCAAGCAGATTTGGCCTCACCTAGGGAGTTCCGATCGGTTCATTAAGAATGTCGCCCGCACGGCGCTGGAACATCAGCCATTCTCGGAATGGCGAGCGAAGGCCTTGGCCGAGACGAACGTCGACGCCAAGCTGAACGCTCTCGCGGCCTTCGCACGGACGGCTGACGCCGGCCAACAGGAGGCGTGGGTCAACGCGCTCACCTCCATCAGCTTTCCTGAATTGTCGCTCCAACAGCAACTCGATTATCTACGCGTCGCCTCGCTCGGAGTGATGCGGCTCGAGCCGCTGCAAAGCGACACGCGCCAAAAGCTGATCTCGGCCCTCGACGCCTACCTCCCGTCGAAGAATCACTTCGTCAATCGCGACTTGGCGAATCTGCTCATCCGGCTGCGAGCGCCTGGCATCGTCAACCGGTTGATCCCGCTACTAGAGAACGCAGCGACGCCCGAAGATGCGATCGACTTCGCCGTGAGCCTGAGCGCCGTCCACGACGGCTGGACGACCGAATCGCGGCTGAAACTGCTCGATTGGTTCGAGCGCGCCGCTCATATCGGCGGCGGCCATTCCTTTTTCGGCTACTTGGTCGCGGCGCGAGACCGGTTCATTCTCAACATCCCCGGCGCTGACCGGAAGCCGATTGCCGACAGAATTGCCAAGCCGCTCGTCGAGCAGACGGCGTCGATCGAAGTCCAGTCGCGCCCACTGGTCAAAGAATGGAAGCTCGACGAGGTGACGCAACTTGTCGCCGACGACAAATCGCCGCGTAACTTTGAGAATGGCCGCAAGATGTTCTCCGCCGCCGGCTGCTACAACTGTCACCGCGTCGCCGGCGCCGGCTCCTCGATCGGACCGGATCTCACCGGCGTCGGCGGACGTTTTGGCGCTCCCGACATCCTGCGATCGGTCATCGAACCGAACCACACGATCTCCGACCAGTACCAGCAAATGGTCTTCGAGACAAACGGTCGCATGATCGTCGGCCGCGTCTCGAACATCAGCAACGACAACATTATGGTTAGCACGAACATGCTTGACCCGAAGAAGACCGAATCGATCCCGCGCGGCGAACTCGACGATCAGTACCCTTCGGACGTTTCGATGATGCCGAGCGGACTGCTGAATACGCTGACGGCTGAGGAGATTCTCGATTTGACCGCGTTTCTTCGCTCTGGCGGGAAGGCGGATCACGAATTCTTCCGCGCCGCTGAGGGCAATTAGTCGGCCAACTGCCCGCTTTCCCCATAATCTGCTAGCACCGGTCTCGCCTGCCGACTTCAGTCGCATGGCGGCGCCGGCCGATACCTGCGGATAGCCGGCAGACTTTGCGCTCTTCGTACGCTTTTCCAGCGAGTTGCGAGCCTGGCCTCCCGCCGCCGGCGTCGGGACCCGACTCGTCGCCCGTGCGAGCAACGTCGATGCTGACGCTATTCCTGCGGCCCGTCCGCATGTTGTTTCAGGCGCTGATCGGCAACGATACGCCCCGACAAACGGCCTGGGGATTCTCCCTCGGCATGATGGTCGGCCTATTGCCGAAGGGAAACCTCACGGCAATCGCCATTGCGATGATTCTCTGCTCGCTGCGCGTCAATCGGGCGGCGGGATTTCTCGCCATCGCGATCTTCTCCTATGTCGGAGCCTTCTTCGACGACACGGCGCACCGTCTTGGTTCGCTGTTGCTCACGTCGCCGACGCTCCAACCGATGTTCGCGGCGATCTACGACAAACCGCTGGGGCCGTTCTCCGGTCTTAACAACACGGCGGTCTTGGGGCAGTTGTTCATCGGGCTCTATCTGTTCTACCCGGTCTATCGCGCGGCCCGCGTCACCATGACCTATCTACGTCCTCGTCTGCAGCACTACCTCATGCGGTACAAACTCGTGCGTTGGATCATGGGGGCTGAAATCGGCGCGCAATGGGGGCTCGAATGATGAGGTTGAAGCGTCCCAAGCTGCCGCCCATCTTCCGCTGGCAGTATGTCGTGCCGCGGCTGGCCGTCGTCGTTGTCGTCGTCTTGACGGTGCGATTCTGTCTCGATCCGGCCATCCGTTGGGCGATCGTCTTCTCCGGCGAGTCGGCGATCGGCGCCAAGGTCGAGGTCGCCGACGTGAACACGTCGCTCCGCGGCGGCGAGTTGACGATCACCGGGCTGGCGGCCGCCAACCCCGGCAAGCCGATGCGCAACTTGGTCGAGTCGTCGCAGATTCGGCTCGAAATCGACGGCGCACAGCTGCTGCGCAAGCGAGTCGTCGTCCACAACGGCCGGATTGAAGGGCTGAAGTTTGATTCGGAGCGCACCGCCTCGGGCGATTTGGAGATTCTGCCCGACGCAGCCGACGAGCCTTCGGCGCTCGATCCCATGTTCGCGGCCGCCCAAGAGTCGGCCACCGGCTGGTTCGACGACCTCACCGGCCGCATGGAGCAAGACCTGCTCGGCTCGCTGGCAACGCCCCAGATGGTCGAGGAACTGAAGCGCCGCTGGCCAGAACAATACAATGCCCTGAAATCGCGGGCCGACGACCTGCGCGCCAAGTCAAAGCAGATTGAAGCCACCTTCCGCGTAGCGAAGAAGAACCCGCTCCGCGGCATGCAGCAAGTCGAGGAGTTGCGCAAGCAACTGGCCGCAACGGAAGCGGAGCTTCGCACCACGCTGGCCGAGATCAAGGCGCTGCCCGACCAGGCTAAGGCCGACCGCGCCGCCATCGACGTCGCGCGCAAGCAAGACGAGCAGTTTCTCCGCGAGCATCTGAAACTCGCCGGCATCGATCCGGACGAGTTGAATCGCTACCTTCTCGGCGAGACGGCCAGCGGCTACTTGGAGCAAAGCGCCTGGTGGATCGACCAGGCGCAGAAATTCATTCCGAAGAACCGCGTCGCAGCGCCGACTCGCACGCGCGGGACCAACGTCCTCTTCGGCGGCCGTCGTCAACCGGCGATGTTGATTGAACGCGTTGAACTCGCTGGCGACGCCCGGTTCGACGGTCAGGCGATGGCCTTCACGGGACTGCTGACGGACGTGGCGTCGGAGCCGCAGCTGCATGAGCGGCCGCTGCAGCTGAGCATTCGAAGCACCGGCGCCGTCGATGGGCAGTTGACCGTCGAGCTCGATCGTCGCACCGAAATCGCCCACGATTCCCTCGTGATCGATGTGCCGAAGCTCAATCTCGCCCACCGCACGCTTGGCCGCACCGACAAACTTGCGGTCACCGTGGCGCCCGGCGCGGCGAGTCTGAAGGCCGACATCCGTCTCGACGGCGATCAACTCGCCGGCACGATCGAACTCCACCAATCCTCGACGTTGGCGGCCCAAACGCCTGCCCTGCGCGACGATCGGATCGCCGCGGTCATTCAGGAATCGCTCACCGGCGTCGACCGGCTCGAAGCGAAGATCGCCCTCGCGGGGACGCTCCAGCGGCCTTCGATCAAGATCGAATCGAACGTTGGCCCGCAGCTCGCCGCCGGCGTCAGCGGCGCGGTCAAGAAGTACCTGACCGACCGCAAAGAACGGTTGATGGCCAAGGTCCAAGGGCAAGTCGACGAGCAACTCGGCAAGCTCCAAGCCGAACGGGACAAGGCTCAGCAGGAGCTGACCGCCGCCTTGGGCGAAAACCAGCAGCTCGTGAAGCAGCTCGCCTCGCTGATGGGAGGCAACGCGCCGCTGGAAGTCGACGTGACGAAAATCGGCAAGTCGCTCGATCTGAGCAAATTCAAACGGTAGTGTGATATACGAGGTTTACCGCGAATCACGCGAATCGACGCGAATGAAACAAATGGCGGCGAGTGGACCACGGAAGCGTGAACGGTCCGCTCCTATCTTCTGATTCGCGTCAATTCGCGTGATTCGCGGTCTGTATTCTCCACGCCTTTCTTTTATGATGGAGCGATTCCGACTTGATCAGATTGTCCCTCGCATTGTCGACGCTCCAGTGAATCTCAACGCACGCGCCGCCGCCCTATGCCGCACCTTTGCCGATGACGCTGAACGGCTGCGCATTGAACTTCACCTGCAAGACTGCGGCGCCATGGTCGTCGACTGCGGCGTGAAGACGGTCGGCGGCTTCGACGCGGGGCTGTTGTTAGCGAGACTCTGCCTTGCCGACTTGGCGACGGTGGAACTGGAACCCGGCAGCGATGGGCTTGGTCCGATCGTCCAGGTGCACACCGATCACCCGCTGCTCGCCTGCATGGCGTCGCAATACGCCGGGTGGGAAGTGAAGGGCGAAAAGTTCTTTGCGATGGGCTCGGGGCCGATGCGAGCCGCGGCGGCGCGCGAGCCGTTGTTCGAGGACCTGAAGTACCGTGAGAGCGCCTCGGAGTGCGTCGGCATTCTGGAGAGCGGCAAACTGCCCGCGGACGACGTTTGCCGCGACGTGGCGGCGAAGTGCGGCATTGAGCCCTCGGGACTGACGCTGTTGGTAGCCCCAACGCGGAGCATCGCCGGCACGCTGCAGGTCGTGGCCCGCAGCGTCGAGACGGCGCTCCATAAGCTGCACGAGTTGAAGTTCGATCTCCACCGGATCGTCAGCGGTTGGGGCTCGGCGCCGCTGCCGCCGCCGGCGAAGGACGACCTCGCCGCGATTGGTCGCACGAATGACGCCATCCTCTACGGCGGCCATTCCGTTCTTTATGTGCGCGGCGATGACGCATCTCTGAAAGAGATTGGCGCCCTGACGCCCAGCTCGGCGTCGAAGGACTATGGCCGGCCCTTCGTGGAGATCTTTGCCGGCTACGACCACGATTTTTACAAGATCGATCCGCACCTCTTCAGCCCGGCGGTGGTGACGTTCGTGAACATCGAGACGGGCCATAGCTTTCGCTTCGGCAAGTTCGACCCGCAGGTGCTCGCCGCGTCGTTTGGCATCGCTTAGTCTCCGCCCCTCGCCCAGCACGCGGCCGCCATGGACATCGCCATCCTCGCCGCTCGCGACAGCTGGTACTTCCGCGACTTGGTACGCGCCGCCGGTTCACTTCATCGGCTGACGGCGATCTCGTACAAGTCGCTTGGCTCGCACGTTGCCGGCGCGAATCTCTCGATCGACGGCGCTGGGAAATCGCTTAACTCGCTCGACGCGGTGCTGGTGCGATCGATGCCGCCGGGGAGCTTGGAGCAAGTTGTCTTTCGGATGGATGCGCTTGCTCAACTGGAGTCGAGCGGCGTGCGGGTGATCAACTCGGCGCGGGCGATCGAGGCGGCGGTCGACAAGTATTTGGCGACCGCGAAGCTACAAGCAGCGGGACTGTTGGTGCCGGAAACGATTGTGTGCCAAACGGCGGCCGACGGGCTGGCGGCGTTCGAGACGCTCGGCGCCGACGTCGTCGTGAAGCCGCTCTTCGGCGGCGAGGGGCGTGGCATCTCCCGGGTGACCGACGCCGCTATCGCCCGCCGCGTTTTCCACGCCCTCGAGCAAACGGGCGCCGTGTTGTACCTCCAGCAATTCGTGCCGCACGACGGCGTCGACTGGCGGCTGCTCGTGATCGGCGACGAAGTGCTGGGGATGAAGAGGATCAACCCCGACGATTGGCGGACGAACATCAGCCTCGGCGCCCGCCCTGCCCCGCTGGAGGTGACGGTCGAACTCGCCCAACTCGCTCGCCGGGCTGCGGCCGCGGTGGGAGCGACGGTCGCTGGCGTCGATCTGTTGCCGGCCCGCGACGGTCGGCTATACGCGATCGAGGTGAATGCGGTCCCGGGCTGGAAAGCGCTCGGCGAAGTAACCGGCGTCGACGTGGCGGAGCGGGTGTTGGAATTGGTTGCTGGTTGCTAGATGCTGGATGCTGGATAGGGGCAGAGTGGGTGCCACTGGCGTGTCGCCAGTGAGAAGTGCCGAGCGAATGCCCACCTCCGCGCTGGCGACACGCCAGTGGCACCCATTCGGCTGTTGTTGACTTACCTGATCGAGGCCGCTTCGGCACAATGGGGCGATGCCGCTTGCCAGCCCGCCAACTCGCACGAACGTCGCCGATCGTCTGACGGCAGTCGCTGCGCGGATGCCCGATGCCGTGGCCATCGCCACGCCCGGCCAGGGCGACGTTGCGGGCAAGCACGCCTACGCGACGTGCACCTTTGGCGAACTCGAAGCTGATGCGCTTGCCTTGGCTCGCGGCCTGGTCGATCTCGGCGTTCGCCCTGGCCAGCGGCTGGTGCTGTTGGTGAAGCCGGGGATTGAATTCGTCAAACTGGTCTTCGCCCTCCTCCGTACGGGGGCGGTGACCGTGCTGGTCGATCCTGGCATGGGTCGCAAACACCTGGTGAATTGCCTTGCCGCCGCCGAACCTGACGGGTTCATAGCGATCAGCCCGGCCCAGGCGGTGCGGACGGTGCTGCGGAGGCGGTTCCCGAAGGCGAAGCTGAACGTCACCGTCGGCCGCCGCTGGTTTTGGGGTGGCGTCACATATCGTCAGTTGCTCGCTCGCGGTCGTCATAGTCATGCGGATCTCCCTGAAACAAATGCGGACGATGCCGCGGCGATCATTTTTACCTCCGGCAGCACAGGGCCGCCGAAGGGGGTGCTCTACACGCAGCAGATGTTCGATACGCAAGCGGCCGAGATCCAGCGCCAGTACGGCATCGTCCCCGGCGGCGCCGACCTCGCCTGCTTCGCGCTCTTCGGCCTCTTCAATTCGGCGATGGGCGTGACGACCGTCTTTCCGCAGATGGATTTTTCGCGGCCAGCGGCGGCTGGCCCGAAACGGCTTCTCGCGGCGGCGAACGACTGGCAGGTGTCGCAGGCCTTCGCCTCGCCGGCGGTGTGGGATCGATTGAGCGAACACTGCCAAATAACGGGCGAGAGAATTCCGACGCTGCGGAATATTTTCTCGTGCGGCGCCCCAGTGCCGGCGTCGGTGCTGGAGCGGACGCTGGCCATGGTTCATCCCGAAGCAGAGATGCACACGCCATACGGCGCCACCGAAAGCCTGCCGGTGGCGACAATCGAAGCCCGCGAGGTGCTCGGCGAAACGGCGGCGAAGACAACTCAAGGCGCCGGCGTCTGCGTGGGGCGGAAGTTCGACACGATTGACTGGCGGATCATTCGGATCAGCGATGAGCCCATTGCATCGATCGACGACACCGAGGAATTGCCGGTCGGCGAAGTCGGCGAACTGATCGTCCGCGGGCCGCAGGTCTCGCCGAAGTATGTGGTCTCCCTACAGCCCCTGGCTCCGCCAGGGGGTAGCAGCGGTGACGGCGCTGCCAGCCGTGATGGCGTGGTGCGCGACCCCCGGGCGGAGCCCGGGGCTGCAAGCCACAACTCTATTTCAAAAATCCGCGACGGCGATACTGTCTGGCACCGCATCGGCGACGTCGGTTATCTCGATGACGAGGGGCGATTCTGGTACTGCGGACGAAAATCGCAGCGAGTTGAAACCAGGAATGGCCCACTCTTTACGGCGCGAATTGAAGAGGTCTTCAACTCTCTACCAGGAGTCCGCCGAAGCGCGCTCGTTGGGGTTGGTCCAGTTGGGAATCGACTTCCCATCGTCATTGTCGAACCAATGGACAAGGCTGTCGTTGCGACGACGAGTCAGGCTATTCACCGACAGTCGATGTTAATCGACGCATGGTATGATATCGAACCACGTCTGAATAATCTTTGGTATGCTCCCGACGGTTTTATTCCGATCAAAGCGATCCTATTTCACCCGTCGCTACCGGTGGACGTGCGCCACAACGCAAAGATCAATCGCGAGCAGCTAGCGATCTTTGCCGAACAAACACTCCAGCGCCGCCCGAGTTGACCAAATCCCATGCACGTTTTAGTCACCGGCGGCGGCGGGTTCCTCGGGCGTTACATCGTCGAGCAACTCGTCGCGCGCGGCGATCGAGTCCGCAGCTTCGGCCGCGGTAAATACCCAGAGCTCGCGGCGCTCGGCGTTGAAGTGGTCCGTGGCGACGTCACGAGCCGGGACGCCGTGATCGCCGCCTGCGCCGGCGTCGATGCGGTGATTCATGCGGCCGCGCTCCCCGGCATCGCCGTGCAGTGGGCGCCGTACGAGCAGGCCAACATTCGCGGGACGGAACATGTCCTCGCCGGTTGCCGCACGCATGGCGTTTCGCGCCTCGTTTACACGAGCAGCCCCAGCGTCGTCTTTGCGGGCGTCGATCAATGCGGCGTCGACGAACGTGCGCCCTATGACTTCGCCTGGATGAAGGCGAACGGCGCCCACTACTCGCACAGCAAGGCGCTCGCCGAGCAGGCGATGCTGGCGGCGAGCGACGCCACGCTGCGGACGTGTGCCCTGCGTCCTCATCTCATCTGGGGTCCGCGGGACAACCATCTCATTCCGCGGTTGATCGACCGCGCTCGCTCCGGCCGCCTCCGCCGCGTCGGCGACGGCGGGAATCATATCGACACGATCTATGTCGAGAACGCGGCCGCCGCTCATTTGCAGGCACTTGACGCGTTAGACATCGAGAACTCGCCGGTTGCAGGCAAGGCTTACTTCCTCAGCCAAGGGAGCTCGGTCAACTGCTGGGACTGGATCGACGAGATCCTGGCCCTCGCCGAACTGCCGCCGGTGGCGAAGTCGATCTCCTACGCCTCGGCCCGCCGCGCCGGCAGTCTGTGCGAAACGATCTTCCGGCTGTTCCACATCAAGGCCGAGCCGCCGATGTCGCGGTTTCTGGCCGCTCAGTTGGCGACCTCCCATTGGTTCGACGTCTCGGCGGCGCGGCAGGATTTCGGCTACGCGCCGGCCATCTCAACCGCCGAAGGGATGAAGCGACTGGGAGCTTGGCTGCGCGGATAGGAAATATCTCACGCAAAGGCGCGGATTGGCCTATAACTGCACCTTTCAGCCCCCATGCCCCCGTTCGCCTTTGCGCTCTTCCCCCCGCCAACTAGAATTGCGAACTTCCCCCGGCCGGACGGGCTCTTGCTAGAGCGCCGCCGGCCCGGACGGCGGTTCCCGGGGGCCCCTCCCCCATCCATCGGTTTTCGAGGCTAAACGCGTGCTACGGACTCACACCTGCGGCGAACTGGTCGAATTGAACGTTGGCAAAGTCGTCACCCTTTGCGGGTGGGTCGACTCCTACCGCGACCACGGGGGAGGACTGTTTGTCGACCTTCGCGACCGCTACGGCCTGACGCAGGTGGTGTTCAATCCCCCCGACACGGCGCCCGGCGTCATCGAGCTAAGCAAAACGGTGCGGGCCGAGTATGTGCTGAAGGTGACCGGCGTCGTCGCCGCGCGGCCCGAAGGGATGGCCAACCCGAAGCTGTCGACCGGCAAAATCGAAGTGCGCGTCACCGCGATGGAAGTGCTGAACAAGAGCCTTACGCCGCCGGTGTCGCCCAACGCCAACACGCAAGACCTGCCGGGCGAGGACCTGCGGCTGAAGCATCGCTATCTCGATCTGCGGCGGCCGGAGTTGCAGAAGGTCCTGATCATGCGCGACCGCGTGGTGAAGGGAATGCGCGACTACTTTGCCGAGCAACAATTCATCGACGTCGAGACCCCCTGCCTCGGCCGCAGCACGCCCGAAGGCGCCCGCGACTACCTCGTGCCGAGCCGCGTCCATCATGGCTCGTTCTACGCGCTGCCGCAGTCGCCGCAGTTGTACAAGCAGATTCTGATGATCGCGGGGTACGACCGGTACGTGCAGGTCGCCCGCTGCTTCCGCGACGAAGACCTGCGGGCCGACCGGCAGCCCGAATTCACGCAACTCGACGTCGAGATGTCATTCGTCGACAGCGACGACGTCATGGGCATCATCGACGGGCTCGCCGCGAAGCTGGCCAAGGAAGAGCTCGGCATCGAGTTGACGCTGCCGTTGCCGCGGATGACGTACGACGAAGCGATGGAGCGGTTCGGCCACGACGCGCCTGACTTGCGGTTCGGATGTGAGATCGTCAACCTGTCGGACCTGGCGCCGCAGAGCGAGTTTGGCGTCTTCAAGGCCGTCGTCGACGGCGGCGGCAAGGTGCGGGCGATCAACGTGCCGAAGGGGGGCGAGTTCTATTCGCGCCGCGGCATCGACGGGCTCACGGAGTTCGTGAAGGGCTTTGGCGCCAAGGGGCTGGCCTGGTTTAAGTGCGAAGAGGACGGCAAGCTCAACTCGACGATCGCCAAGTTCTTTTCGCCCGAACTGCTGGCGAAGTTTGCGGAACGGCTCGGCTCGAAGCCGGGCGACCTCGTGCTCTTCTCGGCCGACGAGTGGGAAGCGACTTGCAAGGTGTTGCATGCCCTGCGGACGAAGGTCGGCCGGGAGATGAAGCTGTACGACCCGCAGGCGATGCACTTTTCGTGGGTCGTTGAGTTCCCGATGTTCGCCAAGGACGATGAGGCGGGCCACTGGGCGGCGATGCATCACCCGTTCACGGCGCCGCTCGACGAGCATGTGTCGCTCTTGGATACCGACCCTGGGAAGATGCGCGCCAAAGCGTACGACCTGGTGATCAACGGCAGCGAAGCGGGCGGCGGCACGATTCGTATTCATGACTCGGAGGTGCAGTCGAAGGTGTTTGCCTTGCTCGGCATCGACGACGCGACGCAGCAGGAGAGGTTTGGCTTTCTGCTCGACGCGCTGCAATATGGGGCGCCACCGCACGGCGGCATTGCGCTGGGGATCGACCGGTGGATTATGCTGTTCGGTCGGCTCGATAGCATCCGCGATTGCATTGCGTTCCCGAAAACCCAGAAGGCGTCAGATCTGATGACCGACGCACCAGGCCGGGTCGATGCGCGCCAGCTGCGCGATCTGGCGATTAAGTTGGTGGAGTAGGGCTGTCTCTCGATTTGATGCTGCCGGGTTCGACGAATAGGATGCGGATGCGCGCGGATTTAGCGGATCTTCGCGGATGGAGGCGATCAAGGGGTGCAGTCGACCGCAGCAACGTCTTCGTATCAGCGTAAATCCGCGGCCTATTCTGTTCTGTTGTCAGTTGCGAATAAATCGGGTTAGATTCTTCGCTCCGCTCAGAATGACGTCAGCGCAGGCGCGTTGCGAACCGCGCCAGCGTTACATGTTCGCAAGCTGCGGCCAGATGGCCGTCAAATTCGCTAGGCAAGACTCGGTCCCGCTCGTCTGCAGTTGACCCTCCGCGCGCCCCGCGGAAAATGGGGGGCGTAGCGTTCAACGCGTGGAGGATCGAATCATGGACCGAGGTGGTTGGATCAATCGTCTGGCTGGCGCCATCATCAGCGGCGGCGGGATTGTGCCCTTTGTGGCGGGCTGCGGCGAGGTCGTCGATGGAGCGGCGGCGGTGCAAGTCGCGGAAGAATCGAACGAGCGGAAGGCACTGGCGCTTGATTCCGCGACTCCAGGCAACAGCGTCACGCCCGAGGCCGTGAAGGACGTATCCCCAGCGACGGCGGCTGCCGATCCGGTCGTGCGGACCGCGGCGAAGCCGGTGACGGAAACCTATTCGGCCAACGTGCCGCCAGTGCTCTTGGCGTCGGGGCACGCCCAACTCTGCAAAGTGAACGTCGGCGACGCGTTCCCGGGGATTGCCCTCCCCAAGGTGGGCGGCGGCGATGCGAAAGTCGCGGACCTCGCCGGCAAGAAGGCGACGGTCGTGTTGTTTTGGGCGCCCGATCGCTGGATGGCCGAGGGAGCGCTGGTTGATCTGGGGATTGAAGCCGCGGCATTCGGCGACAAGGGAGCGGGATTCGTCGGGATTGTCGAAGGTCCGGCCAACGACAAAACGGATGGACTAATCAAGTCTGCCGGCACGGGACTGACTCAGTTGGCCGACGCTGACGGCGCCGCGCTGGCCCAAGTAGGCGAGCTGGCACTGCCGCGGATTTACGTGCTCGACAACCAAGGGAAGGTCGCTTGGTTTGATATCGAGTACAGCGAAGCGACGCGACGCGAACTACGCCAAACACTGGCGGAACTGACGAAGTAACGCCAGCTTTCAACCCCTTGTGGCCAAGCCTAATTCAACCACCATGACTATTGAAGTGCTCAGCCTCTAACGCATTAACCACAGAGAACACAGAGGAAGAGTCGAGGCGTTTACATTTTCTCGTCTTCTCTGTGGCCTCTGTGTTGTCTGTGGTAAATGCGATTGATGACGGCTGTTGAATAGGCTTGGAAGCCGGGGGCTGCAAGTCATTGGAAGATTTCCCGCAGCGCCTGCTGTCGATACGCAAAGATCTTCCGCACGTCGCGACCGACGAGCAGCCAGTTCACCAATCGGCCGCCCGGCACGCCGTAGTTCACTTCGTCAATCATCCGTGTGCCGCCGGCGCACGCTTCGAACCGGTGCTCATGCCGCCAAAACTTGTACGGCCCGCGGCGTTGTTCGTCGACGAAGCGGCGCTGCGGCTCCCAAACGGTAATCTCCGATTGCCAGCGTACCGGCAGGCCGCGGATGCGGAGTTTGTAGTCGATCAGCACTCCCCGCCGCATGACGATCGGCAGCGGCGTGACGACGTGGAACTTCACCAACGGGGGCGTGATGCGTTCCAGGTTCACGGCGTCGGCGAAGAAGGCGAAGACCTCGTCGAGCGGGCGGGGGACGACGGCCTCGGCGCGGAGAAGGTAGCCGCGCGAGGCGCGTTCGATGGTGACGTCGTCCATATGCAGCGATTTCGCGGCCTGGAAACCACATTGGACTGGCGGCTTAAGCGGCAAGTCCGAAGCGCACGAAAGGCATGCTCTAAAGAGCCTTACGACTGCTCCGCCGGAGCGGATTCAGACTCCTTCACCGGTTTTTTAGACTTTTCTTCGGAGACGAACGTCCCTTCGGGGCCAACCAGCTTCACAGGCTCAAACCCAGCCGCTTGAACGGCCTTCCAAGCCGCCTTCACGTCGACCGCCTTCTTCGACTGCGGCGTGACGATCGCGACGTGCTGCTTCACGTTCGTACGAACCTTCATCACGCCCTTCACACGGAATAACTTGCCGGAGATTTTCTTCGCACAGGTCGCGCAGTGCATGTCGCCGACGTAGATGGCCGTTTCGTTGGGGGCGAGTTTGATTTCGGCGGCGGCGGGGGCCTTCTCGGCGGCGTGAGCCGATTGGGCCGCCGTGCAGAGAAACGCGAGTGACAACGCGACGGCAGTGAGAGAACGAAGCATATTGAATTTCCGTTTTGAGTTGAGTGAGTTGGGGGAACGACGAATCGAGTGTGCGGCTAGATTCTTCGCTCCGCTCAGAATGACGGCGGGGCGGAAAGCGAACTAGCGGCGAACGTACAACCCCGTCGCATCGACGGTGATCATGCCGTTGGCGGCTGCTTTGGCTTTGCCTTTGACGACGACCGTTTCTTTTTCTTTCAGTTCGAACAAGTCGCGGGCGTCGACGGCGAGCGGCTTGCCCTTTTCGTCGGCGAACTGCACGACCGCAATCGCGTGAGCCGAGTCGGCTGCGTGAGCGGCGCAGAAGGCGCACTCTTCGCCCTCGGCGTGCGTGTGAGCATGTTCTTCGGCTTCGGCGGCGACTTCAGGATCGACGAGGAAGAAAATCGCCTGGCCCTTGGCGAAAGGGAAGTCGGGGGTCGATTGATCGGAGGGGTTCGGCACGCCGCCAACGGAGCCGACGAGCACCACGTCGAGTTCTTCGACTAGCGGCGCCTTCGTTTCGTGAGCGTGGTCGTGATCGGCGTGGTCATGACCAGCATGATCGTGGTCCTCGCCCTCATGGGCGTGATCGTGGTCTTCGGCCGCATGATCTGCTTTTCCGTCGCCATCGTGGTCGTGGTCTTCGCCTTCGTGATCAGCATGGTCATGCTCTTCCGCGGCATGGTCGGCCTTGCCGTCGCCGTCATGATCATGATCCGCCGATTCCTCGGCCGCGTGGTCATGGTCATCGGCAGGGTGGTCTTCGGGGGCATGATCCGCGACGCCATCGCCGTCGTGGTCGTGCGGCACGCCCGTTTCCGCCGGGGCGCCGAACATGACCTCGCGGACTTCGAGCACCGTCTGGGCCCCGTCAGGCTCTTCTCCCAGCAGCAGAGCGGTGCGGTGCTTAGCAACGACGGCGGGGTCGAGAGCCGGCTTGCTGCAGCCGCTGACGCCTAACAGGGCCAGGCCGGGGAGGGTGAGCAGCACGAAAAAGCGACGAATCATGAAAATCTCGGCAATTTGGGTGGGTTGCGGGCGAATCTCCCGCATTCGATGGCGAGGCCGTGGCTTCCGCTACGCACGCGGCGGCGGCGAGGTTCGAACCGGCATTGTCGGATTTTTGGCCCGATCCGCCAAGATCGCTCAATGCGCCGCGAAATCCTAGGTAGCAGGAGTTCGGCCCGCCAAGCCTCGTCGCCGCGGAAAGCGATCCACTCACGTCTGCCCGAGCCTAGTTTCGGGCCATTTTCGGAGGCTAATTGCCATGATCAAGAAGCTTGTCGTCACGACGCTCGGCGTCGGACTGCTGGGGGGGGTTCTCGGCGCCACGAACCTCGGCAGCTATGTCACTACCGGTTGCCGTCAGGTTTCGGACTCGGTCGAAGACAGCGTCCCGATGACGTTTCAGATCGACCGCGCCCGTAACATGGTGCGCGACTTGGAGCCGGAAATTCGGCACTCGATGCATGTGATCGCCAAGGAAGAGGTGGAAGTGGCGGAACTCGACCGCCGGCTTGAAACCGCCACCGCGAAGGCCGACAAGGACAAGTCGGAAATCATGCGACTGCAGAGCGACCTGAGCAGCGGCAAGAACGTCTTCCGCTACGCCGGTCATAGCTACAGCGAAGACGAAGTGAAGGAAGACCTCGCCCGCCGGTTCAACCGTTACAAGACCTGCGACGGCACGATCGAAAGCCTGCAGCAGATGCGCGACGCCCGGCAGCGCAATCTCGATGCGGCCCGCGAGAAGCTCACCGCGATGATCGGCGCTCAACGTCAACTGCAAGTCGACGTTGAAAATCTCGAAGCGAAGCTGAAGCTGGTCGAAGTGGCTGAAGCCTCGAGCGACTTCCAGTTTGACGACAGCAAGCTCGCCCGCGCCAAGCAACTGATGGTCGACATCCGCACGAAGCTCGACGTCGCGGCGAAGCTCGCCAACGCCGACACCACGTTCCAGAATGAAATCCCGCTCGACGAGACCGAAGCCGAAGACGTCACCACGCAAGTCGCCGAATACTTCGGACTCGAGTCAGAGAGCAACGACCTGGAAGCCCATGGCGAAGCGAAGATCGCCACCGCGAGCTTCTCCGAGTAGCACGCCGGTTATTTTTACCACAGAGCACACAGAGAACACGGAGGAAGAAGGCGAGTTGTTTGAACTTGAGCCAGAACGCTCCCGTCATCTCTTGCTTTTTTCTCTGTGAACTCTGTGGTCTCTGTGGTTAAAGCTTTGTCGTATGCCTTACAGGATGTCCACTCATGTTCCCGGCATGGCGATTTCAACTACGCGAAGCTCGCCTGGCCATGGCGGATGGTCGGTGGGATGAGGCTGCCGAGATGCTGGCGAGCGACAAGCTCCGCGAGTTTCTTCCCGCCAAGCGGCTGTCGCAGGAGCTGGCAGGCGAGTTTGTCACGCGGGCTCGGCAGCGGATCGAGAACGGCAACAGCCAGGCGGGCTGGAAGGATCTCGATCGGGCGGCGCGACTCGGCGCCGGCGAGACGGCCGTGAGCGACGTGCGGCAGGACGAAACCCGCCGACGGCTGCAAAAAGCCCAAAATCTGTTGGCCCAGGGTGACGCGGCGGCGGCACGGCAGGCCTTGGAACGGATGGAACACCGGCGTTTGGGCGGCACTGATCGCCGCATGTGGCAAATGATTGCTCAACATCTCGAACATTCTGACCTGCGAGCCCGCCGCGGCGACGTCGCCTCGGCAATCGAATCGCTGGAACATGCCCAGCGGCTGCTGCCGGCCGACGCGCCCGCGAATGTCCGGCAGGGCCTGCAGGACCGGTCGACCAAACTGCAGGACGCGGCGGCTTCGATCCACCGACTCGATTCGGAGCTCCACGCGGCGCTGGCGGCCAGCAACTGGACGGAAGTCCTCAAGACGGCCGAATCCTTGCTAGAATTAGCTCCACAGCATTCGGCGGCGCGACAGGCGCGCCATCGGGCCTGGCAGGTGGTGGGCATGGAAGTGACGCTTCCCTACAAGCCGAATGGGCAAGCCGCGAAGTGGCCGTGGCAGCGCGCTCCCGCCGCCAATCGAGTGGCGGAGAGCACGCGGCAGTTGGCGCGAAACGGCAAGGTGGACACGGTGATCAACGAGCGGACTCCCGGCAAGCGCATCGTCGCGTGGATCGACGAAGTCGGCGCGTACATGATTTGCATGGGAGACGAAATCGTCCTGGGCCAACCTGCGGCCGAAGGGGGCGTCGACGTGCCGATCTTGGCCGACCTCTCGCGTCGGCATGCCATCGTCCGCCGCGAGCGCGAAGCCTATGTCCTCACGCCGCTCCACCAGACGGCGATCGACGGCCGCATCGTCACGGAGCCGACAGTGCTTCGCGATAAATCGGCGATCACGCTCGGCAATGGCGTGGAACTTCGCTTCCGCAAGCCGCATGCTTTGAGCGCTACGGCGGTGCTGGAGATTGTTTCGCGCCATCGGACTGAACCTGCGGTCGACGCGATCGTCCTGATGAGCGAGAGCTGCATTCTGGGTCCCCAATCGCACAGCCACATTCGTTGTCGCGACTGGACAGGAGATTTGGTCCTGTTCCGTCGCAATGACGAACTGATGTGCCGGACGCAGAAACAGGTCGAAATTGAGGGGCAAACCTGCACCGGGCAGGGCGCCGTGAGCGGCAATTGCCGGATCGAAGGCGAGGAATTCGCCCTAAGCCTAGAGGAACTGTGAAACTCGCCGACAGTAGGCAAGAGTAGCTACAATAGAGCGAATTAGCGGTCAACCACCAGCGACGAGGCAATTTCGACGGACGCTGATTACGGCTCGCGGAACAGACGCAAGAAGTGAATCGAAAAGCTGTCCTCTTTCATTGGAAAGTTGAGTACGAGTTGCTGAAGGCTGCCGGCTGACCGCTGATAGCTTTGAGCTGACCGCTCTCCCCACCGCCATGGCCGCACTCTTGGAAATGAATCCATCCCCCGTCCAATCCGACGACGTCGACTTGCAGGTGAAACCGCCGATGCGGTTCACCTATCCAAGCGGCTCGCGACCATTGGAAGGTTATACGATCAAGCGCGGCGTCGGCCGCGGCGGCTTCGGCGAAGTCTACTTCGCCGTAAGCGACGCCGGCAAAGAGGTCGCGCTGAAGCTAATCCGCCGTAATCTCGAAGTCGAGCTCCGCGGCGTCACGCATTGCTTGAATCTCAAGCACCCGAACCTCGTCGCGCTCTACGATATCAAGTCGGACGAGCACGAAGATCGCTGGGTCGTCATGGAATACGTCTCCGGCGAGTCGCTCGAAGACGCGATCGACCGCTATCCCGAGGGAATGCCCGTCGCCGAGGCGATGCGCTGGTTCGAAGGAATCTGCGCGGCGGTCGCCTACCTCCACGACCACGGCATCGTTCATCGCGATCTCAAGCCGGCGAACATCTTCGCCGACGACGGCATCGTCAAGATCGGCGACTATGGTTTGTCGAAGTTCATCTCCTGCAGCCGTCGCAGCGGGCAGACCGAGAGCGTCGGCACCGTCCACTACATGGCGCCCGAAATCGCCAACGGCCGATATGGTCGCGAGATCGACGCCTACGCCCTGGGGATCATCCTGTATGAGATGATCACCGGCCGCGTGCCGTTCGAAGGGGAGAGCGTCGGCGAAGTGCTGATGAAGCATCTTACCGCCGAGCCGAAGCTGGAACTGCTCGACGAGCCGTTCCGCACGGTCGTCCGCGGGGCGATGGCAAAGGACCCCGAACAGCGGATCAATAGCGCCGCCGAGATGGTGCAACTGTTGCGCGGCGTCGAACGCAGTCCGCAGCCGGCGGCGACGTTCGCGACTGCTGCTTCGGCTGCGGTACAGAACAATCGCCGCCCCGGAGAAGTTCTGAGCGACGCAGCATTGAATCGCATTCGCGAGAATTTGATCGTGCCGACGGCGCTAAAAGATGACAGTCTCGTCGCGTTTTTCCATCGCGATCCCGAGCCGGTTTGGCATGGCGTCGAATCAGTGTGGAAATCGACCCGCCGCGACTTGAACTACGATCAGTGGCCGATTGTCGGGCGCTTGGCGTTCTTAGTCGGCTTGTTCGTCGCCGTGACGCAGGTGTGGCCGGTCGTTATGGCGCTATTGACGTCTTTCGTCGTCCCCTACTGCCTCTATCGAATCATTCGAGTCGTGGTGCAGGCGAGCACGACCGATCCGAACGTTCATCTGGAAGTGGTCGGCACCAACCTTCCGCCGGCGTCTGGGGCCGTCAGTCAGGTAGCCAACGGATCTGTGGGCGCCCAGGCGACGGACCACGCTCAGCCAGCGAATGCCACGCACCCGGTATCGACGAAGCACCCGTGGCGCCGTCGCGGTCAGGCCAGCTGGCGCCACGCTGCGTACCAAGAGTTGCAAACACAACCGGTCCGCCAACGCGCCAGCTCGGTGCTCGGTTCGATGTTGGCGGCGGGAATCGTCGGACCTGTGGCCGCGTTGCTGGCCTGTTTGGTCATGGCGCCCGCGCTACAGTTGGAGCTCTACCTTTGGACAGCCTTCGTGATCTCGCTGGCAAGCTGGGCGATGATCGTCCCGAGCCAGTTGATCGAGGGGCGCATGGAAGATCACGCGCCGCTGCGGTTCTTCAATCTGCTCGCCGGCGCCCTGGTCGGCGTGGCCGCTTGGATGATTGCCGACTCGGTCTACGTCAGCTTGCCCGCGTCGAATGATTTTTCGCCCGGTCCCAACGATACCTTGTTTCATGAGATGTTCGGCTGGAACGTCGATGGCGTGCAGGCGGCCTACAACAGCGGCAGCGTGATCGTCCCGCTGACGATGTACGTCGCCTACTTCGCGTTCCTGTTCGTCGCGATGCGATGGTGGCGGATGGCGGAGTGGACGCGGCCGAGTCGCGTCAGTCTCTGGTCCATTGCGTTCGCGGGTTTCGTCGGCTGGGCGCTCACGTTCCTGTGGTGGTTCCCGCAGCCGACCGGGATGCTGTTGGCCGCGGCGATCGCGTTTACGGTACAACTGTCGAGTCCTTGGCTGTCGCCAAGCGAGCGCCGGGAGCTGGCGCAGAAGGCGGTCTAACATGATGATGGTAGTACCGGCAATCTGGGTTATTCTCGTCGCAATCATCCTCCTCGCTTTTGGCGTTGGATTGATGAGCCGTTTGCTGCGACCGCGATCCAATTCCAGTCCGGTCGGATGGTTCTTCCTCCTTGGACTAGTGATCGTCGGCCTGTTCTTCTTCGGCTTCGCCCGCGTTCGCGTCCAGCGAATCATACCAGGCGAGGAAGTCGAAATATCGACGTCGAGGGCGCCAATACCGCCCGGCTACAACTCCTATCCTCCAGCGCCCCCCGTGGCCGCGATTGCACCGCATGCTGAGCAACCCCCGCAGCCGCAACCGTCGATCGAAGAACTGTGGAAGCAACTCACAGCGCCGCGCATCAATCTAGAAGAAACGACTGCTGATGCGCCGACCATGGGCCCAAGTTCGCCGCAAGAACTGACGGAAGCGGCCCGAGTGATCCTGTCAGCGTCGCTTCCCGGCGCCGATCCGTTTACGCAAGGCTGGCTCGTCAACGCTGCCAAGACAATCCTTGGCATGCCTGTGAGCGAGCAGGATCAGCTGGAGCTTCGTCAAGTCTTGGCGGAAGCGCTCACCAAGAACAGTGACGCAACGCAAGCTGAATCGGAATCGCTTGTCGCCGCTGCCGCAGCGGCGACGACGCCCGCGCAAAACGACATTGATCCCTTCAATCACACCGCCCAGGCGATGAGCGTTAGCGCGATTGTCGAGGGACCGCAGGACGATTCGGCGAATCTCGCGATCGCCAAATCGATCGCCGCCCTCCCGAAGCCAGACTGGGTCATGAATCCGCCAAAACAGATTGGGAATGTGCGTAAGTTCGTCGTCACGTCCGATCCTTATCTGACTGCCGAAGAGTGTCGCCGAGACGCCGACGAGAAGATGCAGAATCTGGCTTTGAATCGAGCCGCCGAACTATCGGGCGCCTCGTTGTCGCGCCGCACAGGCGCCGCCAGCCTTGCTGACTTGGGCTTGGGCGGCGACTACGTCCGCCGTGAACTTTGCACCGACGAATATATCGACGTGATCGACAGCTCCGTCGGCGAGATGAGGAAGACCTATTCGCTCGTGGAATTCAACGAGGCGCAAGATTCCCTGCTGGTCGATCGAGCCCGCTCGTACTCCCGCCAGGAAGGATTGCTGGACGTCACGCTCATCGGCGGCGGCGTGTTGGCGAGCATAGGAACACTATTCGGCTTGCTGAAACTCGATACTTGGACCCGCGGATACTACACCAAGCGGTTGTTTCTCGGCGTCCCGGCGGCCATAATCACGGTGCTGATATTGCTAGCGGGGGCGTAGGTCAGGCTTTCAGCCTGACGGCCCCCGCCAGCGATTTCCCCTTCGCAACGCCGTAAGACACTTCAAGTCAGGCTGAAAAGCCTGACCTACGATGCCCACTTCCGCCCACCCCGACGCGATCCTGGTCGAGGCCATCCGCCGCGGCAAGCCCGAGGCATGGAGCGATCTGATCGCTCAATACGAGGGGCGTTTGCTGTCGTTCGTCGACAGCCGCCTCCGCCGCCGCGCCGCCAGTGAAGACGTCGTGCAAGAGACGTTCATCGGCTTTCTTACCAGCCTGCCGAACTACGATCCGCGACGGCCGCTGGAGAGTTGGCTCTTTACCATCGCCAGCCACAAGCTAACCGATCACTTGCGCCGCGAGGGACGCCGCCCTGCCATCCCGCTGTCGTCGGCCGACGGCAGCGGCGGCAACTGGGAACCACGCGGCGCCG
>JBGSMO010000419.1:0-12985 GCA_041740115.1 Pirellulales bacterium
TTGACCCGTCATCGCCGTCACGCACGAGACTACGAAAAACTCCCCGCCTCCAGTGAAGCCCTCATTCAAATCGCCATGATCGGGCTCATGGCGAGACGACTCGCCAATGCGACAAACTAGATTTCAAAACACGTTCTTAGAGCAGGTCCGCAGTCGGATCAAGTTGGGCAAACTTCCCTGCAACGAGCTCTGCCCGATCACCGGCGGCCCGGCGACGGCGACGGCGTGGTTTGAAATTCTGTGCGAGCGGGAATGGTCGCGCCGCACGGGCGTAAACGATGGCCAGGCCATCTTGTTTGCAATCTTTGGCGGCTGGCTAGGCATCTTGTTTGCGATCATGCGCGGAGACGGAACACGTGAAACGCTGGGCAGTGACGTGTCGCTGACGGCGCCGCTGCGACTCTCGCCGAGCGGCGTCGAGCAAGTGGCGGCCATGCGCTGGCAACGCTCGTTGAAGCGGGCGTTCTCGACGACGCCAATCTATAGGCAACTACTGCAGGCGTATCCGCAGGCGAAGGTGGTGCGGGTGACGGTCGACGGTTAGGCGCGCGATCGCCGTTGGAGCGAGCGGTTTTCAACCGAATTGGTCTTCTGCTTGCCGGCGGCACGTTGTCGCGCCATGATGGCGCGATGTGGCGTTATCTACGACTGACTACGGCGGTTTGCTTGATGCTGACGGCGGCGGGGCTTTTGGCGCTCTGGCAGCGCAGCTACGGGCACAGCGACAGCGCTCGCGTCAGCGTGTCGCGTCGGAGTTTGCGGGGGAATTCGCGCGAGGGTTCGCTGCATTTCGTCGCCGGCCAGCGGATGACGTGGGCTGGTCCGCAGCCTGAGCCGTGGTGGAGTTGGGAAGCACGGAGTCTTGAGATCAAGCCGACGAGCGAGCCGCCCGCCGCTAACAAAGCGAATCCGCTGTTGCTATTGCAACTTCGACATGCAGGCAACATTTCTTACTTAAACATCCCGCATTGGCTGGTCGCCGCCCTACTCGGCGCGGCGGGGGCGGCGCTGTGGCGCGGGTCGCGACGGTTTACGCTGCGGACGATGCTGGGAGTGACGGCGCTGGTGGCCGTGCTGTTGGGATTGGCGGCGCGGGAGTGACGCGGCGCTGCAGGCGTTGTACGGTTGGCGGCGCGACCCCCCGGCGGAGCCGGGGGCTGTAGGGAGCTAGAGCGAGAAGCGACATCTCGTGGAGCATTCGCCGCCGCATGACTATACTGCTGAGCGAAAGTGTGAGTTCACCCTTTTCCTCGAGCGTAGGCACGCCGTGGACGCCGTGGCGATGAATTTGTCGGGACGTTTCTATTCGCGTACGACGCTGCTCGTTGCGTTTCTTCTTTTCGAACTGACGCTTGCTTGGTCGTTTCGGAATCTGGGTTGGTTCGAGACTGGGGGCGTCATCCGGTGGGGTGCCTGCGCGATCCTGGCCCTGCTGCCGTTGGCAGTGGCCGCGGCGCTATTGGCGCGGAGACGCTTTCGGTTCGGTTTGCGCACGTTGCTGATCGCCATGTCACTGTTGGCGATCTTCATGTGCGTGAGCGTGCTGCCGTTGTACGAGGCGATTGAGTCTCGTCGAGGAAGCCGAGCACTGATGGCATGCGACGCCGGGATTCATTTGACTTTTGCGAATGACAATTATTTTCAGGCGGTGGGTTATGACCCGCGTCGTGCCGCGCCGGTTTATCAACCGGAGTCAGCATTACCTGTTTGGCTGCGACCATTAGCGGCGGAGACCCTTCAGGCTCCTCCGGACAATTCAGTTCGCGGGATCTGGCTCGACAACGATGCGCAAGTCGCGGGGCTTGCCGAACATGCGGCTAGATTCACCCGTGTCACTTACATCGGCTTGGGAAAAGGCGTTGGGTTGCGCGGCAAGCAAACGCTCGCGAACGCCATGAGCAAGTTGCCGCACGTCGATCAGTTGTACGTCGAAAGTCCGGTTCCTGCAGGATGGCTTCGTTCAGGTGAGTTTGACCGCTTGAGATCGCTCAGGATATACGGTAAGCCTCGATCGCCTGACTTGCTCAGTGACGAATTGTTGCGGGAGATTGCGGTGCTTCCTGATTTGCGGCACTTGTCGCTGTGGTGGATCAAAACCAGCGACGCGGATCTGCAGCTTCTCGCGAAGTCGACTAGCTTGCGACTTATCGAATTGCGGATCTCGGGTGTGACGAGCCCTGGCTTCGAACAATTGGGTCGGGCGATGCCCAATTGTCGGATTAAGGGAATGGTCGTCGCTAAGCAGCCTTGACGCTGACCGAGATGCGTCACCTCGGAGCGTGGGACACGGGCAACTCGTCCTAACGGCTCACCGTGAGAAATGATGATGTATAGATCTTCGTATTCTTCAAGGTCCATCTCCCAGAGACTATGCCCAGGCGGTTCAGCCCTTTCGACGGATGACGAGGATCAGCGTGATCCAGATGGCGGAGCTGATCGCGAACAGGATGACGCCGAGTCTGACGACTTCGGCTCGGCTGCTGAGAAACAAAATGCGGCCGAGGAGCGTGCTGAGCAGAGCTGCGGCTGCTGCTGAGACGGCGAGAGCCAGGAGGATGTGGGGGAGTTTATTCATTTGGCTGCTGCCCGCACATAAGAACTGTTCACGCGTTTCCGCGCTGGCGGCTGCCATCTTGCCAATGGTCGGTAAAGGTGGGTGCAGAAGCACCGCACCCTACGGGACCGGCTTGGTGCGAGGTTGTTTGATCTCCAGTTCGTCGAAAGCTTCGCCTGCGGCGTCGATGGCTTCGAATTCGACTTTGCCGTCGGGGTCGAGTTCGACCCGCCAGAGGTGGTTGCGGCCTTCAGCCTTGGCGAGCCACCAAGCGTCTTTGGGGACGGTGCGGGGTTCGACGCCCCAGGCGCCGTCGCCGAGGTAGAGGATGCCGTTGGCGTCGTCGCGCTGGCGATTGCGGATGCGGTGAGAGCGTTTGTAATTGTGGTGGTCGTTTTCGAAGATGGCGGTGGCGCCGTAGCGTTCGAAGCTGGGGCACCAGTTCTTTTGGATGGCGAGGGCCTGCGGGGAGTCGATCGGCGTGCCCCCTTCGGGTTCCTTCGTCGTGCCGTACGCGGGGAAGTGGTAGCACGCGAAGAGGAACTGCTGGTCGCCGCGCTGGGACATCGCTTCGGCGAGCCAGTCGGCTTGCGGGCCGGCGATGGGGTTAGTGTGTTGCGAGTCGAGGATCATGAGCGAGAGGTACTTGCCGAAGTCGAGGGCGTAGTACGAGCGGTTCTCCGGCAGCGGGAAGATGCTGTAGAAGTAAGGGGCGTCTTGCGGCGGCGTGCCGTTATAGCCCCCTTTCACTTCGTGGTTGCCGATGGTGATCACCAGCGGGATGAGTCGCTTGTCCTTGGTGACGGCGTGATTGGTCCACGATTGGAGCCAGTCGATCCAGTGGGTGCCGTGGATGCCGTTTTCGTAGGCGATGTCGCCGCCGAGGAGGGCGAAGTCGGGCTCGAGCTTTTGCATTTCTTCGTTCATGTCGTCGACCATGGCGCGGTTGTGCATCATGTCGCCGCCGGCGACGAAGGTGATGGGTCTGGTGAGCGTCGCGGGCATCGTGTCGAACCGCCAGAAGTGGGTGACGTCTTTCGTCGTGTCGCCGATGCCGAACTCGTAACGCGTGTCGGGCTCGAGGCCGGTGAGCTCGACGCGGCGAAGTTGGAGCGTCGTGGGGCCCATGGTGGATTGCTTGGCCGTGGCGGTTTGCCATTTGGTGTCGGCGGTGTGTTTCTGGCCGTCGTACTTGCGGTAGAGGATCGTGGAGCTGCTGTCGGCGTAGATGTCGACCCAGGTGACGGTCATCGTCGTCGTGGGGTCTTGCTGCCAGGAGAGGAAGAGGCCGATGAGGTCTTCGGCGCTGGCGACGCTTGGAGCGACGAGGAGGAGCAGGGTGAAGAGTAGGGATGTTGCGAAGCGGTGGGTGGGCATGGTGCTGGTTGCTTGTTGCTGGATGAGTGGTGAATGACGAATGACGAATGCGGCTCGCTCCGCTGGCGCGTCGCGGCTAACGTTGTTTTGGGCGCGGGTACTTGATGCGGCAGCCGCGGGGGGCGGTTTCTTTTATTGCGGGGGCTTCGCCTTTCAATGCGGCGGCGAGGGCGGGTTCGAGGTAGTTTGATTTTACACGATCGGCATAGGTGCTGTCGTCCATGGCGCCCATGTAGAGGATGCGGCGCTGGTCGGGCTTGCCGGGGCTGAGGAGGAAGAACTCGGGGGTAAAGTTGGTGCCGTAGGCTTGGCCGATGGCTTGCGACTTGTCGAAGAGGTAGGCGTAGGGGAACTTCTTTTGCACGGCCCGTTCCTGCAGGCGGGCGAGGGCGTCGGCGGGTTTTGCGCTGGCGCAGATGGCGACGACGACGGCTTCATCTTGATGCTTTTCAGAAAAGGCGATGATGCGGTCTTCATAGTCGGTCGCGACGTCGCAACTGTTGCAGGTGAAGATGACGATCACTGGTTTCTGCGGATCGAGATCGGCGAGCGAGTGTTTCTTACCGTCGACGCCGGGAAGATCTTGCCAGATGGGCGCCGAGTCGTTGACGCTGAGCGTGGGGTTGAACTCGCCAGCGAGGACTTGGCCGCGAAGAGGCGCAAGAATTGCGAATACTAGGGAGAGAATGGTTGTGGCGGCGAATCGTGGGGGCATGGACGAGCCTCCGGTCGGGGGATGCAATAGAGGCACTATACTTGATTCGCGGGCGGAGTTCGACCGGGAGCGTCGATTGCGATTAGGGATCATCAAGATAAAGGGAAGATGAAATGGGGATGAAGTTTTCGACGCTGGCCGGGCTTTGGATCGCGGTGATCTGCCTGGCGGCGTGGAGCGTTGGGCGTGCTGAGGCTGCCGAGTCTGCTGAGGCGAGCGATTCGCTAGGCGAGATCGTGGCGATCGACGTGTTGCTCCATCCCGATGCGACGATGCTCGCGGCCGCGGCGAAGGCGAACGCCGAGCTGCGGGGCGATTACGCGGCGGGGTTTGCGCTCGACGAGTTGCACACGCCGCATATCTCGATGATTCAGCGGTTCGTGCGGCGCGATGATTTGGAGCGGATCTACGGCGTGCTCGAGAAAGTTTTTGCTGCCGCGCCGCCGACGCGTCTCCGGCTTCAGGCGATCGGTTACTACTCGCTGCCGGTGGGCGAGTTGGGACTGGCTGGGATCGTCGTGGAGCCGACGAAGGAATTGCGAGAGCTGCAGAATCGGACTATTTCGGCGGTGGAACCATTTGCCGTCGAGGGAACCGGAGCGGCGTTTGTGCCGTCGGCGGATGGGGCAGCGATTGCACCGTCGATTGTGGAGTATGTGAATGGCTATGTGCCGGAGCGAAGCGGCAAGAACTTTAATCCTCACGTCACGGTGGGGCTGGGGAGCGCATCGTTCGTGAAGCGGCTGATCGCGGCGCCGTTTCCGAAGTTTGCGTTCGGCGTGAAGGGGGCGAGCGTCTATCATCTGGGGAACTACGGCACGGCGGCGGTGGAGTTGTGGTCGCCGGCGGGGGAAGGGGGCGCCAAGTGAGCAACTGGGCGGGTTCGGCGATTTGCAGTTTGGGATTGTTGTGAAAAGAGGGAGGAAACCAGAAATGAAGGCATTTCAATATGAGTCGTTTGGGCTCGATGGGTTGAAGCTCGTTGACATTGCTGAGCCGACGCCTGGGCCGCGGGAGGCGACGGTGAAGTTTCGCGCTGCGTCGATTAACTACCGCGACCTCCTCTTCGCATGGGGCGTTTACAACCCGCGAGCGAAGTTTCCGGCGATTCCGCTTTCCGACGGCGCGGGGGAGGTGATCGCGGTCGGCAGCGAGGTGACGCGTTGGAAGACTGGAGATCGCGTTTGTCCGATTTTCACGCAGGGATGGCTCGAAGGGCCTTACAACGCGGCGAAGGCGGGGACGACGCTCGGCGGCGGCGACTTGCCGGGCGTGCTGCGCGAAGTCGGCTGCTTTGACGAGCGGTCGCTGGTGCGGATTCCGGAGCATCTGTCGTACGAAGAGGCGGCGACGCTGCCGTGCGCGGCGGTGACGGCGTGGAACTCGCTGGTCGTGTTTGGGAACCTTAAAGCAGGCGAGACGGTCCTGACCTTGGGGACCGGAGGCGTGTCGATTTTCGCATTGCAACTGGCGAAGTTGCATGGTGCGCGGGTGATCGCCACGAGCAGCAGCGATGAGAAGCTTGAACGAGTGCGCGCGATGGGTGCTGATGAAACGATCAACTACAAGTCGACGCCCGATTGGGAGAAGGAAGTCTTGCGACTGACTGATGGCGTGGGGGTTGACCATGTGGTCGAGGTCGGCGGCGCGGGAACCATCGGCAAGTCGATTGCTGCGGCGCGAATCGGCGGCAAGATCGGCGTCATCGGCGTGCTGTCGCAGGTGGAGGGCGTGAACCCGATGTTCCTGTTGATGAAGACGCTGGCGCTGCAGGGGATTTTTGTGGGATCGCGGGAGATGTTTGAACATCTGAATGCGGCGATGAGCGTAGCGCAGCGCAAGCCGGTGATCGATCGGACGTTTGCGTTTGCGGAGGCGATTGAGGCGCTAAAGTATATGGAGACGGGGTCGCACTTTGGGAAGATTGTGTTGCGGTACTGAGGCGTTCTGATGAGTGAAAATTGGCGAACATTGAAGCCCGGCGACGAAGCCAACGCTCCCGAATACTTGCCTTCCTTCTCCTCCTTGGTGCGTCTTCGTGCCTTGGTGGTTAGTCGTTCTCGTCGCTCCAGGGGTCGTTGACCCGCGGCTACTCGGTTTCGCTCAAGTTACGACGGACAAGCGTCGATCAGGGGCAATGCGTGTGCGTCTTCGCGCATCTTCTCTGCTAGCAGCGGTGCGCGATGGATCGCTGCGCGTTGCTTGTCGTTGATGGTCATTTGGAGTGTCGGCCATGGAAGGTCAGTCGTCGCGGAGCTCGTTGTTGGCGTCGGGGACGGTGATCGCGGCGTTGATCAGCGGCGTGACGGCGCTCATCACGGCGCTGCTGCCATGGTTGTTGCCGGAGAAAACTCCGACGGCGGTTGAACCGGCGGCGATCGTCGCGACGCGCGACGCGCCGGCGAAAAGCGGAACGCCGAATCTCACCATTGGCACGTGGACCATCGTCTCGAGCGTCGACGACGCGGGGAATGACTACTCGGGGAGCACGCTGAAATTTCTTGCTCAGCACGACCTCGGCGATCGCGTTGAGGCGAGCGGCTTCTTCGAGTGGCGGATGAGCCAAGAGGCGGTCGGTCGCGAACAGGTCGTCGCGACATACGACCTCGCTACGCGTCAGCTGTTCATCGAAGGCAAGTACACCGACAACCCCGAAGTGCTCGCGCCGGGGTCGTTCTCGGCGGAGCTTTCCGAGGATGGCCGGCAGCTGATCAACGGCCGGTGGGGCAACGTGCCTGGGGAGCGGGTCGGGATCCTGGGGAAGTGGGAAGCCCGGCGGTAGGGGACCGCGGCCCGATTAGTTCGCTCCGGCGGGTCGTTGACCCGCGGCTGTTGCGGCGGATTGGCGGCGACGGCTATTTCGGCCTATAGTGAACGTCTTGCAGATGAGGCGAGACGGCAGGCCACGTCGCCTTTCGGCCTGTCTGCTACGGCTGGCAGATAAAGCCGATCTTGTCCGCTTATCATGGCAACAGTGAGGAATCGATGAAGCGACTTTTCGCACGAGCATGGCTGGCGGCTGCCGTGGCGTTGGCGCCGACGGCGATTAACGCGGCGAACTACGACGAATCATCGTTGGGGGATCTTTCCGGCGTCCCGGCGGTTCCGACGACTTGGAATTTAGCAGCCGGGGCCAACGTCCTGAAGGGTGCGGCTGGCACGTCGAGCGACTATGACATTCTCGCGCTCACGATTCCCGCTGGGCATCAACTCGATTCGCTGACGCTCGACGCCTACCAGAACCAGGGATACGCATCGTTCCTGGGCCTTCAGACGGGATCGACGTGGACGGCCGGGCTGGGAGGGTCGGTGAGCGGCACGGCGCTGTTGGGTTGGGATCTGTTCGACGTCGGCTTGGTGGGGACAAATCGCTTGCCCGACATCGCGCTCAACGGCAACACGAGCAGTCCGCAGTTTACGCCGCCGTTGGGGAGCGGGACCTACGCGATGCTGCTGCAAGATACGGGGAGCGCCTTCAACTATCAGTTTACGTTCAACGTCTCGGCCGTGCCGGAGCCGGGGACGCTGAGTTTGGCGGCCGTCGGCTTGTTGGTCGTAGGACGATTGGCGCGGCGCAGGTAATGGGCGCAATAGCACACCCGTTCGGCTAGAAAAAAACGACAGCCCCGACCTGAAATGGTCGGGGCTGTTTTCGTTCATCGACTTGTTGGCGCGAAAGACCAATCATCAGTAGCCCCCGGCGGCGCGGATCGTCTCGCCGGTGACCCAACCCGATTCGCTCGACGCGAGGAACGCCACGACGGGACCGACGTCTTGCGGCTGGCCGATGCGGCCAAGCGGCGTTTGAGCCTCGGTGAGCTTGCGGAATTCGCTGTCGTGGGCCGTGATGTTGGCGGTTTGCGTTCCCTCCGTCTCGATCATCCCGGGGTTGACCGAGTTGACGCGGATGCCGCGCGGGCCGAGTTCTTTCGCCAGCGTGCGCGTGATCGCGTCGACCGACGCCTTGGTCGCGCTATAGACGGCCGATTTCGGCAAGGCGGTCGTCGCGACGATCGAACTAATGTTGATGACGCTGCCGCCGCCCTCGCCAAAGAGTTTTACTGCTTCCTGCGTCGCGAGCAAGAGGCCGAGGACGTTGAGGTTGAATTGCTTGTAAAAGTGATCGGGCGTGATCTCTTCGATGGCGGCGAACTCGTAGATGCCGGCATTGTTCACGAGGATGTCGAGCTTGCCGTAAGCTTTCTTCGCTTCGGTGAAGAGCTTCACGACGTCGTTCGGGTCGGCGACGTTGGCGCCGACGGCGACCGCCTTGCCCCCCTTGGCGGCGATCTCGCTCGCGACTTTGTCGGCGCCGCTCTTGCTGCTGGCGTAGTTGACGACGACCGAGGCGCCTTGGGCGGCGAGTTCCTTGGCGATGGCGGCGCCGATGCCTTTGGAGGCTCCGGTGACGACGGCGACTTTTCCGGCGAGCTTGGACATGGCTGGGGTTCCTTGTACTGGGCGGGTGACTTGGCGGGAAGTATGACCGTGATTTTACCCATTGGCGGAGCCGGCCTGATCGGGCGGAAGATCGGCTTCCGGCGGTCGTTGGAACTGGTTACGCAAGGGACGGAAAATTGTTCTGTACCGGTCGGTAAAAATTTATCCGGTTCGCTTGGCATGGCAAGTGCTATAATTTACTGAACGGTAAAAAAGAGGATTTCCCTGTGGCTGTCGGCCGACCGCGCAATTTCGATCCTGAGAAAGCACTGGAGAAGGCGCTCCGCGTTTTCTGGCGCCGCGGGTACGAAGGGGCGTCGCTGCCTGAATTGACCAAGGCGATGGGGATCAATCGGCCGAGCATGTACGCGACGTTCGGCAACAAGGAACAGCTCTTCAAGAAAGCGGTCGACCGATATTCCGAGGAACCGACGGCTTATCTTGCGGAGTGCCTAGCGGCGCCGACGGTTCGCGAAGTCGCCGAGTGGCTCATTCGCGGTACGGCCGAACGGCTGGCTTGCCCCAAGAATCCGCGCGGCTGTTTGATTCTGCAAGGCGCCTTGGCGTGCGGAAAGGAATCGGAGTCGATCCGGCGCGACTTGGTCGCACGTCGCGCCGAACAGGAGCGAGCGATTTGCGAGCGCTTCGCTCAAGCGAAGGCGGGCGAGTTACCTAAGGGCGTCGACCCTAATGATCTGGCTCGCTATGTCTCTACCATCATGCAAGGGTTGGCTGTTCAAGCAGCCAGCGGCGCTACCGGCGAAGAGTTGCTGGGGATCGCCGACGTAGCCCTGCGCCATTTCCCCTGAGAGAAGATGTTGGGTGAGGGGTTGTTAGCGTCCCTGCGGGCTACTGGCGTTGATGCACTAGGCCGCGTTTTGGAATCCCTCCCCTGGCCCCTCCCTGCGAGGGAGGGGAATCAATAGCCGTAGTGCGCTGCCGCATGGAGCTTCGCTTGCTCGTCGATCTCCAGCCCTTCGATGTGGGCGGGGTCGAACGAGTGGTCGCGCGTGAGATGCTCCCAGTAGGTCATGCCGACGACGTCGGCTTCGGGGACGTCGATTGTTTTCAGCCAGATGCGGAGTTCGTCGGCGTGGAGGCTGCGAAGCCACTTGCTCGGCGGGCGGCCGTGGCGGTCGCGACGCTTTTCGCTCGGCTGGTGCTCGTCGAAGTCGAGCGATGGGTTGGGCGCCGCAGCGTTGGCCGTTGATGCAGCGACCGAACCCGCTGATTCGCCTGACTTGTCAACGGTGGACGGACGCGGATCGCTCTTCTCGCTCTGCTCCGCAGCGAGCGCTTCCTCCGCCTTGAGCGTCGGCTTGCGACGGCGGACTTCAGCGGGGACGATCGCATCGTCGAGGTAGCCCTCTTGCGCGGGGGCGAGCTCGCCCGTTTCCATGCGGACTGGCGTGGTGATGCCGCTGAGTTTCCACTGGCCGTCGACGAACGTTTCGCGTTCGAACCAGCGCCAGACGCCGTTGTCGGCCAGGCGCCAGTGTGTCGGCAGCGCGGCGGCGGGACTCTTCTCGTCGCGCATCATCGCCGCGGCGAGTTCATCGAGTCCGTAGACTTTCAGCCGGTCGGCAAGGGTGAACAGGCCGAAGCTGAACCAGAAAGCGAAGTGGCGGCGATTCATAGGCGGGAAGGGAGTTGGCGGGTGTGGGAAGTTTTCAGCCCCGAGCCCCGCCCGGGGGTAGCCCCAGTTGGGCGACGCCTTTCGGAATGGACGCCGACCCCTTGGAGGAGCCGAGGGCTGCAGAGGGCGATTCAAGTTTAGGTTGATCGACCGCGCGTGCGCGGCCGCGTTGCCCCCGCACAGCCGGCAGAATCGTGCCAGATGGAACGCCGGATGCCTGCGGGTGTCAGTCGCCGCAGCGCCACGATATAGTGGCGACAGGGCGCGGAATCGCCGTCCTTTTCGTTTGCGGCCCGAGCTTTTGCGAGATTCCGGCCTATTGGAAGTAAAGCCTGGAGGAGTATCCGAGATGACGCTACTTCGCTGGTCTGCTGTGACCCGTCGGTATCGCCTAGCGTTGCCGTTGTTGCTTGGCTTCGCCTTGGCGTCAGGACCGACGTCCGCGGCATGGGCCGCTGAACCGGCCAGTGATTGGATCGCGCTGACGGGCGGGCCGTCGCTCGATGCCTGGCAGGAAGACCATGCCGGCTGGTCGATGGCCGGCGACGTGAAACTCAATCCCAACAAGTCGCGACGGCTAGCAGCTGTTCCCGGCGACGGCGTGCTGGTGAGCGACGGCGACGCGGTGAACTTCTACACGCGGCAGGAGTTTCAGGACCTCGAACTGAAGTGCGAATTCTTCATTCCAACGCATTCCAACTCCGGCGTGAAACTTAACGGCTTGTATGAAATTCAGATACGCGACACGCACGACTTAAAAGAACTCACCGGCGACATGTGCGGCGGCGTCTACCCACGAGCTAAGCAAGCACCGACCTACGAGCACATCGACGAAGGGATCGCGCCGAGCGCGAACGCCGCAAAGCCGGCTGGCGAGTGGCAGACGCTGCAACTAACGTTTTACTCGCCGCGGTTCGGCGACGCCGGGAAGAAGATTGAGAATGCGCGGTTCGAGCATGTGCTGCTCAATGGCAAAGAGATCCACAAGCAGGTGGAACTTCTCTATCCAACGGGCGCCGCGTGGAACATGATGCCTGAAGTGCCGCGCGGGCCGTTGATGCTGCAGGGCGATCATGGGCCGGTGGCGTTTCGCGGCATTCAAGTCCGGCCGCTGAGCAAGTAGACGTATCTCGATCGAAAGTTCAGTTGGGTGTCGGGTGCCACTGGCATCCTGCCAGTGAGAAGTGCCGAGCGAGTACCCACTTCAGCACTGGCAGGATGCCAGTGGCGCCCATTCGGCCGACGGCCGTTTTTGATTCTCAACGGCCGACTTCTATGAGCGACCAGCTCCCCGCCGATCTGCTGCTGGATCTCCCTGTCGCCGGTGCGCTGCCGCAGATTGTCGCCGCGTCGCGCGGCGGGGCCGTCGTCGTCACGGCGCCTCCCGGCTCGGGGAAGACGATGCTCGTCCCTGCGGCGGTTCTAGACGACTTGCCGCCGAGGCAGAAGCTCGCGCTCATCCAACCGCGGCGGTTAGCGGCGCGTGCGGTGGCGCGGCAGATCGCGCGGCTGCGCGGCGTTCGGCTCGGCGGCGAGGTTGGTTACCTGGTTCGCTTCGACGCTTGCGTGAGTCGCGAGACGCGGCTGGTGGTCGAGACGACCGGCATCATGTTGCGGCGGTTGCTGGACGATATTTCGCTCGAGGGGATCGGCGCCGTCGTGCTCGATGAGTTCCATGAGCGGACCATTGAGATGGATCTGGTGCTGGGGCTGCTTGTGCGAATCCGCCAAACGCTGCGGCCCGATCTGCGGATCGTCGTGATGAGCGCCACGCTCGCCGCGGAACCAGTGGCGAAGCTGCTGGGCGATTGTCCGGTCATTCACGCGGAGGGGCGACGGTTTCCGGTGAGCGTTCGCTACCAATGTCGCGGCGAGCAGCGGGAGTTGCCTGACCTTGTGGCCGCAACAGTGCCTGAAGCTCTGCGAGAGACTGACGGTCACGTCTTGGTCTTCCTGCCGGGCGTCGGTGAGATCATGCGCTGCGAGGCGGCGCTAGCGTCGTTGGCTGAACGCCAGGGACATGCGCTGCTTAAGCTCTTCGGCGACTTGCCGCCGGAAGAACAAGATCGCGCGCTGCTTGACACGGGGCAGCGGAAGATCATCCTCTCGACCAACGTGGCGGAGACGTCGCTCACCATTCCTGGCGTGACGGCAGTCATCGATTCCGGCCAAGCGCGGCAGTTGCGCGTGGCGCCGGCGACGGGGTTGCCGCGGTTGGAACTTGTGCCGATCTCGCAAGCGTCGGCCGAGCAGCGGGCGGGCC
>JBGSMO010000421.1:0-25842 GCA_041740115.1 Pirellulales bacterium
TTGACCCGTCATCGCCGTCACGCACGAGACTACGAAAAACTCCCCGCCTCCAGTGAAGCCCTCATTCAAATCGCCATGATCGGGCTCATGGCGAGACGACTCGCCAATGCGACAAACTAGATTTCAAAACACGTTCTAAGACCGAGAGTGGCATTTAGGAGAAGTTCGAGTTGACACTGCCATTTGTGCGTCCTGCCGCCACCATCAGCTTCGTACCCTTGCCGCGTTTGGTCGCGGCTCCTTGGGCAATAACCGCTCGATCTTCGTCCACTGCGCGTCGGTAAGCTCTCGACGGGTAACCATCGACGTTCCTCTTTCGACGGTCCATGAGGCCCAATTCCTTCAACCGCGTAAACTTAACGGCCTGCTATCAATCACTTCTAACTATCGGTTCGACCTGGGCGAGCAAGATTCGCAACGTCACCGATCACCGGGCGGTGACGACTAGGGCATCCAGAGGGCTCCGCACACCGCATGCTCCCCGTTGGAGCATGTGAGTGTAGATCATCGGTGGTGGACACATATTTGTGACCCACGAGTTCTTGCATAGTGCGGATCTCGGCGCCCGATTGTAAGAGGTGCGTGGCGAAGCTGTGCTGGAGAGTGTGACAGTTGGCCCGCTTCGTCAAACCGGCTTGAATGACTGCCAGCTTAACGGCGCGTTGCAGCACGCTCTCGTGCAGATGATGTCGATGCCACGGCCGATCTTCATCCGCAGGATGACAGCTACATGCCGACCGGGGATGCAAAAGAGGGTCGGGAGTCCCGACCCTTTTTTCTGCCTAGTCTGTTGTTAGCAAAAAAGCCTTACGTCCCTGGCCCAATCCGGTAGTAGTCAAAGTCCACGCGGCCGCCGGAAGTCTTGGTCGAATAAAAGAAGAGGGCGAAGCGATAACCCATGAAGTGCGGCGCGGTGTAGCAAAGGCGCGAGGCGCGACCGATTGGCGTCCAGGAACTGCCGTCGAGGCTGTAGAAGAAGCGAGCGACTTCAGGCGCGGGCTGAAATTCGCATTCCACCTTGAGGCGAACGGTTTCGCCAGAGAGGGGAACGGAGGCGATTTCCTCAGGCTTGTCGGAGTCGGCGCTCACCATGACGAGAGATCTGGCGCCGCCGCTCATCTTGACGCCGACAAAACCATAGCTTTTTTGAAAAGCGGCGAGCCCGGCATAGTCGCCGTCTTTCATGCCGCTCACGTCGATGCTGGTGGTGGCGGAACTGCGAGGGCCAAACGTGCGCTGGGTGAGGGTATTCGTGGCCTCGGGCAGAGTGGAAACGATCCGGCTGGTGACGAAGCTCAGGTAGCCCGGGCGCTTGGCGAGCGACCAGTAACTAGGCTCGGGGTTGTGATTCCATTGCCAGGCTAAGGGCAGATCGGGGGCGGCGGTCCGGCGTTCGAATTCGTCGGAGGCGACGATGCCGGAGACGCCGGAGACGCCCTGTTCGCCGCCGGGGATGTCGAGCGTCATGGGCGCCTTGCCGTTTTCGCCGAGAACGGGCCAGCCATCCTTCCAAGTCACCGGCAAAAGGTATGGGATGCGACCGACGGCGCCGTTGTCCTTGAACAGATAGGCGTACCATTTCCCTTCCGGGGTGTCGACAAGGCCGCCCTGGGCGATGCCGCGATCATCGAGCGCGATGCGACCCTCGTAGGGACCGGTGATGGCGTCGGCGCGGTGGACGATGACGGTACGCGCCCAGCGGCTCCCGGGCGAGGCGATGTTGAAGAGGTAGTAGCGGCCGTTGATCTTGAAAAGCTGCGAGCCCTCGCCATTGAGCCCGCCCTGGTCGGCGCCGAAGATGGCGTTGACGTTTTCGACGAGGACCTGGTCCACGCCGCCGGGCTTGATTCCGGAGAGATCGGGTTGCAGCTCGATGAGCGTGATTCGACCGCCCCCGTAAATCATGTAAACGCGTCCGTCGTCGTCGAAAAACAGGCTGTGGTCATGCAGCACGGGCGAGAAGCTCGTCTCTTTCCACGGGCCGCGCTCCGGATCGCGCGTGGCGTAGATGTGGGTGCGTCCGCTGGTGGCGGAGAAGGTCGAGGCATAGAACACGCCGTCGTGGTAACGCAGGCTGCTGGCCCAGGAGCCGGCACCGTAGGCGTTTTTGCCGTTTTCGAGACGGAGGGCTTCATTGTCGGCAAGGGTTTCATAAGCGTAGGAGGCCATACGCCAGTTGACTAGGTCCGCCGACTTCATGATCGGGAGGCCCGGGCTCATGTGCATCGTCGTGCTGCTCATGTAATAGGAGTTTCCTGCACGGATGACAGCGATGTCCGGGACGTCGGCCCAGATAAGGGGATTATGGGCAGGATCCGCCGGTGGCGCCGCGAGGAGTTGAGACGCGACGGTGGCGAGGACGAGGGCCGCCAGGAGGGGAACAATCACGCGGCTCATGGGCCACGCGGGAGAGACGGCGGAAGGGCGACTCAGGCTGTCAGGGTTGTGGTCCAAGAGTTTGTCTCCGGAGACAATCATTGCCCGTAACTGAGTGCGTAGGATGTTCATGTTTTGTGGCTACAGTGTAGTGTTAGGCGGATTCACGGCAAGACATCCGTCCCGGCCGCGGGAATCGAAACGCCGTCATGAAGGCGTTGACCGACAACGGTATCGGCCATTGCCTGGAGTCCGGCGCGGGCTGCAGCTTGATGGAGTTCTGCTTCAAGGTCGCCGACGAGGCTCGCGGGCGTGTCGCTTTCCAGTCCCTCTTGGAGGCGCACTTCCCGGGCCGAGGATTCAGGTTCTGCGTCAAGGAAAACCCGCCATTGCACTGGACCGCGGCCGCGGAAATCAGGACAACTCCCGCCAGCGGATCGTCGGCTTTATCTCAATCGTATGCTGCTGGGGGCTTGCTTGGCCGGCATCCCCTTGCTCGGCACTTGGGGTGCGCTGCAATGGGCGCCCAAGTGGGCGATCGCCTTGTCGCATCTCCTGCCTAGCAACGAACCAGTGTTTGCAAAAGAATATACTCAGATCGCAGCTTCGTTAGGCCCGGCCCTGATGGATCGCCGTTGTGAAGGTTTATCAATTCAGCGCGATTCATCATGCGTCCCCTCCTGCTGCCGTCGCCCTCCGAGAGAACCATACCACCGGCGCCCCCATCACAACCCGATTCTCCGGCAGGCTGTCAGGCGGCTGGCCCGCACCGATTTCTACGACGGAAACCAACAAAATAGTCGTTTTTGACGTAAGCTTGGCAATGTTCCTGTGAAAACGTCCCGTCAAAAATCCGTAACGCCGCAGCAGCGAGTTGCTACCGATGGTTCAGGACTCGGTCGTCGACGAAGGCTACGCCGACTCGTCGGCCGCCGTTTGCGAACTCGACGATGCGATCGAGCGTTGCGGCAGTTGCAGCACGCCGGTGATGCTGCGTCGGCCGAACGTCTCCACGCCAGCCAGCGCTTGGCTCTGCCGGCGCTGCGGGTCGGTCTTCTTCGCTCGTCCGCAAGAGCAGGACGGCAAACTGGTGCGCGGCGTCGCCAAGACAGTCTCCTATCATGACGTGATGAAGGAACTGAATATCCACCTCGCATCGACGGAGCAGACCGTCAGCCGACGCGACGTGATGCGGCTGGTCGAGTGCTTCGCCAATCGCAAGTTCATGGGGACCGACACGCGCAGCCAGGAGCGACATATCGTGGCGGCGCCGGTGACCGTGGTCCCCTTGGGCGGCGATCTTCGCATTGCGGCGCCAGCGGAGCGGGTGCTCACGCTGAATGTTTCCGGCGGGGGAGCGGCGCTGTTTCATACGCGGCGAATACCGCAGCCCTATTTGGCGATCGACTTCACCTACGCCGGCGTCAATCTCCTGCCTGTCATCTTGGAGACCACCCGGGTACGGCAGGTCGGGAATTCGTTCGAAATCGCGGGCCGCTTCGTCAGCCGCATCGTGCCGTAGCGACAGAATCTTCGAAATCTTTCGCCTCTTCGGCGGCGCCTTCATCGCTTCCATCCCGGCACGTAGTTTGCCTATTCTGCTCGTGGAACCTAATTGGTCCTGGGCGGATTTCCTATGGCGTCGACATCTTTCCCCTCTCGCTCGCTGCAGCAACTCCCGCGCATTCTGCGCGGCGCTTTCTTCGAATGGAACGAAGACAAAGTCCCGCGGATGGCGGCGGCGATCGCGTTCTACGCCGTCTTCTCGCTGACGCCGATCGTGGTGATTGCGTTCAAGATCGCCGAGCGCAGCTTCGGAACGGAGGTGGCGCTGCGAGAGATCCTCGCTCAGGCGGCGTTCTTGATCGGCAACGACGGCGCCGCGGCGATCGAAACGCTCATCGCCAACGCTCAACCGCGCGCCGCCACGCCGCTGGCGACTGGGCTTGGCATTGCCACGATGATCTTCGCGGCTACTGGCGTCTTCACTGAGTTGAAAGACTCGCTCAATACAATTTGGGAAGTCCAGCCGAAGCCAGGCCTCGGCATCGTCCAGATGATCGTCGATCGTTTCTTTGCCTTCGCCATGGTGCTCGTGATTTGGTTCCTCATGCTGATCTCGCTGGTGACCAGCGCGATGATGAGCGCTGCTGTGCGGGCGGCGTCGCCGTACGTCGTCGGCGTTCAGTTCTTGGAGTCGTTTTTCTCCTTGGGGTTGATCACCTTTCTGTTTGCGTTGATCTATCGTGTGCTTCCCGACGTCCGCGTGGCCTGGCGCGACGTCTGGCTTGGCGCGTTCGTCACGGCCGGGCTGTTCGTCATCGGCAAGTCGCTCTTCGGGCTCTACCTCGGCCATAGTTCCCTCGGCTCCAGCTACGGCGCCGCGGGGTCGCTGGTGATCGTCATTTTGTGGGTTTACTATTCCTGCCTGATCTTGCTGTTCGGCGCCGAGATGACGCAGGTGCAGGCGCGGATCCATCACACGCCGCTCGAGCCGACGGAGCAGGCGGTGCACGTGACCGAGCACGCCCGCGCGCAGCAGGGGATTCCACGGACGGCTGATATTGAGGAAGCGGTGCGGGTGGAGGAGGAGTGAGGTCGGCTCGCGAATTGTGTCGCTTGGGGACTTCTGTCGCGAAACGCGGTTTTGGCGACACAAAGCATAAGTCGTTGACTGTGAAGTGGTTGGAATTGTCGCCAGATGGGCGGGCGACGAATAGGTCGCGGATTGTCGCGGATTGGGCGGATTGACGCGGATCACGAAAATGCAGCAGGCACCCTTCGACGTGCCGCGCGCTCCGCGTTGCGTCGCGGCTAACGGGAGATGGCGTGTGGGGAATTCTGTCGCCGGCTGACGTGTGTCGCGTATCGCATTTTTGGCGACACAAGTCGTAAGTTGTGTGGTGTGAGGCGGTTGGGATTGTCGCAGGACGCGCTGAGGAGGAAGGGGTGACAGAACTCGTGCGGAGATCGACGAGCAAGGAGCGCCGGAGCGGCGCGCATGATGGCCGTTAGCGTCACAGCGACGGATTTGGCGAGTGCGCAGCATGAGAGGTTCCGCCGAAGTGAACGCGGACGGGCTTGCAGAGTGAATGTGAACCAATGTTCACAATATCGATTTGGGTGGCCAATTTCAAGAAGGTAGTTGAGAACGTGCGAGCAGAGTGATGCTAACTTGGATTTGTTCTGTCGGGGCTCCATCTTGGATTGCCTCTTGCGGCTGCGCCGCCCCGGTAGCCGCTTGAGGCGCCAGCCGGGGCTACTCGTTTCGGGGGAGCTTTCCACCTGTGCCCCCCGATCTTCACGAAATCGTTGCGCAACGGCATAATCCGTCGACTGCCGAACCGATAGGTATGAAACCAAGTGCATGCGACGTGACCAGCCGCCATTCTTGCTGTATTCCGTTGGATACCTTTGCTTAGCGGTTAACTTGAACATCAACGGCTTTGAGTTTCTTTTTCCCAATTTGGTCGGGTACGCCCTTATTTGCGCGGCAAGTTGGGCTGAGCGTGATCGCGGGCTGTTGTATCGAACTGCCGCCGTTGTGGCTGGTCTATCAATCCCCTTTGGCTTTCGAGATTTCTTCTACTTCGCATATCGTGAATCGTTGCCGAACATCGGTTGGTTGAAGCTGTTGGAGTGGCCGCTGGCGACATTGCTCGCTTTGCTTGTCAGCGGCATGGTATGGAGAGAGGCCCGCGCAGGCCGTAGGCTGATATTGGCGGCAATGGCGTTCGCTACATTGCCGATTCTGGCAGCGACCTATTTCGCGTCGGAGCAGATTTCGCGGAGTAGCAATGCAGATAAGGTTCTGGCGATTCTGGTGCAAACGATTCCAGCTCTCTACCTTTCGCTGCTGACTTGGTCAGCGAGCAGGCGGCTAGGAAGTTCACAATCAGTCGATCGACCTGATCGCCGCTCGCCGCAAGTCGGGCGCAAATAGCCCTGATTCGCACGAAAGCGCATGGGTGGCGATTCGCCTACTGCGCTGCGGCGAGTGAGAAACGCCAAGCGAGCACCCGCTTCAGCACTGGCAGGATGCCAGTGGCACCCGTTGCTCACGCTGCTTCGGGGTTGCCTTTTGTTTTGCGGAACGGCAGGGCGGGGCGTTGGGTGCTGGCGTGCAGCGTGTCCCAATCGATGATCAGCCGGCCGCCCGAGGCTTCGTGCTGCTCGCCCCAGGCGGTGAGGAGTTCGAGGCAGGCGTGGTCGATGTAGGAGAGCCGTTCCAATTCGACGTGAATTTCAGAGTCGCCGGGGATCTCTTCCAGCGCGGCGGCCAGCTTGGGCAGTCGGACGAACGTGGCGGCGCCGGCGAGGCGCATGTGGTAGCGATTCTGGTCTTCGTCGCGATCGACTTTGATGCTCAGTCGCGAGAAGGTGTAGAGGAGTTTCCCCGCCGCCAGCGCGATGCCTACGACGACGCCGACGAGCAGGTCCTCGACCACAATCGTGATCAACGTTGCCAGATAGATCGCGACTTCGCCCCAACCGAATTCCAGCAGCTTCTTGATTTGCGTGATGTTCACCAGCTTGTAACCGGTGTAAACGAGGACCGCGGCGAGACTGGCCGTCGGAATCATCTGCAGCAAGCTGCCGAGCGCCACGACGAACACCAAGAGCCACACGCCGTGGAGGATGGCGGACAGTCTCGACTTGGCGCCGGCGTGAACGTTGGCGGAACTGCGGACGATAACGCCGGTCATGGGGAGCGCCCCGAGGGCGCCGCAGATCATATTGCCGACGCCTTGGGCCGCCAGTTCGCGATCGTAGTTGGTGCGGCTGCCTCCGGCGATTTGATCGACGGCCGTCGCGCAGAGAAGCGTCTCGGCGCTGGCGATGATCGCGATTAGGGCGGCCGTCTGCAGGATCTCGCCCCAGGGAGCGTTTTTCAGCAGCGTGAGCGTCGGCAGTCGAATCTCGTCCGTCAAACTGCCGGGAATCTCAACGTAGAACACCGGCAGCACAAGAAAATAAGCTAGCGAAGTCGCCGCAACGATGGCCACCAACGGCGCCGGGACCAGCCGCAGTTGCTTGGGCGTGAATTTCTGCCATAGCAGAATGATTGCAATCGTGAGGATGCCGATCCACGCGGCAATCCGATGATTCTTCAGCCGCGCAGCCGCGGCGTCGAGCGCCGCCACGGCCCCCTCTTGCGTCTTGATGGCGTCGACCGCCTTGCCCGAATGCAACGCCGCTTCCGCCGCCTGGCTGGCGGCGATCGCCTCGCCGAGCGCCGCCTTCGGTCGATCGAGATGGACGGCGCCTTTTGACGCGGCTTCCACAGCGACCAACTCGTCGCTCAGGATTTTCAACAAACCAGTGATGCGTTCCTGCTGCGGAACGAGCGCTTCCAGTTGCGGTTCTTGGACATCCTCCAACGCCGGCGACGCCGGTGACATGTGAGCATACGGAATCAACTCCGCGACATGGACGCGCATGTTGATCTGATCGTGATGGAGGTCGGCCATTCGCTGCAAGGCGTGCGTCCGGAACTCTCGCTCGGGCTCTCCGGCGAGCGTGGGCACGCCGACGGCTTTGGAGATGGCGGAGGGAATCGTCATCAAATTTTCCAAGCCGCTGCTGCGGGGCTTGTCGTCGACCATTACGTGGAACTGGCTGGCGAAGATCAGGACGCCGATGCCGGCCAGCATGCCATGGATCACCGACGGCGAGACGGCGCGGAACCAGGGGCCGAGCTTCAACCCGCCCGCCACAATTTGCATGACGCCGGCGACGAGGACCGCTAGCCCCAGCATTTCGAGGCCTAAGCGCTGGATGATCTCGTAGACGATCACCGTGAGGCCGGCCGCGGGACCGCTGACTTGCAACTGGCAGCCGGCGAGCGAGCCGGCGACTAGGCCGCCGACGATGCCGGTGATGAGTCCCGCCGCGACCGGTGCGCCCGACGCCAGGGCGACGCCCATGCAGAGAGGGAGCGCGACGAAGAAGACGACGATCGACGCGAGGAAGTCTTGCTTCCAGTGATGAAGCGGCGATTGCGATCCAGGTTGGTTCATTTTTGAGGGTAATCGATTTGCAAAATTGTTGATGTTCGAGTCGAGACATCTGGGCGCCACTGGCATCCTGCCAGTGAGAAGTGTCAACCGAGTACCCGCTTAAGCACTGGCAGGATGCCAGTGGCACCCCGTTCGATTGGCTTTATGAACACCAATAGTCGCTCAAATCGCCCGCAGATGCGGCATCACGGGGCGCGGCTCAAAACCCTTCTCGCCGACCGATTCAAACTGCCCTTGTTGCGGATTGAACGCGAAGACTTGCCCTGTTTCGAATTTGTAGACCCAACCATGAAGCCGCAAGTCGCGTCGCCCCATCGCGGCCAGGACGCTGGGATGAGTTCGCAGGTTTTCGAGCTGCACCAGCACGTTCTCTTCCACGGTGGCTGTCAGCCGAGCGACCGGATCGGTGATATGGCCGTAGTTCTCCTTGATGATGCGCGAGGTCGCCTCGGCATGACCGAGCCAGCCCCGCACGGAAGGCAACTCGGCGACTTGCTCGGGCTGGAGCAGCGCGCCCATTGCCCCGCAGTGCGAGTGCCCGCAGATGATTACGTCCTGCACTCCTAACACGGCGACGGCGTATTCGATCGTCGCCGCCTCGCCGCTGCAGGAGGTGGAGTAAGTCGGCACGATGTTCCCGGCGTTGCGCAGAATGAACAGTTCGCCGGGCTCCGTCTGGGTAATCATGTTCGGATCTATCCGCGAATCCGAACAGGTGATAAACAGCGCCAGCGGCTTCTGGCCTTCGACGAGCCGCTGAAAAAAGCGTTCGTGGCTGGAGAATACGTCGTGTTGAAAGCGATGCACGCCGTCGACTAGTTTTTGCATGGTACTAGATTCCGAATCGTTGATCGGTGGAGGACGCAGCCGATCAATCGGCTGCAGCATGATCGTCGAAGCGAGACGCCGGAATCGACGGACGGCGCGAGACGCGCTCGCGCAGGTTCGATCAGACAACCGCAAATTCGACGGGGGAAAAACGCACTGGCAAACGCCGTTGAGTGCGTCGAGACACCTCGCGGTGCAGCTTCTTCAGGAAGCGCAACCGGAGGCGAGGTCCCCGTTAACAGCGCAAAGGAAGCGCTAGTCCTGCAGAAAGATGAGGAATCGCGTCAATATAGCGAGCCGCCAAAACCGGCGAGCAAGAGACGTGGGCCGAGACGGCCCCCCTCTTCACCGGCGGTCGGAGGGCGGCGTGCCGGAGGCCGCGTCGCAGTTCAGCGATGGAATTCGACGCGGCGGTCGCCTCTTCCTGAATTTCCGATTCGACTTCCGTGGGCGCCAGCGCGGTGCTGGGAATCGAACCGTATGCCACCAAGGCTAGTGCCAGCAGCAGCGATTGCAGCGGGCACCGACTCCACCATTGGCTGGCTTCGTAAGCGGCGGTGAGCAACGTGGCATTCATGGCGCGTGAGCGAGGCGGAGGCCGCAGATTCGCCTGCCGAATCTATCGGCAGCCGCTGATACTTCTAGCTCGCGGCTGGAGAAAAGTCAACGCAGCCTGGGGGCTGTGGCGGCCTCTGGGGAGTCATTATCTACATCGACGCCGGACACTTCGGACGCGAGAAAGAGCGACGAAAAAAGTTTCTGTAGCGAGTCGCTCCCGGCACTTCGGCGGAGAAGCTTATTTAACGGATAGCAGAAAATGCCTTTAACACAGAGAACACAAAGAACACAGAGGTCTCAGAGCAGAGAACGACGGGGCAATGCCGGTCATATCCTCTGTGCCCTCTGTGTCCTCCGTGTTTAAGTCCTTTTTACAGAAGTATATCTAGAATGCTCATCGATGAATAACTTTCGGGAGCTGGAGACGGATGCGCTTTAGGAATGAGCCGGCTTCGCTTCGCCCGCCAGTTCGAAGTTGGCGATTTTCATCACTTGGACGTCGTCGAGAAAAATAGTCAGTCCGTGATTGGGCGCCAGCTTCGTCCGGAGGATCGACAGCACGCCGTCGCTTTCGATCCGCGGCACGATCGCCTCGACCCGCACCTGCGAGCTCAGAATCTCGCTTGAATCGAGCGCGGCCCGGCAATGGACGGAGACGAGTTGCCGCGCGCCGGCAGCCGTCAGTTCTTGTTCCAACCAGCTTTCGAGATGCTCGTCGGCCACGATGGTGATCCGCCGCAACGTCCCCGCTCCGCGCTTCCGCGCGGCGAACGGATGGGACGACAACTGTTGATGCGCTTCCAGCCCGATCACTTCAAAGGAGAGACCTGCTTGATGGAAGTCGCTCTCCATCTCGTGCAGCTTCTCCATGACGCTGTGATCGACCAGCTTCGTTCCGGAGAGGTCGACGGTCACGTTGTTCTTCTCTTGCAGGCCGATCTGCTCGATCTCGCGCTTGAACGAGAGCCAGTTGGTGAACACGGCCGAACCGCGGGCCGTGATCAAGACCGTATCGTTGCCTTGCGGTTCGACTTCGAGATAGGGCTTGAACATCGTGGTGAGCGGCACGCCGTTGGCGACGTGGATCGCGGCCTTCACCGCGATTCCGATGCCGATGCCGATCAGCAGGTCGGTGGCTAGCACGCCGATGATCGTCGCGGTGAAGATCAGCAGTTGTTCCGGACCGATCTTGAAAACGTTGATGAACTCCCGCGGCGAGGCGAGGCGGAAGCCGGTATAGACCAGCATTGCCGCCAGCGCGGCCAACGGAATCCGGTGAATGAGCCCCGGAGCGAGCGCCACAAAGCTCAGCAGGAACACGCCGTGCCACATGTCAGCGAACCGCGTCCGGGCGCCGTTGTCGATGTTCGCTTTGGAGCGGACGATCTCCGAAATCATCGGCAACCCGCCGATGAACGAGACGGCCGTGTTTGCGATGCCGACGGCGACGAGGTCGCGGTTGAGGTTCGTCTTCCGCTTCCAGGGATCGATCATGTCGATCGCCTTGGCGCTGAGCATTGATTCCAGACTGCCGATGAGCGTGAACATCACGACCCAGCCGATCGCCTTCGTCCGGAGATCGGGATTGGCGAAGACGGAGAAGTCGGGGTGCGCCATCGCGGCGAGCAAATCGTTCGGTACGTTCACGAGGAACCGCTCGCCAAGCGAGTACTTTGTCCCCGCCCACGAATAGGTGTGTTCATGCGACAGGTCGAAGTACATCCCCATCGGCACCGCGACTAACAGCACGATCATCTGGGCCGGGATCATATTGAAGAAGCGGTTCTTGACGAGCTTCTTCAGGAGCGGCAGGCCAAACAAAATGATCAGACTCACCAAGCCGATGACGGCAATTTCAGGATTCGCATGGGCGAACTTGTCGGGGAGTTCCTTCAGGATCTCGAGCGGCTCCCCCTTCGCTGATTGTCCCACGGCCACCGGGAGCTGTTTCAGCATGATGATGATGCCAATCGCGGCGAGCATGCCATGGACGGCGGACGTCGGGAAGAAATCGCCGAGTTTCCCCGCGCGCACTAGCCCGAAGATAATCTGCACGACGCCCGCGACGACGCTCACCGCGAGCGCCATTTTGTAGGCCGCCTGATCGGCCGCGGGGTCCTGGCCGCCGGTGAAGCCGAACGACGTGACGGCGCCGAAGACGATGACGATCATGCCTGCCGCCGGGCCTTTGATCGTCAGCTCCGAATTGCTCAGCAGCGACGTCAGCACGGCGCCTACGATCGCCGTGAAGATGCCCGCAATCGGCGGGTAGCCTGAGGCGATCGAAATGCCCAAGCACAACGGCAAGGCGATCAAGAAGACGAAGAAGCCCGACAGGAAGTCGTGCTTGAAGTACTTCTTGAACCCGGCGAAATCGCCCCGCGGGACTTCGCCCTCTTGGATGGCGGCAGACATAAAGGACATGCTCCAGAATTAAGTGTTCGGCAATCGGCGAGTCGAGCGCTCGGCCGAGGGACCGCCTGGGAGCGGAGTTGCTCCGGCGCCCTTGGGTTCGGATTGGGCGTCGATTTCGAGCGCCGGGTCGACTGTTTCGCGCTCTGTGGCGTTCTTTTCTTCCTCGTTGAACCACGCCGGCCAATCGGGCTCGCCGTGGGCCTCCAGCGTCTTCGCCTGTCCCATGCGCTGGAGGCGAGCTTCGATCAATTTGCTCGCCGCGTGGTAGCGGGACGACAGTCCCGGTTGCGGGAAGACTCCGCCTCCCAGGATCAGGGCAGCGAGCGCCAACACGGCAATGCGCTCGGGGAGCCGACTTTGCAGCGAGATCGTCGGGAAGTAACGCTTCCCGGTGAAGACGCGAAAGTAAGCCTGCAGCACCGCAATGCCGTTGAGCGCCGAGGCGAGCACCACTAGCAAGCCTACCCAGGGATAGACGTCGACCGCCCCTTCGAGCAGAAGTTCGGCGCCGACGAACCCGATCGTGCCGGGGAAGCCGATGCTCGCCAGGCCGGTGATCAGGAAGAACGCCGCCAACGCGGGCGTATGCTCGTAGAGACCGTGGAACTCGGTGAGCGACACGCGCCCCGTGCGAGCTTCGATGGAACGGAGCGTGAGGCCGAAACCCGTGAGGGCGAGTCCAACCGAGATCCACAGGCAGAGCGCTCCGGTCAAACCGATCGGCGTGGCGATCTCGAGCCCTACGAGCACTAGCGATGAATGGCTCAGGAACAGATAGCAGAAGAACCGTCGGCCATCCTTTTGCACCAGCGCCATGCCCGCCGCGTAGACCGCGGTGAACAGCGAAATCAACGCGATACTGCGGAGCGCCCATTCCGGTGCGATCGGCAAGAGCAAACGAACCGCCGCGTAGACGCCGACCATTGGCGTGACGAAGAGCAGTGAGGTGCCGAACGAAGCATGCTCGAACAAGTCGGTCATCCAGCAATGCAGCGGGACGATTCCGCTGCGAAGCAACACGGCGCCGATAAACAGGCCAAGGGCGAGATTCGATGGCGTGGCGCCCGCGGGAGTCTTCTCGACGAGCCACCAGCCGGCCGTCAGCATGGCGACGAACAGCGACATGTGAATCGCAAAGACCCGCATCGGCTTGCCGCGACTGCGCAGTTCCCACAGCGGCGGCACGACGCCAGCGGCCAGGAAGGCGACAATTCCCCACGGATTCCGGCAGCTGAGCGTTGCCAACAAGATCGTTTCAGAAATCAGACTCCCGGCGAACGGATAGCGGCGAACCTTCGTGCGCAGCGTCGCGAGGGTCGTCACGAAGCTGATGAGCGCCGCCATCGGCAACAGCGGTGCGCTCAACTCGTCGATGACGAAAAACTCAGACCCGAAGCACTGCGAACAGAGTGACCAGCGATCATGGGCTTCGAATGTGTGGAGCGACCCGAAGTCGAGCCACGCGCCCACCGAGCAGGCGAGCGCCAGCCCGCTGAAGAGCAGCGTTCGCCGCTGAGCCAGTTCGGGGTCGCGCAGTCCGATGAGCAGCAGAGCGCCGAGCGCCGGCAGCGCGATCGCGAGTTCCAGCCAAGGCAAGTGAAGTTCGATCATTGCAAGTCGTCGATGACGCCTCCCGGGGCTTGCAGCGGATCGGCGTCGCTCGCCGGTCGGCCGGCGAGCAGATTCGTCCAACGGCGCTCCATGCCGTCGCACCACTGGAACGTCTTGATGAACGGCCGCACCAAATAGTCGGCCAACAGCGTGTCGAAGAACCCGCGCTCAAACGCCAGCCGAAACGCCCGCCGCCGCAGCGGCTCGGGGACGACTCGTTGCCAGAAGGTCGCGTTTTGGGGCAAGCGGCCGCCGATGGCATTCTCCATGTCGTGATAGTCGTGCAGCAGCGTCGGCGCCCGCAGCAACTGCAGCGTCCGCAGGCAGGCGTGCCCGATGATGTGAATCAATGCGATGTAACGGAGGCCGCAGCCGATTTCGACGAAGATGATGCTCACCTGCGTCAGCGAGGCGAAGGCCAGCGCGCTCTTCACGTCGGTCTGCACTCGCGCCGCCATGGCGGCGAAGATCGCCGAGACGAGGCCCAAGGCGATGACGGCCAGGCACAACAACATCGACGCTTCTAGCAGCGGACTCACGCGGAGGAGCAAAAAGGCGCCCAAGTGAACCGATAACGCCCCGTAGAAAATCGCGCTCGACGGGGTTGGTCCTTCCATTGCCCGCGGCAACCAACCGGAGAATGGCACGAGCGCGCTCTTCCCGGCCGCTGCCACCAGCAAGAGCAGGCCAACGAACAACGCTTGATTCGACGTGAGGGCGGCTTGCCCTTCCGGCCAAGCGCCGCTGCCCATCAGTCCGACGAAGTCGCCGCCGCCCGTGAGATGGTGCAGCGCCAAGGTAGCGACCAGAAACGCCGCGTCGGCCACGCGGTACACGGTCCAAACTCTCAGGCCGTTTCGCACGGGCGTTGCGCGCTCGTGGAAGAAGCCGACTAAGAGCGCCGACGAGAGCCCAACCAGTTCCCACCCCGCGAACAGCGTTTCAATCGTCCCGGCGAGCGAGGTCACGACCATGCCCAACAAAAACATGGCGTACAGCACGAAGAACCGTCCGTAGCCGGTCTCGCGGTGGAGGTATTTGCTGGCGAACGCCCCAGTGACGCCGCACAAGGTGAACGAGAGAATGACGAACGGCACGGAGAGCCGGTCGAAAACGAACTTGAACGTGAAATGGAAGTGCTGCTCTTTGAGCACGAGCCAGTTGCCCAGGCCGACTTCGATCAGCCGGCGATCGGTCATCAACATCAATGCCAAGATGGCGACCGATGCGAGCAGGCCCGTCACGACCGCCAACTGCGTCAGCCGGCTCATCATTCGTTCGTCGAGCGGGCGTCCCACGAGCGACGAGACGCCCAACACCGTTAGCAACAGCGTGGGGCAGGCGACGACGCCGAGGCCGAGGACGTTAAAGAGCTGATCGTAGCTCATCGCGGGGCCTTTCCGTTCGACTGGGCGACCGCGGCCGCTGACGCCGGCGCCATGATGACGGCGTAGCCCAAGTGATCCCGCCAACCGCGATACCAATCGACCGAGGAGGCCGTCTCAGGCAACTGGTCCGATTCGGCTTCGTAACGCTCGAACTTCCCATTGCGGAAGAGATGAATCGTCGAGTCCGCGGGGCTGAGCGTCGCCAACTGCACCCATTCGTTTCGGCAGAGCCGAGCGATGACCGGATTTCGGTTCATGATTCCTTCCATCACGGCCGGCGTCGTCTCGATGACGAACAAGACGCGCATCGGTTCGTGGATCTCGACCATCTGCGCCGAGAGCCCCGTCCGCAGGTCGCTCGCGGCTCCCTCCATCACTCCCAGCAACGAGGTGATGTTGTGGGGCAGCTTCGACCCGCAGCCATATCCCTGCACGTCGACGCACGAGAAGTAGTATTCCAGGCTGATGCCCGCGCACACTGGAATCACGGCCGCGAGGACGCGCGCCAGAATCGCCCCCTCCTCGTTGTCCTGCGTCGGATCGTACGACGACATGAACGTCCGCCGATCCATGTATAGCCCACGGTTGCGCAAGCGGCGTCCGACGAAGACGGCAGCGCTCGTGGCGTGGTTGTATTCGGGCCGCGCCTGCGAAAGGTCCTCGGAACGCTGTTCGACGTGCGCCAGCGCCGCTGCGGGGGAGATCGATAGCTCCGCCGACTCGAACCGCCGGCAGCGTTCGTGGGCGTTGCGCCGCCGAGCTTCGTCGATCGTTCGTCGCGTCGCGGCGAAGAGCTCTTTGTGGGTCACTGGCAGGCGATCGAGATCAAAGTATTCGACGCCGTCGTTGCAGGTGTTGTGGAAACTGCCGATGAAGTGCGTTTCGGGCGGCAAGTCGAGCCCCCGTCCCGCGAGCCTGGCGCGCACCCGCGCGTCGTTCGCCATCTGGGCGAACGCCCGGGCATTCGGCCCGCCGCGGCCGCCGCTGCACGCCCCGCAGTTGTAGGCGCTCTCGTGCGGGTTGTTCAGGCTTGATGAGCCATGACCGCAGAAAATGATCAGCCGCGCGTGCCGCGACGTCAGCCCCGTGTCGCGCAAGGTTCGCTCGACGATGTCGGTCATCTCCTCGACGCTGTAGCCGATGTGGCCCTCTTCCGGCCCTGGCGCGGGTTGGCTTCGCTCGAGCAACAGTTGCGTCGCTTCCGGCGGCCGGACGATCTGGCCGAACAGCTTGCGAATCTGCGCCGCTGTGCGCGGGAACAAAATTCGCGCTACCAACGGAGCCGACGCCAGCGATCCGACCAGCGCCGTCACGGCGCCCCCCAGCATCGAACGACTGATGCGATGAAACTGATGCGACGCCGTCCCCACTAGTCGCCGGTGGCGGGCGCGGCGCCGATGGACCTCTTCCAGCGTGAAGATCGGCAACTCCTCGACGTAATGCTTCGGCTTGATCACCACCGGGCAGAGGGGGCGACTATGGGCGTCGGCGGCGCCGCGGTAATACATCGCCACGCCGAAGAAACCGGCGTACCCCAGCGTCTCGCAGGTCGGGTCGATCTCTTCCAAGTGCCGGCGGAACGACTCCTCGCGGTCGTCGATGCAGCAGACCATCTGAAACGACGGGAGCGTCGTCTCCGCAGCGGCGGTTGGCTTCTGCCCCCGCGTGTGAATGGCAAACGCATCGAGCGTTTGATTGCGGTAGCGACGTTCGTACGCCAAATGAAATGTGCGGCGGCGCTCGAATTCCGAGAAGGCGTCGATCTCGTCGGCCAGTCGGCCCCAAGTTTTTACCGGCAAGCGATAAAGCTCCTCGGGCAATATTCCGAGCGTTTGGGCCAACTGGAAGAAGAGGAACGCCAGTTGAGTCTTGCCGGTCGGCGTTCGTTCGGCGTGCTTCGCCGCGGCTCGCTCGCGCAGCATCGACAGCGGGCCTTCGTCGTCGAGATATTCCTTACTCACGTACGCCGCGGCGAAGCGATCGAGCAGCAGTCGCACCGCCAAGAATTCGACCAGCGTGCCGCGCGGCGCCGGGCGGACGGCCCATTCGGCGTTGGTCTCCATCTGCCAGATCATGCCGGCCCAGCCGCGCAGCGCCAGCAGCGAGGCCGTGATGAACGCCTCTTGCTGCTGCGGAGCGACGCCCAGCAATTGCAGCGATTCTTCAATGGACGCCAACGCCGAGACCTGCTCGCGCTGCAGTCGTGCGATCTCGCGCTTGACGCCGAAGAGCCAGTGAGGAACGACGCCTCCTGGCTGGCCGTAGACCGCCAAGAATGATTGATAGAAGCCGCCGTCGCGATCGGGAAGCGGCCAGTGGGCGTATCCCTGGTCGAGGAACGCCGATGAGTAGCGGATCAGCAAGTCGTTCGCCAACTCGTCGGCGTCGATGCCTGTCGCCGAGAGCAAGGCGTCGCGATGGCGTCTAGGCGTGGGGGGCGGCGGAGCCGTGTGGTTGGCGCGCTGCACGCCGTCGAACGAGAGTCGCCACAGCAACTGCAAACAGACGGATTCCCACTCGTCATCGCTCCACGACTCGATGCTCGCGCAGTCAAAGCGATCGAGCACCTGCTCGATCATGGCGTCGAGCGGCGAGTCCTTCGCTTGACCGGCTGACTTGCCGTCGCGAAAGTCGCGCATGATCCAGTGTCGCGTCCCTTCGGTCAGCCGTTTGCGAATCTCGGGCGGCACGTCGCTGCGGTAAGTTCGCAGAGCGTCGGTTTCGGCCACGACCCAGCGCAGTTCGGGGCTGGGCGCGGTCCGGAGCGAATGCTTCAGCATCGCCAGCCGCAAGTGGAAACGGGTGCCGAGCAACCCGATCAAGTCGTCGGCCCGCTCGTCGAGGTCCTTCACTAGCACGGCGATCAGATCTTCCTCTTTGATTCGCCCGCTTGCCAATTCGCGACGGTAGCGCTCTTCACTCAGGAAAGGCTGGCAGCCGTAGACTTGTTGCGACTCCAGCAGCGCTTCGTCGAAACGGAGTTCCTCGAAGGCGTGGAGCGTGTTGTGATGAACGAACACCGTAATCGGTCCCTGGGCAGGGAGCAGATGCGCGGCATGTTCGATCAGATGAAGCAAATGGTCGGCGGCGTCCTCAGGCGAATGGGCCGTCGAGGCAGGGCGCTCAGGTGAAGCAGTCGGCGCCACGTTTGGGAGGGCCTCAAGAAAGGAAGAGAGCAGGGGGGCGAAGCGAGGTAAGGCAGGCGAAGTTGGCGGGCGAGCGTCGCGTCCTGCTCGACCGACCGAGGCTGGCCGTTCGACACAAAGGAGCGGGGATTACTCAAATTGGTATACTTCCACTGATCGGCAGCGCCCAGCGAACGTAGATTACAATTTGGACAGTTAGTTGTTACTGCAGGCCTGATATGGATTTCCGCCGCCTTGCCGGGGCGACGTTTCCGTCAGCCGCGCGGTATCCTTACAGAGACAGCCCTTATAGTTTGCTCCCAGGTCAAAGGCGCTCTTGATCGATGGACGTTCTCGTCGTGGAAGATGACGACATTCTCGGAAAGGCGCTCCGGCGGGGGCTGGAAGACGCCGGCCATCGTTGCACGCTCGTCGCCAATGGGGCCAAGGGCCTCGAAGTCGCCGCCGCCCAGAAGTGCGATGCCGTCGTCCTCGACCTGATGCTTCCCGATCGCTCGGGGCTCGACGTCCTCCGCACGATCCGCAGCCAGGGAGTTCGGACCCCTGTCATCATCCTTACCGCGCTTGGCTCCGTCGAAGAGCGCGTCGACGGTCTCAACGCCGGCGCCGACGACTATCTCATCAAGCCGTTTTCCTTCCCTGAACTGCTGGCGCGCCTCTCAGCGATCGCCCGCCGCTCCCATAATCTCACCGCGCAAGACCTTCGCGTCGGTCCCCTTTCGCTCGACCTGGCGACTCGTCGCGTCACACGCGACGCGCGCGAAATCGATCTCACGCCGACCGAGTTCAGCCTGCTCGAATTCCTGATGCGCAACGCCGGCCAGGTCCTCACGCGCAAGATGCTCAGCGAGCATCTCTGGGATTCCAATTGGGAAGGGGTGACCAACGTCATCGAGGTTCACATCACGCGGCTGCGCGGCAAAATCGATCGCGACTTCGATCAGCCGCTCTTGCAAACGGTGCGCGGCCGCGGTTACGTTCTGCGCGCCGGGTAGACGCCGTCGTCCGCGCATCGCCCGCACAGCCTTCCGTCGATCTATCTATGCCAGGACTCAGGACCCCACGTCAGCGACCCGCCGGTCCGATCTGGCGGACGCTCCGTTTTCGACTTGCCGTGTGGAACGCCGCGGCGGTGATCCTCACGGCGCTGGTGACCCTCGTCGGACTGCGACAAGGCGTCAGTTGGGCGCTAGTCCACGAACTCGATCAAGTCTTGCTCGACGACGCCCGCGACATCGGGACGCTCATCGCCAGCACGCCAGCCAACGAGGAACCGCAACTAGAGGCCGATCTCAATCGCATGGCTGCAAGTCACGAACATCACGGCTGGTACGTGAAGCTGTTCGATGCCGTCGGCGAACAAACTTGGGCGACCGAACGCGCTCGCCCCATGCTTCCGCTCCTGAACATCAAACAGGATCGTTCGCCCATTAGCTTCGAAGGGTATCGCATCGTCCAATCCAAAGTCGACGCGAAGATAGCGGGCGTCAAGTTTATCCGCGTCGGCGCCACGCTCGACCGCATCGACGAGGATATGGCGCGCATTGATCGGTGGGTGTTGCTCGCCGCCGGCGCCGTATTGCTCGTGGCGCCGCTTTGCGGTTATTGGCTCGCCTCTCGCGCCGCGGAAACCATTGGCGAGATTATTACGACGGCCTCTCGCCTCCGTCCGAGCCATTTGGAAGAGCGCCTCTCGATCCGCGGTTCGGGCGACGAACTCGACCAGCTTGCGGAAACAATTAACTCGCTGCTCGACCGCATCGCCGCGTATCTCAACGTCAAACGCGATTTTCTGGCGAACGCCGCCCATGAGCTTCGCACTCCGTTGGCGGCGATTCGCAGTTCCGTCGAAGTCGCCCTTAACGGCGAGCGGTCGCCTGAAGAATATGAAGAGCTGATGGTCGACATCATCGAGGAATGCAGCGCGCTGGAAGCGCTGGTCAATCAGTTGCTCCTCCTCTCGGAAACCGAGGCTGAACTTCCGGCCGCCAAATTCGAGCGGGTTGACCTCCATGATCTGGTCCTGAAAGCCGTCGATATGTTCTCCGGCGTCGCCGAAGCGCGCGGCGTCAAGCTCCACACAGGCCGCGTCGAATACGCCGCCGTCAACGGCCATCGCGGTCACTTGAGGCAGGTGCTCAACAATCTCCTCGACAATGCCGTAAAGTACACGCCTGCCGGTGGCGATGTAACGGTCGAAGTCGTCGTCGACGCGCCGGTCGTGCGTCTGAGAGTCGCGGACACGGGCGCCGGCATCACTGCCGAGGAGCAGCAACACATTTTTCAACGCTTCTTCCGCGCCGAGTCGGCCCGCACGCGCAGCCCCGGCGTCGGCGGCACCGGCCTTGGCTTGAGCATCTGCCAATCGGTAGTCCACAACCACGGCGGCGAGATTGACTGCAAGAGCAACGTCGACCACGGCACGACCTTCACCGTCATGCTGCCGCTCGCGGAAGTCGACTCCGCCGCGGCAAACCAATTGCAGAAGAGCGGCATGACCCGGTTGGTCTAGGGCGACAACTCTAGATTTCACTGCGCGGCCACGACAGCGGTTTTCGTGCGATCGGAAGCAATGAGAATGAAGTTGGGAGCAATCGTAACGATTTCCGGCCATATGCCTCGGCGTGGGGAGCTGGCCCTGCCATAGCGGCGGCATACCGTCGCGCCGCCGTCTGCCCCGCGGGTGTGAGGAATCCCGCTTCCGTCTATAATGCCAGCAGGCGCGCGGGGCGCGAGTTTTCGTCTGTCTGGCCACGAGGCATCGATCGCTATGCGGGATGCGTTGCGACGTTCGAGCAGCCGCCGATCTGGGAAGTTCACGGCGACTGTCTGGGCGTTCTCCCTGCTGTCGCTCAGCCTACCTTCGCTATTCGCGATCGGCTCGGCGCGTGCGAACGAGACGCCCCTCGACCCGGCCGCGGTCGAGTTCTTCGAAACCCGCATCCGCCCCGTCCTCGCCGAGCACTGTTACTCCTGCCACTCGGCCGCCGCCGGCTCGCCGAAGGGGGATTTTCGCCTCGACTCGGCCGAGCATTTCCGCCGCGGCGGTTCCGCCGGCCCGGTGATCGAGCCCGGCAACCCGTCCGACAGCACGCTCATTGCGGCGCTGAAGTATGAATCGTATGAGATGCCGCCCGCGGGCAAGCTTCCCGACCACGTCATCTCCGACTTTGAACAATGGGTCGCGATGGGCGCCCCCGACCCGCGCACTGAGCCTGCCGCCAACGCGGGGACGGCCGCCGTCGATCCGCGCAACCTCTGGTCGTTGAAGAAGCCCGCGAAAGTCTCCGCTGCCGCGGTTAGCGATCGCGCTTGGCCCCGCACGGTGATCGACTCGTTCATTCTCGCGCGCCTCGAAGCGGCGAACCTCAAGCCATCGCCCCCCGCCGATCCCGCGACGCTGCTCCGCCGCCTGCACTACGACCTCACCGGCCTGCCGCCGACCGCGGCCGAGTTGGAACAGTTCGCCGCCCACGCCAGCGACGCCGAGTACGAGCAAGCCGTCGACCGATTGCTGGCGTCGCCGCAGTTCGGCGAACGGTGGGGCCGCTACTGGCTCGACGTCGCCCGCTACGCCGATACGAAAGGGTACGTCTTTCAAGAGGACCGCAATTACCCCCACGCGTACAAGTATCGCGATTGGGTGATCGCTGCGTTCAACGGCGACATGCCGTTCGACAAGTTCATCGTCCATCAGATCTCCGCCGATCAGACGGGCGACCCCTCGGCAGCCCCCGCCACCGGTTTTCTCACGCTCGGCCGCCGCTTTCTCAACAATCCGCAAGAGATCAACGACGACCGCATCGATTTGATGACCCGCGGCCTGATGGGACTCACCGTCGCCTGCGCTCGTTGCCACGATCACAAGTACGACGCGATTCCCACGGCCGACTACTATTCGCTTTACGGAGTTCTCGCCAGCTGCACCGAGACGCCGCGCGACGACGGCCCTCCGATGCTCGCCGACTCGCCGACGCCGACGACGCAGCATGTTTTCCTTCGCGGCAGCGCCGGCTCTCCTGGGCCGGAGGTGACGCGGCACTTTCTCACTTGCCTCAGCGAAGGCGAGCCGCAGCCTTTCCAAACGGGCAGCGGGCGGCTCGAGCTCGCAAACGCGATTGCGAGCCGCGACAATCCGCTCACCGCTCGTGTTTGGGTGAACCGCGTCTGGGGCAAGCTCTTTGGTCGCGGCATCGTCGCGACGCCGAGCGATTTCGGCGTCCGCGGCGAACCGCCGACCCATCCCGAACTGCTCGACTGGCTCGCCGTCACGTTCATGGACGAGCAGTGGTCGACCAAGCGACTCGTCCGCCGCATCGTCCTGTCGAACGTCTATCGTCAGTCGAGCGCCCCGCGCGACGATTGCCATGAAGCCGACCCGACCAACGCGCTGCTCGCGCACATGAACCGCCGCCGGCTCGATCTCGAAGCGCTACGCGACAGTCTCCTGCTCGCCGCCGGCCGACTCGACATGACGATGGGGGGGCCGTCGGTCCAACTGACGACGGCGCCGTTCGCCAATCGCCGCGCGGTCTACGGCTTCATCGAACGTCAAAACCTGCCGGCGTTCTTCCGGACGTTCGACTTTGCGAATCCAAACACTCCGGCAGCGGCGCGACCGCAAACGGCCTCGCCGCACCAGGCCTTGTTCATGCTCAACAGCCCGTTCGCGATGGAGCAAGCGCGCGTGCTGGCCGAGCGGAGCTCCGCGCAGCCGGAGAACAGCGCGCCGCTCGCCGACCATGATCGCATCTCGCAACTCTATCAACTGGCGCTCGGGCGTAAGCCGAGCATTGAGGAGTTGACCGAGGCCGCCGCGTTCGTCGTCTCGGGGGCTGAGACTGATCAAGCGGCTCAGATCGCCGCACAGCCGCGGTGGCAGTTTGGCTGGGGCGCGTACGACCCGCTCAGCGACCGAGTGGAGTTCCACGAGTTTCCTCACTTTGCCGACGGCATATGGAAGGGGGGCGAAGCAGTCCCCGACGCGCAGCTCGGTTGGGCGTTGCTGAACATCCAAGGGGGCCATCCCGGCGACGCGACGCACGCCGTCATCCGCCGCTTTACAGTCCCCGCGAGCGGCACGCTTCGCATCGAGGGCGAACTGCAACACCCGGCTGCCGAAGGTAACGGCGTCGTCGCCCGCGCGGTCTCGACGGCCCGCGGCCGCGTTGGCGAGTGGCCCGTCGCGCACGGCGCCAGTCCCACGCTGGTTGAAGCGATTCCGGTCGCGGCGGGTGAAGTCATCGACCTCATCGTCGACTCGGTCGGAGGCGACCATACCAGCGACACCTTCTTATGGAAAACGACCCTACGATTAACCCGCGAAGATGGGACGGTGAAATCGTGGAACACCCTCGACGGCATCGACGGCCCGCGCCCAGCAACGCCTCCGCCGCTCGATCGCTGGTCGCAACTGGCACAGGTGCTGTTGATGTGCAACGAATTCGCGTTTGTTGATTAGGAAAAGATCTCACGCAGAGACGCAGAGAATGAGGAAGAGGGAATGAATGGCGAGAGATCGGGAAAATAAATAGAGGTGCATGACATACGCGGTAGCAAGGCCCTCACTTTCATTCTCGGCATTCTTCCTCTGCGCCTCTGCGAGAGACTTCTTCAGAACCAAAAAGACAAGTCCATGCCCCACAATCCCCGCCCCGAACATCTGGCTCTGACGCGCCGTGAGTTGCTCCACCGCTGCGGGATGGGCTTCGGCGCGCTCGGCCTGAGCAGCCTGCTCGCCCCAGAGCTTTCTGCCAACGCCGCCGAGATCGCCAACCCGCTGCTGCCGAAGGTCGCTCACTTTCCCGCGAAGGCGAAGCACGTCATTCATCTCTTTATGAACGGCGGCCCCTCGCACATCGACACGTTCGACCCGAAGCCGCTCCTTCACAAGTATGCCGGCAAGAACCTGCCGACCGAAAACCTGCGTACCGAGCGCCCCACCGGCGCCGCGTTGCCGTCGCCTTTTAAGTTCAAGAAGTACGGCCGGAGCGGCATCGAAGTGAGCGAACTCTTCGCGAAGACCGCCGAGTCAATTGACGACATCGCGGTGATTCGCTCGACCTATGCCGACGTGCCGAATCACGAACCGTCGCTCATGCTGATGAACTGCGGCGACGCCCGGCAGATTCGCCCCAGCCTTGGCTCGTGGGTTTGCTACGGCCTCGGCTCGCAGAACCAGAACCTCCCGGCGTTCGTCGCGATGTGCCCGTCCGGTTACCCGATTCAGGAGACGCAAAACTGGCAATCGGGCTTCCTCCCCGGCGTTTACGAAGGGGCGTACCTCGACACGCAGCACACCGCCATCGAACGGCTGATCGAGAACATCCGCAACGACGCGATTTCGCTTCCGCGCCAGCGCGAACAGCTCGACCTGCTCGCCAAGCTCAACCTCCGCCATCAACAGGCCCGCCACGACGATGCGGCGCTGGAGTCGCGGATCCAGTCGTTCGAACTCGGGTTCCGCATGCAGACCGAGGCGGCCGAGGCGTTCGACGTCAGCCGCGAGCCGCAGCATATTCGCGACATGTACGGGCCCGGCACACAAGCCCGGCAGATATTGATCGCCCGCCGGTTAGTTGAGCGCGGCGTGCGGTTCGTCCAGGTGTGGCACGGCGAGGGCCAGCCGTGGGATAGCCACGACGACCTCGAAGTGATCCACCGCAAGCTCGCGAACCAGTGCGATCAGGCGATCGGCGCCTTGCTGGTCGATCTCAAACAGCGCGGCCTGCTCGACGAAACGCTCGTCATCTGGGGGGGCGAGTTCGGACGCACGCCGTCGGTCGAGTTGCCGAAGGAAGGGGCCAACGCCGGGAAGATCAACGGCCGCGATCACAACCACTACGGCTTCACCACTTGGCTTGCTGGCGGCGGCGTCAAAGGGGGGCAGGTCTACGGCGCCACCGACGACTTCGGCTTCAAAGCGGTGGAGAATCGCGTCCACATCCACGACCTCCACGCGACGATCCTGCACCTCTTGGGCTTCGACCACGAGCGGCTCACCTACCGCCACGCCGGCCGCGACTTCCGTTTGACCGACGTTCACGGCCAAGTGGTGAAGGCGCTCATCGCGTAGCGACCCCCAATAGCCGCGGGTCAACGACCCGCCGGAGCGGCAAGAGAGACTAACCACCAAGGCAAGAAGGGGACGAAGACGCACCAAGGAAGAGTTAGGAAGTAGATGGTCAGAGGGGCTGGCTTCGTCTCCTGGCTTTTTTCGCTCTTTACTCTCCTGCATTCCTTCGTGTGTTTTGGTGATCTTCGTCGCTATCAAGGGAAGCGGCCCGACTCGCTTCGCGTTGAATGCGAAAGCGAGCCGGACCGTTTAGTCTTCCCCAACCAAGTGCGCGGTGACGTAGGCTGGGACGACGTCCCACCTGATGCGGGTGCTCGCTCGGTGCGCCGGCGGGGCATTGCCCCGGCCTACGTGGTGATGTCGGCCGCCCTTCCTGTCCCGCTCCGGCGGGTCGTTGACCCGCGGCTACTGGCGGCGCCGGCTGG
>JBGSMO010000510.1:0-12106 GCA_041740115.1 Pirellulales bacterium
GGACACTCATCACTTCTTTTCGAGGAACGGGGATCGAATCATGGTTAAGAACGTTGCGGACATTAGGAACATCGCCATCTGCGGCCACGGTAGCGCCGGCAAGACGACGCTGGTGGACCAGCTGCTCGTCGAAGCCGGCGCCGTCAAAGGAAACCCCAGCGTCGACGCCGGCACCAGCGTCTGCGATTTCGACGAAGAAGAAAAACATCACAAGCACTCGATCGAGGCCGCTCTGGTGCACCTCGATCACTCTGGCCGGCACTTCAATCTTCTCGACACGCCCGGCTACCCCGACCTGGTCGGCCAAATGATCGGCGCCCTCCGCGCCGTCGAGACGGCCCTCATCGCCGTCGACGCTCACTCCGGTATCAAGGTGAACACCCGCCGCGCATGGGCCGAAGCGGGCCGCGCCGGCTGCGGGCGGATCATTGTCCTCACCAAGCTCGACACCGACAACATTGACTTTGCCGGCCTCGTCGCCTCGCTCAAAGAGGCCTTCGGCAACGGCTGCATCCCGCTCAACGTGCCGGTCGGCCTCGGCGAATCGATCAGCGGCGTCATCAACACGCTGACGATTCCGAAGAACGTCGACGGCACCGTCGTCGATCCGCGGCCGATTCACGAATCGCTGGTCGAATCGATCATCGAAGTCGACGAAGAGTTGATGGAGCGTTACTTCGAAGGCGAGATGCCATCCGACGAAGAACTTTCCAAGCTAATGGCGAACGCCGTCGCCGCGGGAACGCTGACGCCGATTGTCTGCGTCTCGGCGAAGAAGCACGTCGGCATCGCCGAACTGCTCGATCTGCTCACCATCGCCGCACTCCCGCCGTCGGCCGTGGCCCGTCGGGCGATGCTCAACGGCGACGAGGTGACGCTCAAGCCCGACGCCTCGGCGCCGCTTGCGGCCCAAGTCTTCAAAACTCGCATCGATCCCTTCGTCCAGCGGCTCAGCTTCTTGCGCGTCTTCGCCGGCACGCTCAAACGCGACGCCACCGTTCATACGGCCGATGCTCGCAAAGGGGTGAAGCTCGGCGCCCTGCTCGAAGTCCAAGGAGGAGCCACCCAACCGGTCGACGACGCCGGCCCGGGCGAGATCGTCGCCGTCGCCAAGTGCGAAGACCTCCACACTGGCACCACTGTGGGAGACGTTCAGCTCCCCCCAATCACCTTCCCCACCCCCATGGTCGGACTCGCCGTCGCCCCCAAGAACCGCGGCGACGAAGCCAAACTCTCCGGCGCCCTCCACAAAATCACGGAGGAAGATCGGACGATCCACTTGGAGCACGATCCCGAAACGAAGGAGATGGTCATCACCGGCATGAGCGAGCTGCACCTCTTGCTCACCAAGGAGAAGCTCAAGCGCCGCGACCATGTCGAGATCGAAACGCACGAACCGAAGATTCCGTACCGCGAAACGGTGCAGACCGACGCCGACGGCAGCTACCGCCACAAGAAGCAATCAGGCGGCAGCGGCCAGTTCGCCGAGATCCACGCCCGCATCTATCCGTTTCCCGAAGGCGCCGATCCCGAGCAGTACGCCAGCAAGACGCGCTTCCCGCAGTTGAAGAACCTTCACTACCACAAAGCCGCGAACTTCCTCTGGGTCGACACGGTGGTCGGCGGCACGATTCCCGGCAACTTTATGCCGGCGATCGAGAAAGGTTTTCTGGAGCGACTCAAAACAGGCGTCATCGCCGGCTACCCAGTGCAGAACGTCTGCGTCGAGGTTTACTACGGCAAGGACCACCCCGTCGACAGCAACGAGACGGCCTTCCGCATCGCCGCGAGCAAGGTCTTCGCCGAGATCTTCAAAAAGGCGAAGCCGGCGCTGCTTGAGCCCGTGGTGAACGTCCACATCAGCGTTCCGGCCGACAAGGTCGGCGACGTCTCCAGCGATCTCGCAGGCCGGCGCGGCCAGATGGTCGGCATGGAGTCGTCGGGCGGGAGCATGACCACCGTCGAGGCGAAGATCCCGCTCGCCGAGGTGACGACCTACGCCCGCATCCTCTCCTCGATGACCGGCGGCCAAGGGAGCTTTACGATGGAATTCTCTCACTACGACGTCGTCCCCGGCAACATCCAGCAGGAAGTGATGAGCAAAGCAAAGCTGAAGGAGGACGAAGATTGACCGCGATCGGCCGCCGATCCGGAGCTTTTACGTTACCTGTTAGTCGCGACGCGCCAGCGGAGCGCGCCGCGACCAACCGCGCAGCCCAAATTGCGGCATCCCGTCGGAATAAGCGCCCCAGCCGCCCCATTCCTCGACGGAACCAGTGCGCGCGACTACTCTGGAGGCTGACCCAGCACCTTCTGCCGTAGCCCCTCGTCGCCATGCCCCGCTCTGCCGCCGCCTTTCCTTCGCCGCTCCGTCGCGGAGCGTTGCGGCTGTGCGGCCTTTTCTTGGCGCTGATTGTGTTCGCCCTGCCGGCAACGACCCCCGCCTGCGCGATCACCATCCAGTTCGACTACTCTTACGACACCCTCGGCTTCTTCGGCACGGCGCAGAATCCGACACCGGCCCGCACGACGCTCGAATTTGCCGCCCGCACGTTCACGCCGTTCACCGACACCCTCGCGGAGATCCAGACCAGCGGCGGCAACTCCTGGACGGCGCGGTTCATCGATCCTTCGACGAACACCTTCAACAACGTCCCGAACCTTGCCGTGCCGCAAGACACGCTGGTCGTTTACGCGATCGCTCGCGACTTGGCCGGCGCGGCGCTCGGTCAGGCCAGCCCCGGCAACTACCTCTTCAATGGCACGCCGACGGCGAGCTTCAGCAACGCCGTGACCAACCGCGGCCAAGGCGACCAGTCGCTCGATTTTGCTCCGTGGGGGGGCGTGATCGCCATCGACGTGCAGAACAGCAGCGGCGTTTCCCGTAATTGGCACTACGATCTAGGCGTCGAACCTGCCGGCAACGACTACGACTTCTACACCGTCGTCACGCATGAACTGGCCCATCTCTTCGGCTTCGGCGTCTCGAACGCCTTTTCAGCGGACGTTTCTAACAACTTTTTTACTGGCGCCAACGCACAGGCGTTGTATGGCGGCACGGTCCCGCTCGCAAGCGGTCAACACTGGGCCTCCAACGTCACCAGCCCGCCGTTTCTCCCCGGCACGCAACCCAAGCCGTCGCTCGGCCCGTCGCTTAGCTTGGGCGAGCGCAAACTTTTCACCCCCCTCGATTACGCCGCCCTCGCCGACATCGGCTGGCAAGTCCCTCCTGAGCTCCTCGGCCTCCCCGCAGACTTCAACGGCGATGCCGTCGTCGACGGCGCCGACTTTCTCATCTGGCAGCGCGGCTACGGCGGCTTCGGCGGCACGCCGGGCGACGCCAACGGCGATCTGTTCGTCGACGACTTTGACGGCTGGCTCGTCCGCAACTACCTCGGCTCGCACGGCATGATTCCCGAGGGGCTCGCTGCCGTTCCCGAACCGACCGCCGCGACGCTCGCTCTAGTCGCCGGCGCGCTGACATGCGCTTCACGATGCCGCCGACGCTAAGTCGGGAATCCAGCCGTCACAACATCATCACCGACGTGACGATCAGTTCCTGCAGCCACGCCAGCCCAAAGTAGATCAGCACGCACAGCACGATCTGCACGATGGTGATCGTCATCGCGGAGAAGGGCGTCGTCGGCAACGCCATCGCAATGACCGCGCTAGTGGCCAGCGCCGGAATCAAATATTGCGGCCCCATGCCATAAGCCGAGTCGGTCATCTGCAGGACAAGCCGCAGCACGCAGTTGGCCACGGCGATCATCACGACGGTCGTCACTGCATGCCAGAACTCCGGCGGCTCGACCGAGCAAAATCCGCACGACATCTGCAGCGCCCAAGCAGCCGCCGCCACGCCCAGCGGCACTAGCGCCGCGAGTAACCACAGTGCGTCGTAGTTAGCTAACGTAGGGCCCACGGCTGTCCCCGTTTCGGTGACATGTCCCCACAGCGTCGGCGCCCTACTGGAACCCTAACATAGTTTGCGTGGCGGGAACGCGACGTCTGACAGTTTTTGCGACAAACAAAACGCCTCGTCCTCCAGGGGGGTGAGCAAGGCGCCGCTTGCGGTGAGTCATCCTGAGCGGAGCGAAGGATCTAGCACCAAAACCGCGCGACCAGATTCTTCGCTCCGCTCAGAATGACACTTAACCCGCCAGCATCCAGCATCGAGCAACCATTTCCCCGCCAATCCTCCCCTCCGACCCCCACAGTCGGTAAAATAGCTAAACCCGGCGCCACCGTTTCGCCGAAAAGAACCTCCGGAGAGCGGCCCTTGTCCTCTCTCCGCCCCGCACCCACCCGCCAGGACCGCGCCCGATGCTTCCCGCCGCCGGTTGCCGCTGTACCAGTCCCGCCTAGCGCGGGAACTTCTCGCCCCGTGGCGCCGCCCGTTCGATTTCGCGCGTCGCCGTCAGTTCGAAGCCGTTTCCTTCGCACCGACCCACCCTCCCTCGCCGACTCTGCGCACCTAGAGGCGAAACCGCCATGGCCACCGACTTCCGCCTGAAAGACCAGCTCCCCGAGATCACCGAGCGCATCGTCGCCACCTACGAGCGCTCCGGCAAAATCAATCACCTCGACCACTGCCCGCTGCCACGCTACGACGAAATCGTCGCCTCGATTCACGAGCTCAACGAGATCATGTTCCCCGGCTACCGCCGCCGCGAGGGACTTCACCAGGGCAACATCGGCTACTACGTCGGCGACCTGGTCGATCGGCTCCACGACCGTCTGACGACGCAGATCGGCCGCGCCCTGCGCCACGACGCCGGCGCCACCAGCGATTGCGAATCGGCGGAAGACTTTGAGGCGCTCGGCCAGGCGAAGACGCTTCTGTTTCTTGAACAATTGCCGACCATTCGCGAAATCCTCGCCACCGACGTCCAGGCCGCCTACGACGGCGACCCGGCCTGCAAATCGCCCGCCGAAGTCATCTTTTGCTACCCAGGGCTGGAGGCGATCACCGTCTACCGTCTCGCCCACTTGCTGCACGAACTTTCGATTCCGTTCATCCCGCGCATGATGAGCGAGTGGGCCCATAGCCGCACCGGCATCGACATCCATCCTGGCGCCACGATCGGCCGCTACTTTTTCATCGACCACGGCACCGGCGTCGTCGTCGGCGAAACGAGCCACATCGGCGAGCACGTGAAACTCTACCAAGGCGTCACCCTCGGCGCTCTCAGTTTTCCCACCGACGAAGACGGCCAACTCGTCCGCGGCCAGAAGCGGCACCCGACGCTAGAAGACGGCGTTGTGGTCTACGCGAACGCCACGATCCTCGGCGGCCGCACCGTCGTCGGCCACCACTCGGTGATCGGCTCGAGCGTCTGGCTCACCCGCACCGTGGCGCCCCACACCACCGTGGTGCTGGAGACCCCCAACCTCCGCCTTCGCCACGACACTCCTGACGACATGCGCCCCGAGCTGAACTACCAGATCTAAAACTGGCAACCGTTTAGGGCGTCATCCTGAGCGGAGCGAAGGATCTAGCGTCTCCAACGAGCTTCTAGATTCTTCGCTCCGCTCAGAATGACTGCTGAGCGCTGCATTATTCGCACCGCTCTCGCTTTGCCCCGCGCATCTCCCCTGCTACGATATCGCACGCCGCGTCCCGCCTCTCGCGCTCCTGCGAAATCCAGCATGCTCTTCGGTCCCATCTTTCAGGTCGAACTTGTCACTGCCGCCCGGCAGCGCCGGCAGTATCTCCTGCGAGTCTTTTACGCCACAATTATTCTGTTCGTCTTGTGGGTTTCTTACTCGTCGGTAAGCCAGTTCAATCAATCCGTTTCTGGCGGCGCCGAAGTCTCGATCCGCGAGCTCGCCAACACCGCGGCGACTTTCTTTCTCGCTTTCACCTGGGTGCAACTCCTCGGCATCCTCGCCATCGCCCCGGTGATGGCCGTCGGCACGATCGCCACTGAGCGCGAACGCCGCACCATCGAATACCTCTTCGCCACTGATCTCTCGAATTTCGAGATCGTCGTCGGCAAGACCTTCGCCCGGCTCGTGATCGTCGGCCAGTTGGTCCTGGTGAGCCTGCCGATCCTCTTCATTTTTCGCCTCCTCGGCGGCATCCCGGCCGATCTCCTCGCCGCGTCGTTCCTGATCGCCGCCAGCACCGCGCTGCTGCTCACCTCGCTCAGCGTCTGCATCTCGGTTTGGTCTCCCCGCTCCCGCGACGCGGTGATGCGCGTCTACCGCGTTCTCGCCGTCCTGATCATCATTCCGATTCTCCTCTACCCGCTGCTGGCCTTGATCCAAATGCAGAATTTGGGCAACGAATGGTGGGCCGAGGCGTTCGCCGCGGGACTCAACTATTGCTGGGCGGTGAACCCCATCACCGTTCTTGGAAAGTCGATGTCCGGCATCGCCGCCGCCGGCGCCGGCTTCGACTTCGAGCCGGTTCTCAACATGGCCGCCTGGCATCTCGGCCTCTCGATCGCTCTGGTCGGCCTCGCTACGGTCGCCGTCCGCCGCGTCCACCTCCGCGATTCCAGTCGCGGCGAAACGAGCAAAAAACGCAACGGCGACGGCCTCCGCTGGTGGGAACGCTTCCGCTGGCGTCCGCAACTCGGCGACAACGCCATGCTTTGGAAGGAGGCCTTCGCCCCCACCGCCAAGGTCCGTCTCGGCTTCGTCGGCGTTGCCGCCAACGCGATCATCGTGGTCGTCGCCTGCTTCTTCACCGCCTATTTTTTCTATTTGGCGATGACTGAAACCGGCGGCGTCGATGAAGAGATCTACTACTATTACGCCGCCACGGTGACGGTCGTTCTCGGCACGGGATTCATGTTGCTGATGGGAGGGCGCGCCGCGGGACTCGTCACGATCGAGAAGGAACGCGACTGCTGGATCTCGCTTCTCTCCACGCCGATGACCGGCGGCGAAATCATGCGCGCGAAAATGCTGGGCAATCTCTACGCCGCTCGCTGGGGCCTGATCATCCTGACGGGCGTCTGGCTGCTCGGCGGATTCTTCGACGTCCGCTACCTGCTGATGATCCCCCTGCTCGCCGGCAGTTTTCTCCTCTGTATCTTGTTCGTGACCAACGTCGGCCTCGAATACTCGCTCGCTTCCTCAACGAGCCTCCGGGCGATGGGAGCCACCCTCGCTACAATCTTCTTCATCGGCGGCGGCTATCTCTTCTGTTGCTGCTTTACGCTCGCCGCGGCCGGCGGCGACCCCGATGACGGCTTGATGGCCGTCGGCATGGCCCCCTGTCTCCCCTACATCGTCTCGGCGCCGGCCTGGCTGTTCGCCAACGGCGTCGATTCTGGCGACGGGAAGGAAATGCTCGCCGCCTACATTATCTGCGTCATCGGCTACGCGATTGCCAACGCCGTCTTGGCCGCCGACTTGTCGATGCGCTTTGATCAGCGCTCGGGCCGCACGATCGACTTGCCCGCCGCCCAATCCCTGCAAGCATGACACGCATGAATTGGAACCTCTCAATCCCTCCGGGGCGTCCCGCTCCCGGCCGCTACCAAGTCACAGCGCGCAGTCGCCAAGCGGCCGCCAACCACTCGCCCCGTCCGATCTATTCGCAACCGCCCGGTCAATCGCCTGCCTGCTGCGTACAATATCCAGTTGTTGAAGAGAATGCTGCGCAGTTCCAAGAGTTCAACTTAAAATGGTCAACCGACGGCCACGCCGGGCGAATCTCCAATTCGTCGCGCTCCTCTTTCTCGCGACCACAGCGCACTTCCACGCCCGTCAATCGAGCGCTGATGCCGCCGAACCGCTGTTCGACTGCACCGTCTCCGGCGAACTTGCTGATGTTGCGGGGGTGACGCCCTGGCCCGGTTGTTATCACCTCTTCAACCTTGGAGACGACGGCGCCGCTATTCCCTCCGCCGTTTGGAAAGAAGCGTTCGACCGCGTTGGCCGCGGCGACGACGTCTGGCTCGACGTCGAGCCAGACGTCGTTTCGCGCGCCGAATGGCGACGCCCGGTCGACCCCTCCAAAGCCACTCTTGCCGACATTAAGCAAACGCACGCCGTCATCGCCAAGCAACTCGAACCCCTCTGCGATTTGGCAAAACAGACCGGCGCCAAAGTGTGGGTTTACGGCTTATTAAGTCCCACCTATACGCGCGTTGAAGACATCGTGAACGACCCGAGCGCTTGGCTGGACGACTGTCGCAAGCTCGCGACGCTTAAATTTGACGGTCGCCAAACGCTGGCGCAACTCTTAGAAGCCACCGGCGGCGGCGTCCTCTACGAAGTCTACATTCCTGCTGGCTGGAATCGCCCTGAACCGTGGGCGATGACCAAATGCGTGCTGCTGCTTGAACGGCAAGCGGCGGCGCTGCAGGCGAACGGCATTCGCGGGATTCCGCTCCTCAACTTCATGGCAGTTGGCGGGAACGTCCCCAAACCGGTCCGTTCCGAGACGATGCAAGCGTTGATCTTTGCGGCGCGCGGAAGAGGACCTGCTGCAGTCTGGAACAGCTACCATCCGACCAACGAGGGGACGAAGCCGCTCACGGCGCAACAGAAGTCGTTGCTCCGATAGCGCCCCTTCCAGCTACCTATCCAGTCCGAAAAACGTTTGCGAGAAGTTCTTCTGAAATTGTCGCGCAGCAAAAAAGCGGTTGTCGCAGCGACCCAACAAACAGGAAATGGGCCGCCGCGACAGAGCCGCCAGATTAAACGCGAGCCACCGTGCAGTGGTCGCTATCCCGCTCAGTTTAGTTGGCCGGCGGTGGATTCTCGCCACTCTTCTCAACCGTCGTTTCGGTCGTCGTGGTGGTTTCCCCTTGGGGAGTCGACACCGTCTTTTCAGTGGTGGTCGACGCCTTCTCGCTGCATCCGGTAAATCCAAGCGTCATCGCCCCGAGGGCGGCCGCCATAGTTAGCATTCGAGTCATAGTACGAACCTTTCTAACGCAAAACTGTTTGTTTCCGCCGGCCCAGCCGAATCCCCAACGGGTACGCCGCCGACGGTTGCGAGTCGATCAACGCGAATCCCATGCCGGCCCCGTCCCCACCAAAATCCCCCGAGTTTTTAGCCGCGTCGCGCAGCGAAGCGGTCCTCCCCCGCCCCCAGCACGCCTTCACTAAACTGCTCGCCAACCGCCCCAACGATCAATTTGCGACCATCTCAGTTTGTGATGAAATGAACGAAGTCACTGACAATCCGCAACTCGCCGCGCGCATCCTGCTGCTCGCTTTTCCTAGCGAACCAAAATGGACTCTGGCGTCTAACGAGGAGTCATCCCGCTTCGTTCGGCGTCAAGAACAAGAAAGAGTCCCTTTAGCCCCCGGCTCTTCAAGCCGGGGGCCGAACCCTAACTCCGCCGAGCCAGCAAATCGCCCGGCGACTCCAACCGCCGCCCCGGCGCCACCTTGCAGAGCCAGATGCCGCCGAAGTACAGTCCCACCAGCGGCAAGCCCATCAGCAGCATGCTGTAGGGGTCGGGCGACGGCGTCAGGATCATCGCCAGGATCGCAATGATCAGCACGGCGAAACGCCACTTCGACCAGTAGCTCTCGACCGTGAAGACGCCGATCCGCTCCAGCAGCAGCATCAACAGCGGCAACTGGAAGCTGATGCCAAACCCCAGCGGCATCATCAGCACGAAGCTGACCCACTCGCTCAGGTTCAGGTCGGGCTGCGTTTCGGTCCGCTCGTAGTACCAGAACATGAAGTCCAGCAACGGCTCGAATGCAAAGAAGAACGCCAGGAGCGCCCCGCCGATGAACAGGCCGATGCTGATCGGCATGTAGGTGTAGATGTAGCTCTGCTCGTGCTTGTAGAGCCCCGCCGCGACGAACTCCCAGATAAAATAGAAGATGAACGGGCTGGAGAAGACCAGTCCCGAGATGAACGCCGCCTTCAGCCAGACCGAGAACGGTTCCATCATGCTGTGGCCGACCACTCGCAGCCGCGAGTCTTGTTCGATGGGCTGGAACAATCGCAGTTCGATCAGTTCCTCGCGCTTCAGCCGTTTGGGTTTGGCATCGGCAGCTTTGTCGGCCGGCTCAATTGGCTCGACGGCAGACTCGGCGGCTGGGGCGGGGCCAGTCTCTGCAGGAAGCTCAGTCTCAGCAGAAGATAGCGTGCGCAACTGCGGATATTGTTCCTCCAGCAACCGGCGGAATTCCTGCGGCTCGATAAGGTACTCGGTGACGACCAGCCCCTCGCGTTGCATATCCTCGTAGGTGACGACTTCATCCTCGTGGGCGTCGCGACCTTGGGCCTTGAGTTCCGCGACCCGCTCCTCCTGCTGGCGGGCGGTCTGCCGCATGTAGAAGCGTTCGAGCGACTCCCGCACGGGGGTCTGCACATAGGCGACGATGTCGTTCGCCACGGCCATTCCGACGAGGAACCCGATGAACAACGCGGCGATCGACTTGAAGAGGGCGCGGCGGAGCTCCTCGAGATGGTCCCCAAAGGACATCTTCGACTGCTCCAGCCGGGCTTCATCGTCAGGTCGCGGCGGCATAGAGTGCGAAGCAGAGTGATCCCCCTCCCTCGCAGGGAGGGGCTTAGGGGAGGGATTCCAAATGATGCAACCAAGAACGCGGTCTGGAGAGACGTCAGAGCGGCGGACGAAACCGCTGACTCGCGACTCACACTCCAGAAGACTTCATGTTACAAACGACGACACCCCGCGACAACGCACCGCCACGGGGAAGAACTCCGTAAGTGACGCTCAAACATAGGTTTCCGACAGACGCCATGAACGCTTACTGCGATTATTTGCTCCGGTTCGACCCCCTCTTCCGCCGTTACCTCTGGGGAGGGCGACGGCTCGGGACCATGCTCGGCAAGGCGATCGGCCCGGGGGAGGACTATGCCGAGAGTTGGGAAATTGTCGATCATGGCGACGATCAGAGCGTCGTGCTAAACGGGCCCCTGGCGGGCAGGACGCTCGGCGAGTTGGTCAGAGAGCAGCCGGCCGCGCTATTGGGTGAGGAGTTCCAGGGCGCTGAGAGCTTCCCGCTGCTGTTCAAATTCCTCGACTGCAACCGGACCCTCTCGGTACAGGTCCACCCGAACGACGAGCAGGGAGCCCAGCTCGACCCGCCCGATCTCGGCAAGACCGAGGCGTGGGTTGTCCTGGCCGCGGAACCGGGAAGCAAGATCTACGCGGGGCTCAAGCCGGGAGTAACGCCGGAGCAACTCGCGGCGGCGATCGCCGCGGGCCACTGCGAGACCTCCCTCCACGAGTTCGAAGCCCGCGTCGGCGACTGCGTCTTCATCCCGGCGGGGACGGTTCACGCCTTGGGCGAGGGGCTGGTGATTGCGGAGATCCAACAAGCCAGCGACACGACGTTCCGACTGCACGACTGGAACCGCGTCGACGCGGCGGGGAACCCGCGTCAGCTCCACGTTGACGAATCGCTCGCCACGATCGATTACACCCGCGGCCCCGTGTCATCGCAGCGACCGCAACCCGTCGGTCCCAGCGTCGAGCGTCTCGTCGAGTGCGACAAGTTCCTCCTTGACCGGCTGACCCTCGCCGACGGTGCGACGGCCACGATCGGCGGCGGGGGCTCCTTTCACTTGCTGGCAGTGCTGGAAGGCGAGTTCACCGTCACGACTAATTCGACGGGAGCTACAGCTAGCGAAACGCTTTCCGGGGGCCATACCGCTCTCCTCCCGGCAGCGGCGGGGCAAGCGGCGGTCGCGTCGCGCGGCAAGACCGTGGTGCTCGACGTGTCGCTTCCCAGCTAGCACGCTTGGCGCCAGCTCCCCTTTGCGGGGTTGGCCGGGGTTTCTACAATCCCCGCGCGTCGCTCCCCGCACTGCGCACCGACTGCGCTCCCGTTCATGGATTGAACGATGTCTCGCCTCCCGTTCGGCCCACTCCTGATCGTCGTCGCCTCGCTCGCCGCGATCGGCTGCTCATCGGCGATTCGGTATCCGAAGCTGCGCGGACCAGGTCCGGCTGGATATCAACGAGCCAACGCCGAGGCGTTCGATCCCTATCCCCTGCCCGACCTCGGCCCGCCGATCGACGGCGGCCGGCCGCGGGAATTTGGCATTCCCCGCAGCGAAGTCGAACGAGCTCAGGATTATTCGATTGTCCAGGCCGCCCGCCGCGGCCTGCCCGCTGGGCCCCCGACCACCGCCGTGGTTGGCCCGCCC
>JBGSMO010000513.1:0-6157 GCA_041740115.1 Pirellulales bacterium
GCCTGCTGCGCCGCGAGCAGGAACAGATCGAACGGACCGAGCGCGAGCGGGCGGCGTTCGCGAATCAACTCGACGCCGCCCTCCACTGGGCGCGGGCGAGCCAGCCGCGGCTGAAAGCATGGCTCGGCGTGCGAACGTTCCTCGTCTCGGCCGTGGTCGACGAGACGGCCGATTGCCGGTCGTATTATCTCGTCCCCGAGGATGGGCGGCCGTTGCCACGGTTCGAGCCGGGGCAGTATCTTACGTTCCACTTGCCGACGCCGGACCGGATGCGGCCGCTGGTACGCTGCTACTCCCTGTCGGATAGACCGCGAGATGACTACTACCGCATCACCGTCAAGCGAGTCGCGCACTCAGCGGAAACCGATCCAGCATCCAGCAACGAGCATCGCGCCGCCCCCCATGAAACCCTCAGCGGCAGCCACTACTTCCATCGCGAAGTGCTGGTCGGCTCGAGCCTAGAGGTCGAAGCCCCGCAAGGTTCGTTCTTCCTCGACCCGACCGACGAGTTGCCGGTCGTGCTGATCGGCGGCGGCATCGGCGTGACGCCGATCCTTAGCATGGCGGCGGCGCTCGTCCACCGCCGCGATCGGCGGGCGATCTTCGCGTTCATGGGGTTCCGGAACAGCGGCGAGCATCCGTTCAAAGCGAGGTTCGAAGAACTCGCAGCGAGGACGAGCAATCTGACGCTCGACGTGACGTACTCGCAACCGCGCGAGAGCGATCGACCTGAAGTCGACTACTCCCACTGGGGGCACGTCACCCTCGATCGCCTGCGGCAGGTGCTGCCGTCGAACAACTTTCGCTACTACCTCTGCGGTCCGCCGGCGATGATGGAGTCGCTCGTCCCGGCGCTCTTGGAGTGGGGCGTCCCGCCGGAGCATATCAACTACGAAGCGTTCGGCCCCGCGAGCATCCGCGGCCTCAGCGACGCCGCGGCGTCGGAGCCGTGCAACGTCGACTTCGTCCGCTCGGAGCGCTCGCTCCGCTGGCAGGGAACCGAGGACTCGCTGCTCGACCTGGCGGAGCAGGGGGGTGTGCGACTCGAATGGGGTTGCCGCGCCGGCAACTGCGGCCAGTGCCGCGTGATGATCGCCGCGGGGCGAGTCGCACACGCAAAGCGACCGGGGGTGGAACTCGTCGACGGCGAATGCCTGGCGTGCATCGCCAGTCCCGTGGGCGACGTAGTGGTGGAGGCTTGAAAAAGTGGGCGGCATGCGCCGTTCGTCGTACAACCGCTGGCTCTATGCAATTTTACAGAACCGTCGTCGCTCACCGCGGCCGCGGCCCGTTGCTCGTCATATACTGCCCCGCCAGATGCGTTCCTTCCACATTTGAAAACAACTCCTCCTGCTCAGAGTAGCGAATCTCAGGCCCCACGTACCACGGCGGCTCGCTCGCCTCTTCCAGCCAGGGCCGATCCTGAATCTCCCAACCTCGCTCGACCAGTCCGTTAGAATGACGATCGACCACCAGGGCGTAGTGGCTGTATCCGATCGACGGCAACCGGCTCTCAAAATCGTTCTGCATCGGGCACTTCATCAACGGCGGTCGAGGATTTTTCCCGCCAGCATCGGCGTGACTCTTCATCGCATCCGCTAACGGTCGCTGCTCGATATACGGCAGTACCGCCACCGTCCATTGTCCCGCCGCTGGTAACACTTCCTTGGCGTCGACGTATTGCGCAAGCCCCAGCGCCAGTTGCCGCACGTTATTCTCACACTCCGTGGCGTGGACCCGGTTGCGCGCTCCCTGCAGCGCTGGAAGCAGCAGGCCCATCATGATCCCAATGATGAATAACACTACCAACAGCTCAACCAACGAAGCCCCTCGTCGGGGTTGGGCCCGATCCCTGCATCTGGCATTGGAATCAGCAGAAAGGTTGCTCATCACCTGGACATTATGACCTGTCGTCGGCCATAGCTCCAATAGCTTAACGTGAGGCGAAGGCTGTTAGACAAGGAGAACTAAGAGGGGGCATTTTGCTTATTTGAAAAGGCAGAATGTCTCCTTTTTGAAATCCAACATTGTCATTCTGAGCGGAGCGAAGAATCTAGCGAACCAAACGAGCTGCCAGATTCTTCGCTCCGCTCAGAATGACGCGTCGCAGCGCTAGCCCGCGACTCGCGAAGTGACGTAATTCTCGCGGATTTGTGCGGCGATTCGTAACCTAAACTTTCGGAGCGTGGAATTTCGACCATCCGCACACCTGTGATCAATGACCTGTTCGCCACTGAAAGTCGCAACGCTCTTACTCCTGGCGCTGGCCCAGAAAGCGAGCGCCGCTGCGCCGATTTCCGGTTCCAACTCCGCCGAGCCCCTCTCGGCCGCCGCCGTCGGATTCGTTCAGTATGATCCAGCGAAAGTGATGGGCCCCGACTCGTGCACGAAGTGTCACGAGAGCGAAATGCTCGCCTGGCGCGAGACGCCCCATTTTGCGACCTTCGAGACGCTCCACCGCATGCCGGAGGCAAAGGTGATCGCCGATCGGCTTGGGCTGCGCAGCGTCAAGCGCAACGACGAATGCATGAAGTGCCACTTCACCGTGCAAGAAGAGAATGGCCGCGATCGGGTGATTGCCGGCGTCTCGTGCGAGTCGTGCCACGGCGCGGGACGCGATTGGATTGAACTTCACGCCGACTATGGCGGGCCGACGATTACGAAGGCGCTGGAGTCGCCAGAGCATCGCACAGCGCGCATCGAACAAAGCATCGCCGCGGGGATGAACAACCCGGCGAACTTATATCTTGTCGCGCGGCAATGTTTGGCTTGCCACACCTCGCCGAACGAACGGCTCGTCAACGTTGGCGGTCACGCGGCAGGAACGCCGGAGTTTGAATTGGTCGCCTGGTCGCAGGGCAAGGTGCGGCACAACTTCTTGCACTCGGGCGGCGCGGCGAACGCTCCGTCGAGCCCCGAGCGGCTGCGCGTGATGTACATCGTCGGCGTCCTCGCCGACTTGGAAGCGAGCCTGCGGGCGACCGCAGCTGCGAGCGAGCAAGCCAACTTCGGCGTGGCGGCCGCTCAGCGCGCGGCCCGGCAGAAAAGACGCCTGTACGAGATTTCGCAATTGGTCGAGAATCCCCACGTCGCCGCCGCGCTGGACGCGGCGCTTGGCGCACGGCTCAAGCTGAACAATCGCGAGGCGCTCCTCGCCGCGGCGAATGAAATCGGCCGGCAAGCGTACGAGTTCGCGGCCACCGCCGATGGGGCGAAGCTGGCGGCGATCGATCCGCTGCTGCCGACGCCGGCTCAATACAAATAGGTTCGCCATGGAAGTCGCCGTCACTCGACCGCAGCGGTGGGACGTGCCGTTCGGCGAACCGATGCGCGACGACGAAGTCGATCGACTGCTGTCGGTCGAGCCGTTCGTGGCCATTGACGCGACAAGTTTCCCCGCATCGCTGCCGCTGCGCGAACTGCTGCGGAACGACGCCCGCCTGCAGCACTACGCCCCCGGCGACATCATCGTCCGCGAAGGCGACTACGGCAGCAGCGCGTTCCTGATTCTCAGCGGTCGCGTGCGGGTCGTCCTCGCCGGCCTCTCGCCGGAGGTGTTGGGACGGAAGGAAGCGAAGCGGATGGGCTGGCTCGCGGCGATGGTGCAGTCGCTGACACGCTCAAAAATCGCCGAAGTCCGCGACTACAGCAACAATCCCTCTGCGAGCCCCCCGCTTCATGGGGGGGGGACGACCACGATCACCACCGCCGAACGCGGCGATCCCGATCACCCGCACATTTTTCTTCAAGACGTCCCGCGCGTCCTCGAATCGACCGACACGGTCACGCTCGACCCAGGCGAGATGTTCGGCGAACTCGCTGCCCTGACCCGCAGTCCGCGTACCGCCACTGTCTTCGCCGAGCGCGAATCAACGCTGCTCGAGATCCGCTGGCAAGGCTTGCGCGACCTCATGCGGCGCACCGACGCATTGCGACTTCACGTCGAGCGTCTCTACCGGCAAAACAGCTTGCTGGTTCACCTCCGCGAGACGCCGCTGCTCGCCGACTTGCCGGCAGAGCAACTGGCGATCGTCGCCGAAGCGACGCAGTTCGAAAGCCACGGCGCGTTCGATTGGAACGATTCGTTCGCGACAGCGGTGAAGCGACGGCCCAGCGATGCGATCGTCGACGAACCGCTCATCGCCGAGGAAGGGACGCCCGCCGACGGCCTCCTGCTCATTCGCTCCGGCTTCGCGCGCCTGAGTCATCATTACGGCAGCGGCCATCGCACCGCGGCGTATCTCGGCCGCGGGCAGACATTTGGCTTGGCCGAAGCGGTCGAGACGGCTGGCAGCGGCGTTCCAGCGAACTGGCGAGATTCGCTGCGAGCGCTCGGCTACGTCGACGTGTTGCGGATCCCGCAGCGCGTGCTCGAGGAGTCGGTCTTTCCGTTCGTATTGCCCGACGCGCTGGCGGAAGTGATCAAACGGCAAGCGACGTACGCAGTTCGGGAAAGCGAAGCTCCCGAATCGCTTCCTCTCGAAAACTCCGGCGTCGATCAAAGCCTCCTGGAGTTCCTCGTCGATCACCGCCTCCTCAACGGCCAAGAGGCGATGGTGATCAACCTCGATCGCTGCACCCGCTGCGACGATTGCGTCCGTGCGTGCGCCGCGACGCACGACAACAATCCGCGCTTCGTTCGCCAGGGCCATCGCCACGGCCCATTGATGGTCGCCCAAGCCTGCATGCACTGCGTCGATCCCGTCTGCATGATCGGCTGCCCCACTGGCGCCATCGGCCGCGACGGCGTGAGCGGCGTCGTGCAGATCAACGACCGCACCTGCATCGGCTGCAGCACCTGCGCGAACAGTTGCCCGTACGATAATATCCAGATGGTCGAAGTCCGCGACCGCCACGGCGCTACGCTGATCGACGGCGCCACGCAGCAGCCGATCGCGAAGGCGACTAAGTGCGATCTCTGCACTGGCCTTCCTGGCGGACCGGTCTGTCAGCGAGCTTGCCCGCAAGATGCGCTCGTTCGTTTGGACTTGGGTAACTTGGGCGAACTCTCCGCCTTCGTCGGGCGCTAGCCGCAGCGATCCAGCGCTGCATTCGCCTTCGCCCCTGGCCGCGAAATCGCTACGCTAGCTGGGCTATGACGCCTACGGTCCCGACATAGCGTCATTCTGAGCGAAGCGAAGAATCTAGAAGCTCGTTTGATGGGCTAGATTCTTCGCTCCGCTCAGAATGACCAACTTCGTGGCCCCCTTTCCAAGCCTCAGCCATTCGCATGACCTTCTTCGCCCGCCGCCGGATCGTTGGCGCCGCCGTCACGCTGACGGCGCTGGCCGGCGTTTGGTTCTGGGCCGAGCGAATGGAAAATCGGCTTGAGTCGTCGAGCTATTTCACCGGCTGGTCGCTCCTCACTGCGATCGTCACCCTCGCCGCGTTCCAACTCCGCAAAAAGCTCCCCGTGGCGCCGTTCGGTTCGGCGGCGACATGGTTGCAAGTGCACATCTACGTCGGCCTCGGCTCGGCAGGCCTCTACGCGATCCACGCCCCCTGGCGATGGCCGAACGGCGTGTTGGAGACGATCCTCTCGCTCCTCTATCTCGCCACATTCTTCAGCGGCGCCGTCGGCCTCTACTGGACGCGCTCGCTGCCGCGGCGGTTGAGCCGATTGGGCCGCGAAGTGATCTACGAACAGATCGGCGCCCAACGTCATCGCATCCAAGAACGCGCCCAAGCGGCCATCCTTACCGCCGTCCGCACGGCCGGCGCCACGACGCTCGGCGAGTTCTACAACACGAAGCTCCACGACTATTTCTCAACGCGCCGCGGCTGGTCGTTCCGCCTCTGGCCGTCGAGCGAGCTTCGCAAGTTGCTGCTTGCCGAACTGACTGACGCCACACGCTACCTGTCGGACGAAGAGCGCAAAACGGCCGAGCAGCTCTTCTCGCTCCTGCGCGAACGCGACGATCTCGATTACTCCGAATCGCTGCAGTGGCGGCTGAAGGCGTGGCTCTTCGTCCACATCGCTCTCACCTATCCGCTGCTGCTCGCCGCGGCGATGCATGCGTGGACGGCGCACCTCTTCTACGGAGGTCTGCCGTGAGAGAACCGCGCCAGCCGGCGACGACCGACCAGTACGAACGCCCGCAACAGGCATGGACCTGCGGGTTGGCCGCCGACGGGGCCCCGTGCCCAGCGGGGCCGA
>JBGSMO010000525.1:0-7657 GCA_041740115.1 Pirellulales bacterium
CTCTTTCCAGGCGGCGGCGAGAACGTCCTGCCGGCGCGCCGTGAGAACGACGCGGGCGCCGCGCTCGGCCAGGGCGCGGCCGATTGATAACCCCAGTCCAGCCGATCCGCCGGAGATGACGCAAACTTTATCTTGCCAATACGTCATGAAATGGGTCGACCGCGGATTGGTCGACTTCAGAGGCGCGCAAGTTGATAGAGAAGGCTGAGTGCGGCCATCCGAAGCGCGGGGCCGATGGGTGAGTTGACCGTATTCCCATTCCGCCGTCCAGGGGCCACAATACAGCCGAACTTCCCGCCCCCACCTTCGTTGCCGTGGCCCACTCGCTGCGGAATCACCATGGATGGAAATCCGCTCCCCGCTCCCCGCGCTCAATGGGCCCGCACGAAGATTGTCGCCACCGTTGGCCCCGCCTGCGGCGAGGTCGAACAACTGACCGAGTTGGTCCTGGCGGGCGCCGACGTCTTCCGGCTGAACATGGCGCACGGCGGCCCGGAGCAGCAGCAGGTCTTCGTCGATCGGATCCGGCAAGTGAGCCGCGACTTGAACCAGCCGATCGCGATCTTGGCCGATCTCGGCGGGCCGAAGATTCGGCTGGGCGAGATTCCGGGCGAGAGCATCTTCTGTCGCCGCGACGAAGAGTTCTTCTTCGTCGACGGCGAGTCGAAGGCGCCGAACGAACTGACCGCCACCTACGAGCCGCTGCTCGAGGAACTGTCGGTCGGCGACATCGTGATGCTCGCCGACGGCACGGTGAGCATGAAGGTCGAAGAGGTGAAGCCCGGCCGCGTGCGGACCTCGGTCGTGCAGCGCGGCACGATCCGCAGTCGGCAGGGAATCAACTTGCCCGACGTGAAGCTGAGCGCTCCGGCGATCAGCGTCGAAGACTATCAGCACGCTATCTGGGCCGCGAAGGCCGGCGTCGATTACATCAGCCTTAGCTTCGTTCGCTCGCCTGATGAAGTTCGCACGCTGAAGGACATCGTGCGCTCCAGCAGTTCGAAAGCGGGCGTCATCGCGAAGATCGAGAAACGCGAAGCCCTGGAACGGCTGGAGGAAATCGTCGCGGAGGCTGACGGCGTGATGGTGGCCCGCGGCGATTTGGGGGTCGAAATCGACGTCGCGCGCGTGCCGGTGGAACAGAAGCGGATCATTCGCATCTGCCAGGAATTGCAGAAGCCGGCGATCATTGCCACGCAGATGCTCGACAGCATGCACGAGTCGCCCCGTCCGACGCGGGCCGAGGCGACCGACGTCGCGAACGCGATTCTCGACGGCGCCGACGCTTGCATGCTCTCGGGCGAGACGGCGATCGGCAAATTCCCGCGCGAAGCGGTCGAGATGATGAACCGCATCGCCCAGGTGACTGAAGAGAGCATGGAGGGCCGGCCGCCGCGCGAGATGAAGCGGCCGCGGGCCGACAACTTGCAGGAAATTACCCGCGCCGTGGTCCGCGGCGCCGGGACGATGGCCCATTCGTTGGGCGCCAAGCTCGTCGTCGTCGCGAGCCACTCGGGACGAACGGCGCTTGCGCTGTCGCAGCAGCGGAGTTTCGTGCCAACCATCGGCGTCAGCACGAGCGAAACGACGCTGCGAAAGATGTGTCTCTATTGGGGCGTGACGCCGCTGCGCGGGGCGCCGGCGACGAATGTGGAACAGCTGATCCGTCACGCCGACGAATGGGCGTGCGGGGCAGGACTTGCTGAGAAAGGAGACCGGCTGGTGATCGTGGGCGGTTCCCATTTAGCGGCAGGTCCCGATGGCGCCGTGACCTCAACGGGAGTGCATGACATTGTGATTGTGCATGAGGTTGAGGGAGCCGCCGCCAAGGTTGCCCCTGAGGCAACTAAAAGTTAGGCGACGACGAGTTGTCGCCCCTGTTGTCGCGTCGCTCGTTGCCGCGATGCGATTTTTCGCGACAGCACGACAGCGACCGAAGTTGTTGTGAACATTGGTCTTGTGGCATGTCGAGCCTGTTTGGCGTGTTGTTGAGGCGACAGTTGTCGCCTTGGCTGTCGGGAAAAGCGACGCGATCAACACGCGTGCTCACGGTTCGATTAGCTCTAACGTCATTCTGAGCGCAGCGAAGAATCTAGCCGCTCGTTTGGTGCGAGATCCTTCGCTGCGCTCAGGATGACGGAAGCATTCTCTTGGTGTCAAAGGACGGTTGGCGCGTAGCTTCGCCGCCGATAGATCCACCCTAGCAGAGGCGGGCGGGTGTGCGGGAAACTATTCTTGGCCACCCCGCTGAGTGGGGGGACGGGCTGCGAGGGGATACGGCGTAGAGGCCGCATTGGACTGGTCGCTTAAGCGACCAATCCGAAGTGGGAGGAGGCGTCCTGCCCTGAGTGGCGGCGCCTGTTAGAACCAGGGCTTCTTTTCGACGATGTAGGTTTCGTAGAAATCGTCGTCGGACTTCGTCAGGTAGATGATCCCCTCAATGATGCCAATAAGCCACATGACCGGTCCGCCAACACATGTAAAAAGCGTGACAACGACCATGATGACTCCCGGCGTCGTCATGCCCAGAACGAATTTGTGGACGCCGAACGAGCCAAGAAAAAGTGCGCAAATGCCGGCCGTCAGTTTTTTGGAGGCGGCGTCGCGAATCGCCGGATCGACTTCCACTCTTCCGGCTGGGCGGCTTGGTTCGCCGAGATACGTCGGCTGAATCGCCCCGCACTTGGGGCACATCTGCGAGTTCGCAGCGATCTGCGCTCCGCAGGTGGGGCAGTACTTCATCGTCTGGGAACTCATCGGCAGAGCTCGCGTCGCGCTTCGGAAAGGGGCTGGCGTTAGAAAACCGAGGCTCGAAACTACTTCACTTCTTCGTCAGGCATTCGCGTTAGCGCGAAATAAATGACGTAAAACCAGCCGAAGATTCCCGCGAAGATCGCGAAGATAATCGATCGATTACGCTGCCACGAGCAGACGACGGCGATCACCGATCCAAGACCAACGCCTGACTGGACGACGCGTTCGACGACTTCGACTTCGGCTAGGAGCATGGCAACCCTCGTGGTAGGTCATCCTGAGCGCAGCGAAGGATCTAGCGTCCCAAATGAGATTCTAGATTCTTCGCTGCGCTCAGAATGACGTTGATCGCGTCCCAAAGCATTTTGAAGCGGCGAACTACTTCTCGATCGTCGCCGAGGCTTGTTGGACCTCGCTCTTTACTTCGCTCGGCAGCAGCCGTTCTTGGAGGCGGGAGACGAAATGCATGCTGCTCGCCTTGCCGGCGAAGCCGAGGATTCGCTTGTCGACGTTGTGTTCCTGAGCGATGATCCGCCCCTTGGCGATGTCGAAGCGAACCGAGCCGTCGGTGAGCCGCTCGACGAGTTGAGCCCGAATATAGGGATCAACCGGGGTGAGAATCTGGTACTCGACGTCGATCACGGCGACGCCGTTCTTCACTTCGCGGAGCTTGCAGACGCGGCGGGTCTGGATCTGGAGGTTGGCGCCGCTCTTCCGCTGGACGGCGACGTCGTAGGGGCGGCTCCACTTTTCGCCGACGGCGATCTCGCCTGCGGGGAGGCCGAGGGTGATCGGCATGTCTTCCTGCGTCTTAGGCTGCGGATGCTTTTGCTCGCGGAAGGTCACCTTGCCGTCGGCGGAGATGCGGACGATCGAGAGCGGCACGTCGACGGCCCGGGCGACTTGTTCCCATCCGCGCGGCACGGCGGCCTGCTCGCGGCTGTCGTAGACGTTGGCCTTCGTGTCGGGCGAGTCGTTCGACATCTTCACCCACTCGACGACGTGGATGAACTCCATCTCGCCGTTGGGAAGAACGTCGGTCACCTTCCACGACTTGACCGACTCGCTTTGCGTTTCGACTTCCTGGGTGTGGCCTTCCATGTTGTTGCGCGTCTTCGTGGCGTGGTTGACGTCGTAACGCAACACTTCGCCCATGGCGAACTTGTAGCGGAGGAGATACTTTTCCGCGGCTGGGGCGGCGTCGGCAGCGGGCGGCTTTGATGACGTCGATTCGGCGGCGACGGCAACGGAAGCGAGCGCTCCCATGAAAAGAGCGACCAGAAAGCTCGTACGAGCAGCGTGAATGTTCATGGACCGCGCCTCCCTGCGGGTAGTGGTGGGTTGCTGGACTCGCGTTGGAGTCCAACTTTTCAGCCCCCGGCTCTGCCGGGGGGTCGCGTGGCAATAAATGTCGGCGTCGTCCAACGTGGCGCTACCCCCCCGGCGGAGCCGGGGGCTGCAAATGCTGCCCGTGAACGGGCTTGTTATTCCTTCAACTTCAATCGCCCGCCCCAGCCGAGTTTTTCTCGCAGCGTGCGGTAGTAACCGCGGCCGCGAACTTCGATCAGTTGGAACTCGGCGCTCGAGCGTTCAATGCGGATTCGATCGTCGGCCAATACCTGCCCGATCGGCTTGCCGTCGACTAGCAGCGTCGTCCCTTCGTTCGGCTGCGGGACAGCCAACTCGTAGACGTGATCCGCCGAGTCGATCACCGGTCGGTTGGTCAGCGTGTGGGGGCAAATCGGCGAGACGACGAGCGTCTGCAGACTCTTCTCCATGATCGGACCGCCCGCCGCGAGGTTGTAGGCGGTCGATCCCACGGGCGTGCTGACGATCAAACCGTCGCAACTATAAGTCGTGGCTAAATTAGCGTCAACGTAAAGCTGCACCTCGATCATCGAGAACGTGGGGCCTGCTAGCACCACCGCTTCGTTGAGCCCCAGCGTCCGCGAAACCTCGCGACCGCCGCGTTGGACGCTGCACTCGAACATCAGGTGCTTTACGACCCGGTACTCGCCGGCGACGATTTGGGGGAGGATTTCGTCGAGGTCTTCGGGCTGGATTTCGGCGAGAAAGCCGAGGCGCCCCAAGTTCACGCCGAGCACCGGGAGTTGAGCGAACCCCATCTGCCGGGCGGCGCGAAGGATCGAACCGTCACCGCCGAAGACGACCACCAGATCGGCCGCCACGTCGGGGACGGGGTCGTTGAAATTATCGAGCGAGGCGGCCACGTCGAGGTGGCGTTCGATGATCGAACGGAGATTCGCGGCCTGATCGGCGAGCGCCTGGCGGCTGCCGTCGACGAGCAAGATCGCGCGGAGCCGGCGGGCGGGGGAGGGCGGCTTGGAGGCTGGTGCGGTCATACCGCAGAGCATAGCAATGGGGGTTTACGGCAGGTAGCCCGGGATGGATGCCTAAGGGTGTCGGGAGCCTTTTGCCACTGGTTGCATTCCACTCAGAGCAACGTCTCTAGTGGCAAAAGGCTCCCGACACCGTCACGGTTAGCGAACCGGTAGGCCGGCGGCGAGGCGTTGGCATGTCGCCACAATGCCCGGCACGTCCATCGACAGATCGGCCAGCAGTTCGTCGCGCTCGCCATGCTCGACGTAGTGATCGGGAATGCCGAGGCGGCGTATGCGGCTGGCGTCGACGCCGGCGTCGGCGGCGGCTTCGAGGACCGCGCTGCCGAAGCCCCCCATCAGCGAGGCCTCTTCCATCGTGACGACCCACGGCAGGTCGCGGATAGCGCCGACGATCGCTTCCGTATCGAGCGGCTTGAGGAACCGGGCGTTGATGACGCCGACTTCCAGCCCTTCTTCGCGGAGGCGATCGCTCGCGTCGAGGGCGCGTTGGACAAGCGCGCCGCAGACGACGATGCACCCGTCGACGCCGTGGCGGAGCGTTTCGCTCCGGCCGAGTTCGATCGGTTGGGTTGGGCGTTCGACGGCAACGGCGCTCGCCTTCGGGTAGCGGATGCCGCAGGGGCCATCGAACTGCAGGGCGAAGTCGAGCATCGCCGGCAGGTCGGCCGCGTCGCCGGGGGCCATGAGGACCATGTTCGGGAAGACGCGCATGTAGCCGAAGTCGAACACGCCATGATGGGTCGGGCCGTCGGGGCCGGCGAGGCCGCCGCGATCCATCATGAAGGTGACCGGCAGGTTCTGCAGGGCGACCTCCTGGAAGATGTGGTCGTAGGCACGTTGAAGGAACGTGCTGTAGATGTCGACGATCGGCCGCATGCCGACCTTCGCTTGGCCGGCGGCGAAGGCGACGGTGTGGGCCTCGCAGATGCCGGTGTCGAAGAAGCGGTCGGGGAATTCCTCGCGCACCTTTTCGAGCTTGTTCCCTTGGCACATCGCGGCGGTGAGGACCGTCACCTTGGGATTCGCGCGCATTTGATCGAAAATCGCCTGCGAAGCGACGTTCGTGTAGGCGGGCGCCGAGGGGCCCTTCTTCGCGATGACGTACTTGTCTTGCTGGCGCTCGAACTGCGGCGGCGCGTGGTACGTGACGGGATCTTCGGCCGCGGGATGGAAGCCGTGGCCTTTTTCGGTAACGACGTGCAGCAGCACCGGCACGTCGATCCGCTGCACCATCTTGAAGTATTTGCGGAGCAGCCCGATGTTGTGTCCGTCGATGGGACCGATGTAACGGAAGCCCATGTCCTCGAACATCATCCCGCCGCTGAGACCCGCCTTGGCCGCTTCCTTCAACTGCACCAGGAATCGCTCGGCCGGATCGCCCAACAGCGGCACGCGGTTGAGCATCTTGACGATCTCACCCTTGAGCCCCGTATACGCCGGGTTCATCCGCAGGCGATCGAGATAGTCGGAAACGCTCCCCACCGGCGGGCAGATCGACATCCGGTTGTCATTCAGGATGACGAGCAGCTTTTTGCTTTGCCGGCGACCGTTATTGAGAGCTTCGAACACGACGCCTGAGGGGAAGGCGCCGTCGCCGATCACCGCGACGGTGTGACGGTTCTCTTCCGGGCGGAGAAAGTCGTCGCCGCTCGCGAGGCCGAGCGCGGTGGAGACGCTCGCCCCGGCGTGGCCGGTCATGAAGAGGTCGTAATCGCTCTCGGCCGGGTTGGGGTAGCCCATGAGGCCCCCCTTGGTCCGCATCGACTGGAACTCGGCGTAGCGACCGGTCAGCAGCTTATGGGGATAAATCTGGTGTCCCGTATCCCAAATCAGCCGGTCACTCTTGAAGTCGAACGCCTGATGCAGCGCGATCGCGAGTTCCACGACGCCGAGATTCGACGCGAAGTGCGCGCTGCGGCAAGCGATGAGACCGCAGAGCACCTCGCGAATCTCGCCCGCGAGTTGTTCCAATTGCGGCAGCGACATCCCGCGAAGGTCGGCGGGGCCCTGAATGGTTTCCAGCAGCGTCGACATCAACGGCTCCTACGCCCCACGAATTCCGCCAGTTCGCGGAGCGGCTGAGCCGCCGCTCCGAAGGATTCGATCGCACCACATGCTTCGTCGATCAGTTCCGCCGCTTTGGCCCGGCTCTTTTCGACACCGAGCAGCGACGGATAAGTCACTTTGCCGCGCTGCCGGTCCTTGCCCAATCGTTTGCCCACCTTCGCCTCAGCGCCGCTCACGTCGAGAAGATCATCGACGATTTGAAACGCGTGTCCCAGTTTTTCGCCGAAGAGAACCAAGGCTTGGCGTTGGTCTGCCGAACCATCGGCGGCCACCGCCCCCAGTTCGAGCGACGCCCGGAACAACGCCCCCGTCTTCCGCCGATGTATTGATTGTAGTCGTTCAAGGCCGATCTGGCGAAATTCGGCCGCCAAGTCGTCGGCTTGGCCGCCGACGAGGGCCTCGGCGCCGGCGGCTTTGGCGAGACTCGCTCAGCAGCGGGCCGCCCGCTCGCCCGGCTGGATGCCGGTTGCGAG
>JBGSMO010000526.1:0-6578 GCA_041740115.1 Pirellulales bacterium
CGACACGGGCAAGGACGCGCCGATGGCCTGGCTCCGCTACCGCCATCAACTGCCGGATGAAACCCATTGGCAAATTGCGCGTCGAGCGGCCAAGGAGGGAGGCGTGGAAGCCCTCGCCAAAGAAGCAAAGCAGTCAGTCGACGAATGGAATGCCGAGTTCCAAAAGAGCATCCACCCGCAACTGATCGTCGACTTCAACTCCTACAACGCCCGACTGCTCCGCGGCTTCTCCGAGCGCGACGGTTGGCAAATTCAACCTAACTCCGGACAAGACTCCGGCAGCTTCGGCACCGAATGGGTCGGCGATTTGGCTGTCGATGCGACGGTCGAAGTCGCCGAGGCCCGCGGCGAACTGGCGCTCGATTTGGTCGAGGCGGGCTTTCACTTCCGCGCAACGATCAACTTGGCCGACGGCAAGGTCATTCTCACCGTCCTTGATGGCCGCACCGGCGAGCCGCTCGACTTCAAGGCCAGCGGCCAGACCAGCGTCAAATCGCCGGGAACCTACGAGCTGCGATTCGCGAACGTCGACGACCAGTTGCTGTTGTGGGTCGACGGCACGCTGATTGACCTCGGCGATGCAACTTACAATCCGGACAAGTTGCTCCCCCGAGGACGGAAGGGAATGATCCCTTGGGCGAGCGAGAACCCCAACGAAGACCAAGGCGACTTGGCCCCCGTCGGCGTCGGCGCGCAAGACGCCAAGCTGACGATCACGCGACTCGCCGTGCTCCGCGACATCTATTACATCGCCACGAAGTACCCCGACGACCCGCAATATCTCGCCGACTACGATCCGCCCGCCTATGGATTGGAAACGCTCTTCTCGACGCCTGACTACTGGAACGTTTTCGCCGGGCGGCGGAAGCATGAATTCAACGTCGAGGAGGGGCAGCTGTTCGTCATGGGCGACAACAGCCCCGAGAGCAAAGACGCGAGACTGTGGATGATGCCGGGTTTCGCGGGCGACCACCCCGGCGGGCCGTACCTCGATCGACGACTGTTAATCGGCAAAGCGGTGAGCGTCTTTTGGCCCCACTCGTGGGGGAGCATCCCGTTCCTGAAGATGCTGCCGGGATTCCCGAATTTTGGTGATATGAGAATTGTGCGGTAGTAGTGCAACGTCATTCTGAGCAGAGCGAAGGATCTAGCGTCTCTAACGAACTTCTAGATCCGTCGCTCTGCTCAGGATGACAGGCGCACCACCTATCGATCACATAAACTGAATTCGTCATGGAGGACGAATCCGATGACCCTACTAAAAGTTCGCGGCCTCGTCAAAAACTACGGCCGCCGCCGCGTCGTCGACGGCGTCGACTACGAAGTCGCCCCCGGCGAGATCGTCGGTCTGCTCGGCCCCAACGGCGCCGGCAAGACGACCACCTTCCGCATGTCGTGCGGCATGATCGACCCCGACGCAGGGAAGGTCACGCTGCAAGACAAGGACGTCACCAACTGGCCGATGTACAAGCGCTCGCGCGAGGGAGGCATGGGCTACCTCGCCCAGGAGTCGAGCGTCTTCCGCAAGCTCTCGGTGCAGAACAACCTGCTCGGCGTAATGGAAATGCTCGGCATGAGCCGCAAGGAACGCCGCAGCCGCTGCGACGAGCTGCTCGAACAGTTCGGCATCACGAAGCTCCGCAAGGCGAAGGCGCAATCCCTCTCGGGCGGGGAGCGGCGCCGCGTCGAGATCGCCCGCTGCCTCGTCTCGAACCCGCAGATCATCCTGCTCGACGAACCGTTCACCGGTATCGACCCGGTGACGATCGCCAGCATCCAGGAGATCGTCCGCGACCTCCGCGCGCGCGGCATTTCAATTCTCATCACCGACCATCAGGTCCGCGAGACGCTCGAGATCACCGATCGCAGCTACGTCATCCGCGCCGGCCAGGTGCTGTGCCACGGCCGGCCGGAGGAAGTGCTGCGCAATCCCGAAGCGCGGAAGTATTACTTCGGCGAAGGAATGGATCTCTCAGTGAAAGGCCGGCCCGCGGCGATGGCAGCGGCGCCGACGGCAAGCATCGCGGCGACGACGCCCCACGGGCGACTCGCCGCGTTACGCGAACGGCTCACCGGCCGTCACCACCCGCCGGATGAAGCGGCGTAGGAATTTATGATGTATGATTTCTGATTTGGGAGTTTTCGTTGCCTCACCGATCGGTGAGACACATCGCCAGCAAATCATAAATCCTGAATCATACATCCATCATTACGACGCCGAACGCATCGCCGCTTTGCCGCCGGTCGGCACGACGTCGCTGGCAAAATCCTCGGCCTCGCCCGGCGCCGCGAAGTGGCCGTCCGTGTTCCCCGCGTTCACCCCGCAGCCGGGGTTGAAGATCATCGACGGGAACATCGCCAGCATCGCCTTCCAGTAGCGCTCGTACGCCGGGTAGTTCACCTCGGGGTTCTCGCGCTGATACTCGCAGAGCTTCTCTTCGAGCGTCGTGTGCGTCAGCCGCGGGTGGCGGTGGTGCGGGCCGTGAATGAAGATGTCGAAATTCAGGAACGAGCTGAGTCGCAACAGCCACTTGCGCGGCAGCACGGTGCGGGTCCCCTGCAGCGGATCGAAGCTCGCCATGCCGAGATGCTCGGTGAACTTGCGGAAGGTCTGCATGAACGCCGCGATGTACATCGGAGCGATCACCACCAGCAAGTGGGCCGTCCACTGGTGGGTCAACCCGACGTAAAGCCAAATCCCGCCCCACAACGCGGCGATGGCGATGTATTCGTTACGAATCTCGCGTCGGACCGCCGCCGACTTGATCGGCGAATTCCGGTGGAAGTAAATCCGCCCGTAAATGATCGGCCCCGAAGCGATGCCGCACAGCAGATCGAACCACACAAACGCCCGACGGAAGCCGAGCGAAGCGTTCGGATCGCTGTATGGCCACAACTCCCAGTCGCGGGGCGTGTTGAGGTAAGCGTGGTGGCGAATATGGACTTCCCGGTAGGCGGTGTAGGGGGTGAACATCATCGTCCCCAACAACCGACCGCACCAGATCGACAGTGCCCGCGACTTGAACAGCGTTTGATGGGCTGCTTCGTGCAGCGCGCTGGTCCAACAGAACATCATCGACGCAGTGAACGCGACCAGCAGCCCGACCATCCAAGGGGTCGTCTGGTTCCAGGCGACGACGCCGGTCAGCAGCAAGCCGTTGAGCGCCATGCCGAGGCCCGCGAACGGAATCGAGAGCATGCGCGGCAGCGTATGCTTCTCGGCGAGCGAGCGTTCTTCGTCAGGCGTGAATTGGGTCACCGAGGCCAAAGCTGCACTCCAAAACTTACTGGGACAGGAGTCGCCGCAGCCTGCACCAGAGGGCGCACCGCCGTGCAGTTTGGACTTCCTTGAAGGCGGGAGCCGACGACCTCAAATGTCATCGGCGGCTAGCGGATTGTTCGCAAACGAGCGGACCGGTAAAGTTTCGCTGATACTTAATCTCAACTCAACCGCCCACCCTCAATTTACGTTATCTATTTTACCCAGCGGGGTCAAATTGGCGTGGTTGAGGCCAGCTTGATGGAGGAACGACCATCCTACTGCCGCGCATTCGACGAGCGCCTTTCACGATGCTCGCCGCAGCTATCTTCGTCATTTCGGGGCATAATCTGTGCCTGAGATAACCTGTCGCCCGAAAGATTGGTTTAGGGCGTTTACGCATAGCCTCGCCCGAGATCGGATAGCGCAAAACTGTGCGCCCGCGCTACAGTAGCGCCTCAGAAGCGCTGTAGAGGGGAACACCTAGCTCTTTCGACGGATCGGCCACTATGTCGCACTTTCGGGTCATCGCTGACGTCAATTTGAGTCCCGAAGAACGCGCCGCCGTCGGCGCCGGCGAGGCCGTCGCCAGTTGCGCCAAGTACTTCCCGTTCTCCACCAAAGAAACCGAGCTCTTCTGGGCCAAGGCCTACGACGGCGAGCGGTTAACCGCAATCGCCCCCGTGGTTCGCCTGCGAAAACGCAAGGCAACCGACATGTTGCGTCCGCAAATGCGGAAGTGGCTCGGCCCCGTCCTCGGCCCACTCGCCCGCAAGACGACGCTGCTGGTCGACACGGCGTTCATGGCTTACGACGCTTGCTCCCCGTTCCTCACGGCGCCAGGGGTCGATCGCCCCGCGGTGAAGCGAGCCATCTCGGCATTTCTTAAAGCGCAGAAAAAAGTCGACACGGTGTGGATCTCCGAACCGCCCGAAGAGGCGGAGTGGGCTGCCACTGAGAAGTACCTCCAGTTCCTCACGCTGCCGATGGTGCGGATCATCACCGAGAACTGCCGCACGCTCGACGACTTCCTGGCGACGCTGTCGCGCAATCGTCGCCGCAACTTCCGCCGCGAGCGCGACACCTTCACGAAGGCGGGCGCCCGCATCGAAATGTGGCAAGGCGTCATCGGCGAGAACCCGACGCTCCACCGCCAAGTGATTTCGCTCCTCGGCTCCAGCGAGGCGAACACCAAGTTCACCGTTCCTTACAACGACGTCCTCACGAATCCGCAGGCGATCGCCGCGCAGTGGCAGATCGTACTGACCGCGCACCTGGGCGACCAGGTGGTCGGTTTCATGAGCTGCCTCGTCGACGGCAAGCGTCTGATGCAGTGCCATGGCGGGCTCGACTACAAGATTTCGCACGAGATTCTCGCGTACCACAACCTCATCTCGCGCGCGATCGAACACGCCATCGAACTCGGCTGCGACGCCCTCACGCTCGGCCCGTTCACGAACGAAACGAAGAAGCGCGCCGGCGGAAAGATGCGGCCGATCGTCTCCAGCCTCTGGAACCGCATGCCGGGCGATGCGTTCGTCGCCAAGAAGCTCTTCTCGAAAAACTTCGAAGTCTACCGCGGCGAACTCGGCGCGCCGACGTACGCCGTCGATGAAGAAGACTAGCAGCAAAGGCCTGTCATTCTGAGCGAAGGGAAGAATCTGGAACTTACTCAAGATGCCAGATTCTTCGCTTCGCTCAGAATGACAACAAATTACGCCCGCCCCTTCATCACCCCCGAAACCCGCGCGATTAACCGCTCCAACAACCGCGTCGGCAGCACGTCGTGCGCGATATCAAGCCAAATCGCGTCCGCTCCAACGAGATAATGATTCCGCGGCCATGACGCCCGCAGCGCCTTGAGCACTGCCTGCGCCACCTTTTCCGGCGGCGCTCCGCGTAGGGCGCCCCGTTCGTTGAGCTTGACGCACCGCGCGAACAATGGTCCGTATCCGCGTTGCAATTCCGCCGGAATCTGTAGCGATCGTTCTTGAAGCGCCACTCGCGCCTTGTCGAAGATCGCCGTCGTGACTTGCCCGGGGCGAATCACCGTCACCGGAATCTTCCACGGCCGCAATTCAACCCGCAACGTGTTCGACAGCGCCTCCAGCGCGAACTTGCTGGCCGAGTAACTCCCCACCATCGGCAGCGCGATCGTGCCGTTCATGCTGGAAATGTTCACGATGCGGCCGCCCCCCCGTCGGAGCAGCGGCAAGCAGGCTTGGATCATCCGCAGCGGCGCGATGGCGTTCACTTCCAGCACCGTCCGCATTTCATCAAGGTCGGCGAACTCCGCCACCGACGGCAGCCCGATGCCGGCGTTGTTCACCAGCGCAAAGAGACCGCCGGGAGCCGCATCGCCAATGTCGGCCACCGCCTGCTTCACTTGGTCGGCGTCAGTCACGTCGAGCCACACCGGCGTCAGCGACGCCAAGCCTGCTGCGCGAATCGCCGTTTGGCCCGCATCCGAACGAACGCCCGCAAAGACGCGGTAGCCGCTCTCGGCCAGCAGCTTGGCCGTCGCCAAGCCAATTCCCGCGGACGCCCCCGTCACCAGCACCGTCAGTTGCGTCTGTTCCATGGACTGTTCGCCGTCTGGCGTCGCCGCGACCGGCGCGGGACGCCGACTGCGGTAGAGGGAGTGGAATGAGTAATTCGCCGCAAAGTTCGCTCGAAGATACCAAAACCGCCTAAATGCCGCACGGCCGTGGATGATTTGCGTCGCCCAGCTTCCGTTTTGAGCCGCCGCTAACGAACGCCGGCGCGGAACTTGCTCGATCGTCCGCCACGCCCCTTCATTAGGCGTGAATCACCCCCCCTGCAGCACAATCCTCCAGCGAGCCGGGCCGTCCCGGCCTCGGCGCCCCGAGAACCGCACCAATCGAAACCCGCGCCCAAACCTGGGGTTTCATCCCCCATCGCCCGGCAGGTTTGCCCCCGCCAAGCGGATTTTACAGGCTGGCTAAGGTATACTCCCCGGCGGCGGCCCACGATCGTCCGCGCGGATCAACCTACAGCGTTGCGCCGAGAGCGCCACGGCGATCAGGCTAATCGGAACGACTCAGAACCATCTGCCCGTCATTGCTTCACGCAGGGAACTCCCTCACGCAACGGCGGCTCTTTCAGGAGAACTCCAGCTATGGCCAAAACTTGTTGGGCGCTCGCCCTCTGTCTGCTGACGACGTCGGCGGCGTTCGCTCAAGCCCCGCGCGGTCGCGATGCGGGCGCCGAATTCGGTGAAGAAGAGGACGCCCCCCGCGGCGAACGTCCCGCCCGCGGCGAAGGCGGACGCGGCGAACGTAACTTCGGTCGCGGCGGC
>JBGSMO010000004.1:0-40111 GCA_041740115.1 Pirellulales bacterium
AAATCGGCCAGCGGCACGCCGCGGAGCAGTTCGCCGGGCGCCGGGGCCGGGATCGAACAGCGGCCGTGGGCGATCTGCACGAACCCCGTCCCCGTCGGCACCGGCGAGCAGACGATCCGCTCGACGCCGAGCAAGTCCCTCGCGATCGCGCTGCCGACGATGTCGGCAATCGAATCGACGGCGCCGACTTCGTGAAAGTGAACCTTCTGGATCGTCGTGCCGTGGACCTTTGCCTCGGCCTCGGCGAGCTTGCCGAAGATGCGCAGCGCAAATTCCCGTTGCCGGTCAGTCAGAATGCTGCCGGCGATCATCGCTTCGATGTGATGCAGATGGCGATGCTTGTGCTCTGGCTCATGCTCGACGGTCAGTTGCGTCGCGCGGAAGCCGCACTTCTTCGTCTCTTGGACGACGAGCCGGCAGCTTGGCAAGCCGAGCGAGTCGATCCCCGCTTGTACCGCCGCGAGGTCGACGCCGGCGTCGAGCAGGGCGCCGAGCGTCATGTCGCCGCTGATGCCGCTGGCGCAGTCGAGGTAAGCGATTCGCATCGTTCGTGGTTCCGCTTCAAGATGTCGTGACGGCCAGGAGCATGCCAGCAGTGCTGGCGCCCGGCATCGCGAATCCGTCTTTCTTCTATCGTCGCGACGCCCAGCGTCATTGTAGGAAAGCAGCGCGAGGCCGGAAATCATCGCAAAGGGGCGACATTGAGCCAATTCGGGCGATTCGCTACGCTCCGGCGCCTCCATCCCCCTGCTGCGAGCCGCGCCGCCATGGCCCAAGCCGTCGCCACTTCGGACCACCGCACCCGCTCTCATGCGGCGGCGTTGCCGTCTCGCCTCAAGGTGCTGTTCGTCGCCGCCGGCTCTGGAGCCGCGACGTGGCTTGCCGAGGCGGTTGCCGCCGAAGGGGCCACGCAGTTCGCGGTAGAGGAAGCGATCGGCGTCACTGCCGGCTTAAGGATCCTCCGCGACGACGTCTTCGATGCGATTCTCATCGCCCACGAACCGAACGTTCTCGACGCCCTCGATTTCACCGCTGCGTTGCGAGCCAGCGGCCACGATGAGCCGCTCATCGTCCTCGGCGCCGATCCGCCGGCGACGCTCGACGCTCTCTGCTACGAAGCGGGCGCCGACGACTACTGCTGCCTCGCCGAAACAACGGTCCGCGGTCTGCTTTGGAAGTTCGCCCGCGCGATCCAGCGATTCACGCTCGCCCGCGAGAATCGCCGATTGTTGCAAGCCGAGCGACAGCGCCTGCAGCACGAACATCACGAAGCGGAGCGATTGCTCGAACAACAGCGGGCGCTCATCGACGATCTCGAAGAGTTGAGCGAAGACCGCCGCTCGCCGACGGTTGCGTTGAGTCTCGCGTCGAACGCTTCTGACGACGAAACCGAAGCTGCCGATGCCGGCGTCGATTTGCTCGCCTTCGGCCCGACGGCGAGCGCATCGCAATTGTCGCCCGACCTCGTTGCCCATTACCGAGAAATGCTGCGGGCCTACGTTATCATGGGCGCCGGCAACCTCTCCGCGGAGATGACCGCCCTGGCGACCTTGCTGGCCGACACAAATGTCTCGGCTCGGCGAACCATGCAATTACACCTTCAAGTGCTCGAAGAATTGGTCCAGGGACTCGGCAATCGAAGCGCCCGGCATGTGATGAACCGGGCCGATCTGCTGGCCCTGGAGGTGATGAGCCACTTGGCAGACGGCTACCGGCAGCGCTATCATGAGCGCCGCCATCCGGCCCAGCAGCGGCTGCTGCCGGGGTTTGACTGGGCGGCTGCTTAGCGTTCCAACGCCTCAGCATCAAACGGTCATTCTGAGCGAAGCGAAGAATCTAGAAGCTCGTTTGAGACGCTAGATCCTTCGCTTCGCTCAGGATGACAAGCACATCACTCCACCCTGCCAACATCCGCATGAGCGATGCCACCACCAGTGTTGAAGATCTCCGCCAGATCATTCGCCAATTCGTCGAAGAGCGAGATTGGCGGCAGTTCCACGCTCCGAAGAACGTCGCGATGGCGCTGGCCGTCGAAGCGGCCGAGTTGATGGAACACTTCCAATGGCTCGACGTCGAAGAATCGCGGCGGCTTCCCGAGGATCCTGAAAAGCTCGCGGCGATTGGCGAGGAACTTGCAGACGTCATCGGCTACTCGATGGCGCTGGCCAACGAGCTCGGCATCGACGTCTCCGACGCCATCCGCAACAAGATGGTCAAGAACCGCCTCAAGTACCCGGCCGAGGAGTTCCGCGGCCGCTACCGCCGCGATGGCTGAACCGATTAAATTGAAAAAGCTTGCCATCGTCGGCGCCAGCGTGCGAGCCGCGGCTTTCTCGGCGTTGCGAGCCGGGTTTGAAGTCGTCGCCGCCGACCTCTTTGCCGACGCCGATCTGCGGGCCCACTGCGACGCGACGCGGATCGAATCGGGCTACCCCGACGCGCTCGCCGATTGGCTCGCGGCTACGGAGTGCGACGGGTGGCTCTTCACTGGCGCATTGGAAAATCATCACGAACTGATCAACGCGATGGCGAAACTGCGGCCGCTCGTCGGCTGCAGCAGCGGGGCAGTTCGCGCGACCCGCAATCCGCTCTTGCTGCAGCCGGTCATCCAAGCGGCGGGCCTAGCGTTCCCCGAAACGGTCGAATCCGGCGAGAAATTGCCGCTCGATCGTTCGTGGCTCTGCAAGACCTACCGCAGCGCGAACGGCTCCGGCGTGTGGCTCGTCGACGGCGTCGAGGCCCGCGAACGGGCAACCGAGGAGGGCGCCTACTTCCAACGCTTCATCGGCGGCACGTCGGCTGCCGCGGTCTATCTTTGTTCGCGTCACGGTTCGACGCTGCTAGGCGTGACGCATCAGTTAGTCGGCGACGCCGCGGCCGGAGCCAAACCGTGGCACTACGCCGGCTCCGTCGGCCCATTGCGGATTAGCGACGCCGTCGCCGCCCAGTTAGCAAAGCTCGGGGAGCTATTGAGCGATCGCTTCAAGCTCGCCGGGTTGGTCGGCGTCGATCTGGTGATCGCCGGCCACAAGGCGTGGATCATCGAGATCAATCCGCGCTATTCGGCGTCGGCCGAGATCATCGAGCGAATGATCGGCGTCAACGTCATCGGCGCTCACGTGAAGGCATGCGCGGGCGAACCGTTCGAACGGCCCGTCGCGATGCGTTCTGGGCGAAGCGGTTCAAAAAACGACGAGGGCGCCGTCAACACGCATGGCAAGTTAATTCTCTACGCCAAACGCGATGCGCTGGTTAACGAAGCGTTTCATGCCTGGGCGATGAGCCAATCGTCTCTCGACCCGCGCGCCTGCCAATTAGCCGACATCCCCGCCGCCGGCGAATCGATCTCCGCCGGCCATCCCATGCTGACCGTATTCGCATCGACTTCCCCGGCGAACTACGATAGCGAGATGAAACGACGCATCGCCCAGGTGACCAGGAAACTTTACGGGGAGGAGTGAGCCGATGCGTCTGGGAGTCGTCAGCGATTCGCACGGCCACGTCGATTGCACGCGGCCGGCCGTTCGCATGCTGGAAAGCTTGCAGGTCGATCGCGTGCTCCACTGCGGCGACATCGGCTCCGCGGCGGTCGTGGACCTCTTTGCGGCGTGGCCGACCGATTTCGTCTTCGGCAACTGTGATGATCGCCGCGCCGAACTCGCAGCAGCAATCGAGGCGGCAGGGCAGACCTGCCACGGCGCCTTCGGGGACTTGGAAATCGCCGGCAAGCGGATCGCTCTCATCCACAGCGACGACCGGCGCCGCTTCCAGCAAGCGACCCAGTCGGGCGAGTTCGATCTCGTTTGCTACGGCCACACCCACGTCGCGGCGATCGAGCGGATCGGCGATACGGTGGTCCTCAATCCAGGCGCCCTCTACCGCGCGACCCCCCATTCCATCGCCGTGGTTGATTTGTCATCGCTCGAAGCGACGATCGTGCCGCTTTAAACGCCCTCTGCTGCCAACGGCGACGGCACGTTTCCGTCCCGCTGCTTCCGCAATAGGCAGCCTCGCCAACGCCAGCATCCCGCCCAGTTTCGCCCCCGCAAACGCGAAAACTCCGGAATTTGCCGCCTTCGGCCGAACCAACCTTGCGTGAATTTCGTTGTTTTTATACACGGGCATGCCGTTTGCATCCCTTTAGCAACCGAAGATTGTGGTAGCGGGCGAAGCGACCGTCGGGTTCGCCGCGTCCGCTAAATGACAAGGAAGTTGCCACCCATCTTCTTGGCAGAGTCGTTGTTGCAACTCGCTGGAAGCCTCGCTTCTGCAAAGTAGCCGACGATCGATTTCGCCGAGTCGGAGAATCCGATGAATAGCCGAAATGAAGATCAGCCGCGTCCGAGCGACGCGGAATTGCAGTTAGAGGAAACCGAAGCCTTGATTTGGGACCTGCTCGACGAACGGTTGGACGACGCTGGCTTTGCTCGATTGTCGCAATCGCTCGAAGCGAACGCGACCGTCCGCGGCCGTTATATGGAGTGCGTTCAGCTCCACGTTGATTTGCACGAACATTTCGGGCGACAAGCTCTGGACGCCAAGCAGCAAGCTGGCGGGACCGCGATCCTGCCAAGTTTGCTGCCCGACGCGTCAGGGCTCCCTGGATTTCCCACCGTTATCCAGTAAGCCAAAACGAAACAGTGAGTTAGCCGGCGGCGCCGCGCCATGACAGGCCAACAGCGGCGCCGGCTAACCACGCAGGTCACGGTGGCCACCCCGTCGCAATCTGGGGCCGCAAACGTTTCCCACGCCTCCCTCCCGCGGTCCCAGATTGCGTTTTCCGCGGTGGATTGATCGCCTCATGGGCTTCTAGGCGCCACCAGGGCAATTCTTGCCCGTTTCCTTCCCCGCTCTCGGCAGCTATTCTGTGGGATTGCCGCGCGTCGCCAGGTTCGCTCTCGTTCCGCAAGGTGAACCCGCATCCCGCGCCAAGTCTCCGCTTAGCGCCCCCTTTCCGCTTTCCCCTTTCCGCTTTTAAAAGGATTCCTCCCACGGCTAAAAAGCCCCCCAGCAAGGCGGCCAAGGGCGATGACCCCAACGAAAAGCTCATCGCCAACAATCGCAAGGCCCGCTTCAACTACGAAGTCGTCGACACGCTCGAGTGCGGCATCATGCTCGTCGGCAGCGAGGTGAAATCGCTGCGCGCCGGCCTCGTGTCGATCGAGGAGGCCTACGGCCGCATGGAGAAGGGCGAAGTCTGGCTCGTCGGCGCGGACATCCAGGAATACAAGAACGCCAACGCCTGGAACCACGAGCCAAAGCGCCGCCGCAAGCTGCTCCTCCACCGCCGCGAGATCACGAAGTTCGCCGGCCACGCCTACGAGAAGAACTTCACGCTGGTGCCGCTGAAGATGTACTTCAAGGAAGGCCGGGCCAAAGTCCTGCTCGGCGTCTGCCGGGGGAAGAAGAATTTCGACAAACGCGAATCGATCAAGAAGGGCGACATGCAGCGCGACATCGACCGCGCGATGCGCCGCGAGCGGTAGGGCAACCGTCGGGGTGGCGCACCCAGGTTGTCATTCTGAGCGGAGCGAAGAATCTGCCGAACCAAGCGAGCTTCCAGATTCTTCGCTCCGCTCAGAATGACGCGCGATTGGCGTCCCCCGCTATTCCGCTTCAATCAACAACGACACCGCTTGCCCGGTCGTGCGGTGGTTCAGCATCAGCGCCAACGGCGATTTCGCCGCCGCCATCTCGGTCACCACGTTGACGGGGCACTTCGGGTCGGGCGTCTCGTAGTTGAGCGTTGGAGCGACCCGCCCGCGCGACAAACCCAGCAGGTTGATCGCCAGCTCCACCGCCCCGCACGCGGCCCCGACGTTGCCGATGAAACTTTTCGGCGCCGTCACCGCCACGTCGCCAAGGATCCGGCGAATCGCTTCGGCCTCGATCCGATCGTCGATTTCGGTGCTCAGCCCATGGGCGCTCACATGCCCGACCGCCTCCTTCGAGACGCCCGCCATGGCAACGGCCGCCTCGATCGCCTGAGCGATGCTTTGCCCCGTCGGCCGGTACGACGCGGTCGCAGATTCGTACCGCCGGCCATAACCGGCGATTCTCGCCAGCGGCTTCGCGCCGCGGGCCAGGGCATGCTCGCGCGTCTCCAAGACGAACATCGCCGCCCCTTCGCCGCCGACCATCCCATCGCGATCGGCGTCGAACGGCCGGCAGGCCCGCTCCGGTTCGTCGACGCGCTGCGACAGCCGGGCGCCGGCGTGCCAAATAAGATCCATCCAGCCGATCGACGAGCTCGCCCCGCCGGCGAGCATCACATCGGCATGACCGCGGGCAACCACATCGGCCGCTTCGATCAAGGCGAGCAACCCTGAGACGTCGCCAGCCACAATCGAGTTGCTTGGCCCCCGGGCGTCGTGAGCGATGCTCACATGAGCCGGCGCCATGTTCGGCAGGTACTTCAGCAGCCACAGCGGAAAAACTTCCCGCAGGCCGGTATTGCCCCAGCGATTGAAGTCAAAAATCCCGTCGCCCGAATCGCTGGCGTGGCACGCGGCCGCCAGCTCCGGCATCTCGGGGCAGAACATGTTCGACCCGCTGGTGACGCCGAGCCGATCGGGGTCGATGCTCGCCCCGTCGAGCCCTGCGTCGGCCCAAGCCATTTCCGAGGCGGTGAACCCCAGCTGCGTCTCCCGCGACATCACCTTGAGCGATTTTCGGGGTTTGACGAACTCTTTGGGGTCGAAGTCGGCCACGTCGCCGGCGATCGGAATCGGGAGGCACGCCTCGACCAGTTCCGGCACCGCCCGCACGCCGCTGTGGCGCCCCTCGATGGAAGCCCATACCGCATCGGCGCCAATGCCGATCGGGCAGACGATCCCCAGTCCGGTAACGACGACTTCAGGCACGGTGAGATCGCGTGGGAAATGGGGACGAACGGTACGGTAGCGGACAGACCCCGATTGCAGGGGGTACGAAACTTGCCAGTCTAACTGGCGCTCTCAGAGGCAACAAGCCGCGCGTCGACCGCACCCCTGGCTCGCCGTTGCCCAAAGACTTAAACAGCGACCTGTAACAATTGGGGAAACTTAACGTCTGTAAGATTGCGGATTTTGCCACGCGGGAAACCAGAATCGAAGCCGAGCGTCCCGTCCGTCCGATGCACAGTTTCGGTAGGGCGCGCCGCCGCGGGGCAAGGCGCCATTTAACGTGCGTGAGCGGGGTGGCGACGTGTCGCAGATCAAGATATCGGCCCCCAGCCGTGTCTCACACGACGGGCTGGGCGGGTTTTCGTTGTCCGAGGCCCGGACGATCGTCGGGGAATATTTCCGACCGAATCCCTGGATCTACTGGACCGACTTTCTGGCGAGCTGGTCGCTCGGCGTCCTCTGCTTCGCCTTGGTTTCGCGGCCCCGCTTGCTCGCGTCGAACCCTCTCTGGCACAACGCCGACCTGGCCGCCACGACCGGCTGGCATTGGCCCGCGATGATCGCGATGTTCTTCGCGTCGTCGCTCCTATACTACCGCTGCTCGTTGTTCATTCACGAACTGGTCCACATCCGCGCCGACCAGTTCAAGGCGTTCCGCTTCGTCTGGAACATGCTCTGCGGGATCCCCTTCCTGATCCCGTCGTTCGTCTATTACACCCATCTCGATCACCACCGGCGGAAGCACTACGGTACGCATGAAGACGGCGAGTACGTCTCCCTGTCGCACATGCCGGCGCGGATGATCGTTTACTATCTCGCGCAGATCTTCGTTCTGCCGATCCTCGGCGTCGTCCGCTGGGGAGTGCTGACGCCCATGACTTGGTTCAGCGCGCGACTGCGGAACTGGGTCCACCGGCACATGTCGTCGATGATCATGGACCCGCGCTACATCCGCCCGCTGCCGACGAAGAAGGCGCTGCGGATCATTCGCCTGCAGGAAGTTCTCTGCTTCCTCTTCATCTGCGCGATCGCCGTGCGGATGACGATGAGCTACGGGCTCCTCTTCAACGAGCCCCTCTCGCCGTGGCTGCTATTGCAGATCTATCTCACTGGCGTCTTCATCGTCGGCCTCAACAATATTCGCACGCTCGGCGCCCATCGCTGGACGAGCCACGGGACTGAGATGAACTTCGTCGAGCAGATGCTCGACTCGATCAACTACCCGCGCCACCCGCTCACTGCCGGGCTGTGGGCGCCGATCGGGCTGCGGTTCCACGCTCTCCACCACATCTTTCCGACGATGCCGTACCACGCTCTGGCGAAGGCCCACCGCCGACTGATGCGCGACTTGCCGGCGGACTCGCCGTACCGCCAGACCGAAGCGAAGTCGCTCACCGCCGAGATCATCGCCCTCTGGCGCCGTGCGAAAGCAAGCGAGCAGGCCCCCGCCGCCGAAACGCATACCCGCGCCGCTTAGCATCTCAGCGAAGAATTTGGTTCAACTGCCTACATTCTTGAAATGCCAAGCCGTCAACTCCTTAACCACAGAGCACACAGAGAGCACGGAGAAGGAATCGAGGTCATTGCTCTTTCTCGTCTTCTCTGTGACCTCTGTGTTCTCTGTGGTGAATGCGATTGATAACGACTGTTGAATAAGCTGCGAAGAACCGGGGGCTAATTCGCCCGCCGCTCGAGCTTCGGCAAGAACGCCGCGATGATCCCCATCAGCGGCAAGTAAGCGCACATCTGGAACACATGTTCCAAGCTCGTGTGATCCGCCCATTGCCCCAGCAAGGCCGCGGCAATCGCACTGATCCCAAACGCAAAGCCGAAGAATAGCCCCGCCACGGCGCCAACCCGGCCCGGCAATAGTTCTTGCGCGAACACCAAGATCGCCGAGAACGCCGAAGCCAAGATCGCGCCGATGAACACCGTCAGCACGATCGTCCCCACGAGCCCCGCATGCGGCAGCGCGAGCGCGAACGGCGCCACGCCGAGAATTGAGAACCAGATGACCACCTTGCGCCCAAAGCGATCGCCGAGCGGCCCCCCGGCAAACGTGCCGACGGCCACCGCGAACAGAAACGCGAACGAACAAAGCTGCGACTGCTGCTTGCTCAGCCCGAACTTCGCCTCCATGTACAGGGCGTAATAGCTGGTGAAGCTCACTAGGTAGACGTACTTCGAGAGGACGAGCGCCACCAGCACGCCGATCGCGGTGAAGACCTGCCGCGAGGAAAGCGTCGCGTGCCGCCGCGGCTGGGAAACGATCCCCTTCGCCGCGCGACTGGCAAGCTTGCCGTGGTACCACGCTCCCACCTTCGTGAGCACAACGATCCCCGCCAGCGCGATCAGCGCGAACCAGGCGATGTAGCCCTGGCCGTAGGGAAAGATGATCGCCGCCGCCAAGAGCGGCCCCAGCGAGGTGCCGAAGTTGCCGCCGACTTGGAACAGCGACTGCGCGAAGCCATGCCGACCGCCGGCCGCCATGTGGGCCATCCGCGACGCCTCGGGATGAAAAATACTCGACCCCGTGCCAATCAGCGCCGCCGACGCCATGAGCGTCCAGAGCGATCTCGCCTGCGAGAAGAAGAGCAGCCCAATGAGCGTCATCCCCATCCCGATCGCCAGCGAGTAAGGCTTCGGTTTGCGGTCGGTGTAAATCCCCACGACCGGCTGCAGCAGCGACGCCGTCAGTTGGAACGCAAACGTGATGAGCCCGATGTCGCCGTAGCTCAGCTTCAGCGAGTCGAACAAGAGGGGATAGGTCGCCGGAATCAACGACTGAATAATGTCGTTGAGCATATGCGCCAAGCTAATCGCCGCCAGCACCTTGAGCGCCGTCTGCTCGACCGCGGGGGCCGACGGCGGAGGCTCGCTAGGAAGGGCGGAAGCGACGGGGCTGCTCATGCGGGCGCTCGAGTTGTCAGAACATCGCGACCCCGAAACGGCCGCCGGCGGGATTTCAATCTTACGGCAAGAAAGACTGGCCGCCTATGCGAATGGTTCGCTTATGGATTCTGCGTAACTGGTTGCGGTCAACCGCTTGCTACCGCAAAATGGCGAGAACCAAACTCCACTTTTAGTTTTCATGCTTCGAAAAGCATATCGTTTGATAGCCGATATTCTTCTTGAAGCCATCAGCACATTCCACCTTCGTATCCGACCACAGGCTTATGCTCGCGTCTCTCCCATTCTCACTTCGCATATTCGTTGCTGATGGAGACCCCGACGGTCTAAGGCTCATTGAACGATCAAACTGGATCGGCAAAGGGGTCATGTTCCCTCGCGCTCTCTTTCCTGAAATTCGAAGTCGACCGGAGTTCCAACAAGCAGGGGTATACCTACTACTTGGTCCGCGAGATAGCGGCGATGGAGAGATGCTTTACATTGGCGAGGCCGACCCCATCCGCCCTCGATTGGACAACCATTACGCCAACAAGGACTTCTGGACGCGTGCCGTTTTCTTTGTCGCTGGACCAGGTCAACTCAACAAAGCTCACGTTCAGTACTTGGAATCGCAACTTGTGGCTCGCGCTAGAGCCGCCAAACGCATGCCTCTGGAAAATGGGAATACGCCGTCTGAACCGACGCTCTCAGAAGCTGATCGGGCGGACATGGACGTGTTTCTAGGCAACATTCTAGGAATGCTGCCGATCCTCGCCATCCAAGCATTTGAACAGAGCTCCGGCGTTGGCATGAAGCACGGATCAACATTTCTTTTCTGTCAAGGCAAAGGCGTGAAAGCCTCCGGCCATGACACGCCTCAAGGGTTCATAGTTCTTTCCGGATCATTCGCCGTTTGCGAAGAGGTTCCATCCTTAAAGGATCATTTCCCAAATGTTTGCGATCAGCGATCAGATCTAATCAAAAGTGGAGTCTTGATTAAAGATGGCGACAAACTTCGATTCACACAGGACCATACTTTCAGCTCGCCGTCACTTGCTTCTGCAGTAGTCCTCGCTCGACCATCTAATGGACGAACTGACTGGAAAGACATTTCGGGTAAAACACTGAAAGAGCTACAAATGGCACAAGCTGAAAGTTAGCCTTTGACCGTCCATAGCTACTTCGCCACCGCCCGGACGGCTTCCAGATGCTCCGCCAAAAACTTCTGCAGATCGCCGCGCGTGAGATCCTGCGGCGTGACGAACCGCAGCTTCACCGCGTCGTACCCTTCGCTGCCAGGTTGCACTAGCTGCTTCACGCCAATCTCCGCGACGCGACCCGTGGCGAACGCCCCCGCCGGACCATGCAGCGAAAGATCAACGCCAACCGTTCGCTTCGTATGCACCGTCGCCCACGGCACGCGCTGGCCGGGGATCATCAGGTGGACGACCTGTTGGTTGTTCCACAGAAACTGCGGGGCGCTGCCGGGGCCGGGGACGGCCCGGCTCGCGACCGACTCCAACAGTTCCAGCAGTTCCTCAAGCGTCTCCTGCGGCCACGCTACCTTCTTCCCCGGCGGGAAACCCTTCCGCGCAAGGTGCCACTTCTTGCCCAGCACCTTCCACGGCATCACGTCTTCCGGGTTCTTGCCGACGCGCTCGGTGAACTTCTTGAAGCCCTCGACGGCCATCTCGACCATCGACCAGAACGCCGGCGTGTTCAGTTCCTCCCAACTGTGGGCGAAGACCTGCACCTCTTGGAACGGGCCGCGGAGATTCTTGCATTTCACGCGTGGGCCATTGCCGTAGGTCTCGATCTCAGCCAGGTCGTTGAACGGCGGCAGGTTGAGCTCCGCGGCGAGGCGTTCGGCGCTGAAGGTCCGCTTCGCCGTGCGGAACTTCAGCTTCAGCACCCACGGCTCGCCAGTGATGGCGTGAAAGAACCAGCCGTCCGCTTTCTTCGGGCCGTTGATTTCGACGATCGTGCGATGCGACCAGTCGGTCGGCAGGAACGATTCGCTCAGTTGGTGCACCCGCTCGTCGATCGCGGCGAGGATGCGGCCGTCCCAACGAACCGGATCGCCGCTCCGCGAGACGCGATCCTCGACGTGCCATTTACGGCCGTCGGTCTCCCACGGCATCTTCACTTCTTTGCCGAGGTCCGTAATGTCGAGATCGCCATGACGCTTCGCCTCGGCGGCGGCGAAGTCGTAGAGCTTCCGCTCGACGTGCGGGCCGGCCGCGAGTACGGGGACGAGAGCGGCGGCGGTGTGCGAAGGGAATGCTGAAGGAGGAATGCTGAATGCTGAATCGCTGGCGGTTGGCTTTTTCTTTCTTCCCTTCCGCATTCCTCCTTCAGCCTTCAGCATTTGTTCAACCAACTGCTCCGGAGTTCCCTGACCAACGACGCTGCCGCCCCCCGCCCCTGCTTCGGGGCCGATGTCGATCAGCCAGTCGCATTGCTTGATGACGTCGAGGTTATGTTCGATCACCAGCACCGTGTTGCCGAGATCGACGAGGCGATGCAGCACGTCGAGGAGTTTGGCGATGTCGTCGAAGTGGAGACCGGTCGTCGGTTCGTCGAGGATATAGAGCGTCCGGCCCGTATCAGGCCGCGCGAGTTCGGCCGCCAACTTCACGCGTTGGGCCTCGCCGCCCGACAAGGTCGCGGCACTTTGGCCGAGCGCGACGTAATCGAGACCGACGTCGCAGAGAGTTTGCAGGATCTTGCGAACCTTGGGGATGTTCGCGAACAGTTCGAGCGCCTCGCCGCACGACATCTCGAGCACGTCGGCGATCGATCGGCCGCGATACTTCACGTCGAGCGTTTCGCGGTTGTAGCGGTGCCCCTGGCAAGTATCGCAATCGACCCACACGTCAGGGAGGAAATGCATCTCAATGCACTTCTGCCCGGCGCCCTCGCAGTCGTCGCAACGGCCGCCGGGGACGTTGAAGCTAAAGCGGCGGGCGGCGTAACCGCGGACCTTCGCGTCGGGGAGTTGGGCGAACAGCTCGCGGATCAGTTCGAAGACGCCGGTGTACGTAGCGGGGTTCGATGACGGCGTGTTGCCCAAGGGGCGTTGGTCGACGCGGATCACTTTGTCGATCTGCTCTACGCCGGCGAGGCCGTCGTGGTTGCCGGGGATTGTCTTCGCGCGGTGGAGTTGGCGGGCGAGTTGGTTGTAGAGGACATCCTCGACCAGCGAGCTCTTGCCGCTCCCCGAGACGCCCGTCACGGCCGTGAGCGTGCCGAGGGGGATGGTGACGTTGACGTTCTTGAGGTTGTTGTGGCGGGCGCCAATCACGCGCAGCGTGGAGGAGGGGAATGTGGAATGCTGAATGGGGAATGGGGAGGACTTGTCGGATGCCTTTTTCGATTTGGATTTTGACTTGGGCTTTTCCCCATTCCCCATTCCGCCTTCCCCATTCGTCACGCGGCGGTTTTTGATGACCGGGATCGCCTTCTTCCCCGAAAGGTACGGTCCCGTGACGCTGCCGCGCTTCTTGCTCACTTCGTCAGGCGTGCCGCGAGCGACAATATCGCCGCCGAGTCGGCCAGCGGCGGGGCCGAAGTCGAGCAGCCCGTCGGCGCCCGCGATGACGTCGCGATCGTGCTCGACCACCAGCAGCGTGTTGCCGAGGTCGCGCAGCTTGTGCAGCGCCGAGACGAGCCGCGTGTTGTCGCGCGGGTGGAGGCCGATCGTCGGTTCGTCGAGGACGTAGAGCACGCCGCAGAGGCCGCTGCCGACTTGGCTGGCGAGGCGGATGCGTTGCGACTCGCCGCCGCTGAGCGTTGGCGCCGAGCGGCCGATGGTGAGGTACTCGAGGCCGACGTCGATGAGGAACGTCAGGCGATTGCGGATCTCGCGGATCAACTCGCCGGCGATCTTTTTCTGCGCGGCGGGAAGCTTCCATTTCTCGACGGTCGGCAGCAACTCGCCGAGCGGGAGGCGGCAATACTCGTCGATGGTGCGGGCTTGGAACCGCACCGCGGCGGAGTCGTCGCGCAGGCGACTGCCGCCGCATTGGCTGCATTCGATTTCGTCGACGAGATGTTCCAGCCGGCCGCGCAGGCGCGGCGACAAGCGCGAGGCTTCTTCGAGGGCGGGGTAGAGGCCTTTGTATTGGAATCGGAACGAAGCGGAGTTTCGAGTTGCGAGTTGCGAGTTGCGAGAGGACTGTTCTTTATCTTTGCTCGCGACTCGTAACTCGCTACTCGTTACTTCAATCCATTCCTCCCCCGTCCCATACATCACCAAGCGGCGATTGCGGGGCGAGAGCTTGTCGAACGGCACGTCGATCGGAATGCCGAAGCGGTCGCGCAGCGCCCCCAGCATCGCGGCGAACAGCGGTTGCTTGACGTTCGGCCAAACGAGTATCGCCCCTTCGGCAAGGCTCATCGACATGCTGCGGAAGAGCGACGCCGGGTTGGCGCCGACTTCGGTGCCGAGGCCTTCGCACGCGCCGCACCAGCCCAGCGAGCTGTTGAACGAAAAATGATGCGGCGACAGCGTCTCAAAGCTGCGATTGCACTGGATACACACGAGATGCTGGCTGTGAACCTTCACCGGCCAGCGACTTTCGGGCTGTTTGTCGTCGACGACGGCGAGGTGCAGCACGCCGCGGCCGAGCGAGAGAGCGGATTCGATGCTGTCGGCAAGACGGCCGCGCCCCTCCTTGCGGATGGTGATGCGGTCGATGATCACTTCGACTTCGTGCTTGCGGCGGCGATCGACCGTCGGCATGGCATCAAGCTCGTGCGTTTGACCGTCGACGCGGACGCGGAGGTAGCCGTCGCCTTTGAGTTTGGCCCAAAGCTGTTCGTATTGCTCGCCCTGCGCGAGCGCGAGCGGGGCCATCAGGTAGGCCTTCGTCCCTTCTGGTTCGTCGAGGACGGCGGCGATAACTTCGTCGGACGACTGCGTCCCGATCGGCACGTCGCAATCGGGGCAGTGCATCTGTCCCAGCCGCGACAGCAGGATGCGGAAATAGTCGTAGATCTCAGTGACCGTGCCGACTGTGGAGCGCGGCGTGTGGCCGGTGGTGCGCTGCTCGATGGCGATCGCGGGCGAGAGGCCTTCGATATGTTCGACGGCCGGCTTCTGCAGCTGACCGATGAACTGGCGGGCGTAGCTAGAGAGACTTTCGACGTAGCGACGCTGGCCCTCGGCATAGATCGTGTCCATCGCCAGCGACGTCTTGCCGCTACCGCTGGGGCCGCAGCAGACGGTCATCTCGTCGCGGGGGACAGAAACGTCGACGTTGCGGAGGTTGTGCTGGCGGGCGCCGCGGACGGTGATGTGCGTTGCTTGCGGGACGGGGACACGCAGCGATGTGGCGGCTTTGTGAGCGGCGATTGATTTGGGCGTGGGGACGCCGAGGTAGGGGGCGAGGGAGAGGCCGGTGTGGGAGGGGAGAAGGGTTGATTTATGATTTCTGATTTCTGATTTATGATTTGCTGACGCCGCGACAGAGACCTGCGACTTGGTTGCATTCGATTGTTTTTCCTCCACATCAGAAATCATAAATCCTAAATCAGAAATCTCCTTCGCTGCCCTGATCGCATGCTCCACCATCTGCTCCGGCGTACCCGTCATCACGACCTGCCCGCCCGCTTTGCCGCCTTCGGGACCGATTTCGATCACCCAGTCCGCCGTTTTGATCACGTCGAGGTTGTGCTCGACCACCAGCACCGTGTTGCCGGCGTCGACGAAGTCGTGCAGCACCTTGAGCAGCAGTTCGATGTCGGCGAAGTGTAGGCCGGTCGTCGGCTCGTCGAGGAGATACATCGTGCGGCCGGTCGACTTTTTGACCAACTCGCGCGCTAGTTTGATGCGCTGGGCCTCGCCGCCGGAGAGAGTGGGCGACGGTTGCCCCAGCTTCATATAGTCGAGTCCGACTGCGTGCAGCGTCGCCAGCCGATCGTACACGGCCGGCACGTTCTCGAAGTGCTCCATCGCCTGTTGAATATCCATCTCCAGGACTTCGGCGATCGACTTCCCTTTGAACAGCACCTGCAGCGTTTCGTGATTGAAGCGATGTCCCTGGCAAACCTGGCAGGTGATCCAAACGTCGGCGAGGAAATCCATCTCCAGCTTGTTCGAGCCGTTGCCGCTGCAGGCCTCGCAGCGGCCGCCGACGACGTTGAAGCTGAACCGGCCCGGCTTGTAGCCGCGGCGTTTCGACTCAGAGAGTTGCGCGTAGAGGTTGCGGATCTCGTCGAAAACCTTGATGTAGGTCGCCGGGTTCGAGCGCGGCGTCCGCCCGATCGGCGTCTGATCGATGGCGATCAGTTTGTCGAGTTGCTCGATCCCCTCGATGCGATCGTGATCGCCGGGGATCCCTTTGCCCCCCATGAGATCGCGGAGGAGCGACTCGCTGACGATGTCGTTGACCAGCGAGCTCTTGCCGCTGCCGCTCACGCCGGTGACGCAGACGAACTTGCCGAGCGGGATTTCGACGTCGACGTTTTTGAGATTGTTGTGCCGCGCGCCGATGACGCGAATCGAGGGGAAGCCGTTCGGTTCGGAGGCAGGAATCGCGGGGACAGGGCCGCGAAAACGCGACTGCGTCGTCGGCTGGAACGGCGCGACCCGGCGCTGCTTAGGAACTTCAATCTTGCGGCGGCCGCTGAGATAGGCGCCGGTGATGCTTTCCTTCGAATTCTCGACGTCTTTCGCCTTGCCGATGCCAACGACCTTGCCGCCGCGCACCCCGGGGCCGGGACCGAAGTCGATGATATGGTCGGCGGCCCGCATCGTGTCTTCGTCATGCTCGACGACGACGACCGTGTTGCCGAGGTCGCGCAGCCGCTCGAGCGTTGCCAACAACCGATCGTTGTCGCGCGGGTGGAGGCCGATCGACGGTTCGTCGAGAATGTAGAGGACGCCGACCAACCCGCAGCCAACTTGCCCGGCGAGGCGGATCCGCTGCGACTCGCCGCCGCTGAGGGTCGGCGCCGTGCGATCGAGGCTGAGGTATTCAAGACCGACGTTGGTGAGGAACCCGAGCCGGCCGCGGATTTCTTTGAGCGCCTCTTCGGCAATCTGCTGGTGGGTGTTGTCGAGGACTAGGCCGCTGAAGAATTTTTCAACTTCCGAGATCGGCAGATGGCAGAGCGTGGGGAGCGTCAGCGTCGGGTCGTCGCTGAAGGCCGCGTCGGACGTGGTGAGCCGTACGGCGCAGGCTTGCTCGTTGAGCCGCTTGCCGTCGCAATCGGGGCAGCGGATGACGTTCATGAACTGTTCGAGTTTGGCCAGCAGCGACTTGCTCTTGGCCGAGCGATACTTCTCGAGCAGTTCCGGGATGATGCCGTCGAACGTGCCGCCGTACTTTTGCGACGCCTTGCCGTTGCGCCAGGTGTAGGTGATATGCTCGCTGCCGGTCCCCCAGAGCCAGATGCGGCGTTGCTCCTCAGTCAGCTCGCTCCAGGGCGTTTCGAGCAGGTGGTTGTCGCCGAGTTCGAGCTTGCGATCCATCGTCTCGGCGACGCCGGCATAGATATGACGCTTCCAGCGGCCGAGGTCTTTCCACGAGCCGATCAGCTCGATGGCGCCCTTGGCGAACGACAACGACAGATCGGGGACGAGCTTCGCGGGATCGAAGCTGAACATCTCGCCGAGGCCGTCGCAGGAGAGGCACATCCCCTGCGGGCTGTTGAAGCTGAAGAGTTGCGGCGTCGGCGGTTGGAAGCTGATGCCGCAGGAGTTGCAGGCGTAGTCGGCGCTAAGGGTGATGTCGCCTGGTTGGCCGTGACCTTTGTGGCGGCCGCGAACGGTGGGGGCGGCAGCGGGTTCGGCTTCCTCTTCGTCGCCGTTGTCGTCTTCGGTGGGGGCAGCCTTCTTGCGCGCGCGGGCTTTGGGAGGAGCAGCCTCCTCCTCGCCCTCTTCGCCCAGCGCGAGCCCATCGCGATCTTCGTCATCGAGTTCGATGCTTGGCTGAAGGTTGTCGACCTCGGGCGTGACGATGAGATTGCCGTCGCCGAGCTTCAGGGCCACTTCCACCGCTTCGGCGAGACGGGTGCGGATCGACGGGCCGGCGACGAGACGGTCGATCACCACTTCAATATCGTGCCGCATCTGCCGATCGAGCGACTGAGCTTCAGTGAGCAGCACCACGCGACCGTCGACTCGGGCGCGGACGAAGCCTTGCTTCTGCAGATCCTCGAACAGGTCTTTGAATTCCCCCTTCTGCCGGCGAACCACTGGAGCGAGGACCACGAAGCGGGTCTTCGCCGGCAGCTGCTCGATTCGGCCGATGATCGCCTCGCGGCTTTGGGCGGTGATCACCTTGCCGCACTTCGGGCAATGCCCCTGACCGACGCGGGCGTACAGCACCCGGAGAAAGTCGTAGATTTCGGTGATCGTCCCGACGGTCGAGCGCGGGTTGTTGCCGGAGGACTTCTGGGAAATCGAGATCGAGGGGCTCAGGCCGCTGATGTGGTCGACGTCGGGCTTGGGCATTTGGCCCAAAAACTGGCGGGCGAAGGTCGATAGGCTTTCGACGTACCGCCGCTGCCCCTCGGCGAAGAGGGTATCGAACGCCAACGAGCTTTTGCCGCTCCCCGAGACGCCGGTGAGGCAAATCAGCTGGTTGCGGGGGAGGGTGACGTCGACGCTCCGCAAGTTGTGTTCGCGGGCGCCTTTGATAATGATGTCGGAGGCGGGCATGCGGCGGGGAGACTTATGGCTGCAGACCGCAGGCGACAGGATTCTGGAAAGCGAGCTTTCCAAGGTTCCTGGCCGGGTCCGAGGGTCGAGGCTGAAAAATCGTCGGTGGCGCGAATCTCGTATTGTACGCCCGTCCAGCGATAAGCCAACGGTGAAGATTTTCGGCGGTCGCAAACGCTTAATTTCTCCACAGGGGAGCCGATTCAACATGCCTACAACTATCCGCAAGCCGATGATTGGTCTGCTCTGCCTCGTGTTGGGCGCCAGCATGGCCCCCGCCGTGCGGGCCAAAGACCCGAAGCCGTGCAAGCCGGAGGTTTGGGCCGACGCGATTGCGAAATTCGAAGACGAGGATCAGAAGATGCCGCCCCCCAAGCAGGGCGTTTTGTTTCTCGGTTCCAGCAGCATTCGGCTCTGGGACGTGAAAAAATCGTTCCCCGACATGCTCGTGGTGAACCGCGGCTTCGGCGGCTCGCAGATTTGCGATTCGACCCACTACGCCGATCGGCTGGTCAACATCCACGAGCCGCGGATCGTCGTCTTCTACGCCGGCGACAACGACATCGCCGGCGGCAAGAGCCCTGAACAGGTGCGCGACGACTTTCGCGCGTTCGTCGAGAAGGTGCGCGGACCGCAGCCCGAACTGCCAATCGTCTTCATCGCCATCAAGCCGAGCATCGCCCGGTGGAAGCTGGCGGATGAGATCAAGGCAGCGAACCAGCTGATCAAGGACGACCTCGAAGAACTCGGCAACATCACCTACGTCGACGTCTGGCCGGCAATGCTCAACGAGCAAGGCGAGCCTCGCAAGGAGCTATTCGCGGACGACGGGCTGCACATGAACGAGAAGGGCTATGAAGTCTGGACGGAGTTGGTGACGCCGTTGGTGGAGAAGAAATAGTTTTCACCACGACGGCACAACGGGCACGACGAAAAAATGCGTGGCCTCCAGCGTCTTGCGTCGTGTTCGTCGTGTCGTTGTGGTTCAATTCTGAATGAGCATGAGCGACTGGCCCGATTACGAACTGCTCGATTTCGGCGACGGTCGCAAGCTGGAGCGGTTTGGCGAGTGGACGCTCGATCGCCCCTGCCCGACGGCGGTGGGCTTGGCCAAAGCGAAGCCACAGGCGTGGCGCAGTGCGATCGCACGGTTTGAAGGCGATCGCGCGGCCGATGGCGAATGGTCGCCCGTTTCGGCTAAGTGGCCGCGACGCGAGGTGACGCTCGACGTGCCAGTCGGCGCCGAACGTTCGTTCCGCATGGTGCTCGAACCATTGCCATCGGGACAGATCGGCGTCTTTCCGGAGCAGTTTGAAAACTGGGCGTGGATTGCGTCGCGAGCGGCCGCAGCAGCCGCGCCGCTCAACGTGCTGAACCTGTTCGCCTACACCGGCGGCAGTTCGCTCGCCGCAGCCGCGGCAGGCGCGAGCGTCGTCCACGTCGACGCCGCGAAGAGCGTCGTCGCCCGCGCGAGAGATAATGCGGCCGCCTCGGGACTCGCCGAGCACCCGATCCGCTGGATCGTCGAAGATGTCGTGAAGTTCTGCCGCCGCGAAGTAAAGCGAGGGAACCGCTACGACGCCATCATCCTCGACCCGCCCACCTACGGCCACGGTCCCAAGGGCGAGGAGTGGAACGTCAAACGCGACCTGCTGCCGCTGCTGGAACTCTGCGGCGAACTCACCGAGAAGCGGCCGAAGTTCCTGCTGCTCACCTGCCACTCGCCAGGCATCGGCCGAGCGGAACTCTCCGCCTACCTCAGCGAGGGGATCTTCGGCGCCTGCGGCCAACCGCCGCGTACGCTCGAACTCTCACTACAGACCGCCGACAACCGCCGCCTCCCCAGCGGCCTCGCCGCCCGCTGGCCGGGGTAATATCAACATGCAGCACATCACCAGCCGCCAGAACGCCCGCGTGAAAGAAGCCGCGAAGCTGCGCCTCGCGCGGCAACGGCAGCAGCAGGGGCGGTTTGTCATCGATGGCGCCCGCGAACTGCTGCGGGCGATTAGCTCCGGCATCGAGATCGTCGAAGCTTTTATCTGCGAGTCGCGTTGCCGGGATGATGAAACGCGTCAGGCGGCGCGGGCCGTCAGCGAATCGCAAGCCGTCGTCGCCACGGTCACGGAAGAAGTCTTCGAGAAGCTCTGCTTCGGCGAACGGACCGGCGGCGTCCTGGCGATTGCCCGCACGCCGGCGCGAACGCTGGCGCAGATCACGTTGCCAGCCGCACCGTTGGTTGCGGTGATCGAAGGAATCGAAAAGCCGGGCAACGTCGGCGCCATCCTTCGTAGCGCCGACGGAGCGGGGGTCGATGCGGTGGTGATTGCCGATCCGCGGACTGATCTCTTCAACCCGAACGCGATCCGCGCCAGTCTCGGCACGATCTTCGCCCCGAACGTCTGCACGGCGACGAGTGCGGAGACCCAGGCTTGGCTGCGATCGCACAACATCCCAGCCTTCGCCGCACGGCCTGATGCGACGCAGCTCTACACGGAAGTCGACTACCGTGGCGGCGCGGCGATTGTTTTGGGGAGCGAAGCCGAGGGACTCACCACGGCATGGAGTGGCGATGCGGTGACGGCGATTGGCCTGCCGATGCGCGGGATTGCCGATAGCCTCAACGTCTCGGCGGCGGCGGCGGTGCTGCTTTATGAAGCGCAGCGGCAACGAGGGTAATGCAGGTCGTAAAAAGTCATTCTGAGCGGAGCGAAGAATCTAGCTACTCGAGCGTGCTTCTAGATCCTTCGCTCCGCTCAGGATGACACTCACTCTCAGGATGACGTTGCGCCGAATCACGCTGCGGGACCGGCGAGTTTCGTGAACAACTCGCCCCCCGTCTTGTTGATCTCGCGAACCGGCTCCCAATCCTTCTTGTAGTCGACCGGTGCGAACTTCACGCTCCCCGACTTGCCGGGGCCTGCTTCGAGGCCGGTTCCCTTCCAGTCGAACGACGTGAGCGTCTCGACGATCGCATCGCTCAGTTCCGGCTTCAGGTTGTAGGCGTAGCCGACGACGCCCGGCGGGTAGGGCTTCGATTCGTAGATGACTGAGACGTCGCTCTCGGCGATGTCGCCGTTGGCGATCATCCGCGCGAGGATGTCGCTCGCCACGGCGGCAGCCATGAACTCCTTCTCGGCAATCCCATTAATCGATTTTTCGTGGCCGAAAGACCAACCCCAACGGTAGTCGCGCTCTGGCTGCAGGTCGTGTTCCTTCATCAGCATCACGAGCGCCGCCGTGCAACCGCTGTTCGAGCGCGGACGAACGAAGGTCATCCGCTTGCCCTTGATGTCGTCGACCGTTTTGATCTCGCTGCCGGCGGGAACGATGATCTTCATCGTATAGCTGAAGTTGCCGTCGGCGTCGGCGAAGCAGGCGGCGGGGACGAAGCCGGCTTCGTTCACCGCTTCGGGAGTTTCACCGGTGGCGAACGCGGTGACGTGGAGCTCGCCGCTCTGCAAGGCGCGCATCTGTTCGCCGACGTCGGTGTAGGTAACGAGGTTGACCGGCTTGCCGAGCTTCTCGGACAAGGCGGCGATGAATTCCTTCCAGGTCGCTTCGTCATCTTCAGAATCGCTGGAGGCGACGTAGGAGAAGTTGATCTCGGCGGGATCGAGAAGATCCTTCTCATCTTTCGGCAGGTCGGCGACGAGGTTGCCGTCGGCGTCGGTGAACTTCTGGCTCAAGTTGTCGGACGACGTGACGTCGGCGAGGAGTCGCGACGCCATCGTTCGTTCCAGGTGGGCCTGAGCGCTGTTCTCGAGATTGCCGCTGTACATCTTGGCGGCCCAGCCGATGAGGGCGAGCGGCACGACCAGCATCAGGACGCGACCGAAGGAGAAGGAGCCGGCGCTATCGGAATCGGACATCGTTGGACCTGCGAAGGGCGGGATGATGCGGCGCGGGAAGTTGAGGGCCGAAGGGATGAATCCTCCAGCTCGCCGCTCGGTGGTTTGGGTCAGCATACCACTGGGAAAGGCGAATTCAATAAAAATGCCGCGAGGCTAGCGAGTGACGGGAAGGGGTCACATTTCCAGTTGACGAGCCGCCGTAAGAGTGTTCACCAGCAGCATCACCCGGGTGAGGGGGCCGATCCCGCCAGGAACAGGCGTGATGCGGCTGGCAATCGGCAGGGCGGCGTCGAAATCGACGTCCCCCACCAGCCCCGCATCGGTCCGGTTGATGCCGACGTCGATCACCGTCGCGCCGGGGCGGATCATCTCGGCGGTGATGAACTTCGGCTTGCCGATCGCCGCCACGAGAATGTCGGCCTGCCGAGTAAATGAGCTAAGGTCGGGCGTCCGGCTGTGGCAAAGCGTCACCGTGGCGTCACCGCCAGGGCCGCGCTGGCCGAGCATAATCGCCAGCGGCTTGCCGACGATGTCGCTCCGGCCGACGACGACCACATGCTGCCCGGCGATCGGCACGTTGTTGCGAACCAGAATCTGCTGCACCGCCGCCGGCGTGCAGGGGAGGAACCGCGGTTGACCCTGGACCACCAGGCCGACGTTCTCGGGGTGGAAGGCGTCGACGTCCTTGTTCGGACTGACCGCTTCGAGAATCGCGCGAGTGTCGATCTGCGGGGGCAGCGGCAATTGGACGAGAATGCCGTGGATCGCGTCGTCGCGATTCAGCTTGGCAATGAGATTGAGCAGTTCGTCCTGCGTCGTCGTTTCGGGCAGCCTGTGGAGCGTGCTGTTGATGCCGACCTCTTCGCAGTCGCGCCTCTTGTTGCGAACGTAGACCTGGCTCGCCGGATCGCCGCCGACAAGGACTGCGGCTAGCGCCGGGACGACGCCGTTGTTCTCGATGAAGTCGGCGACTTCGACCGCGAGTTCGCTGCGGATCTGGCGGGCGAGAGGGTTGCCGTCGAGAAGTTGGGCGGGCATTGCAGAGGCGTCAGGGTTCAGGTGTCAGGGTTCAGCAAATGCGATCCAACGCATTCCGCCCGCGAGCCGCAGGGTTCACCCCTGCGGTCTTCCAGCGAACTTTCCCCAAGATTGTACCTAGCGCCCCACCCCAACGTCAGGCGCTCGCCGCGAACCATTCGTAGCCGCGAGCCCGATCAATCCACGCCAGGATCTGCAGCAGCAGGTTGGCCAGCACCGCGGCGACGGCGTCGTCGGCGACGATCCCGAGGCCGCCGGGGAGGCGCTCGGCGACGCGCACGAGGCCCGGTTTCCAGATGTCGCAAATGCGGAACAAGACGTAGCCAGTGAACAGGACCGTCCAGCTCATCGGCGGCCCCGCGAGGAAAACAATTGGCAGGACGACAATTTCGTCGAGGACGATCGCCCCGGGATCGCCGCTGGAGCCCATCGCCCTGGCGGCGACGTCGCAGATCAACACAGCGCCGAGCAGCAGGAGCACGATGACGCCGATCTGGGCCCCGATCGGGCTCAGCAAAGCGACGGCCGCGGCCAGCCCCAGCCCCCAAAGACCGGCGAAAGTGCCCGGAGCAGGGGTCACTAGGCCCAGGCCGAGGCCGGTCGCGATCCAGACACAGAGCCGGCCGCTGAGCGAACCTGGCGGGGGCGAGAAGTTGTCATCTGCTTGCATGGCTCGCATCGTACGGGGGAGCGGGCTCACAATGGAAGGTCTCGGGGGCCTTTTGCCACTTGAGGCGTCCCACTTCTTTGCAAGCCCGCCAGAGGCAAAAGGCCCCGACACCGTCGTGCGTGACATCTCGACCGATATGGCCGACGTTTCCGCCGATAGGTATGATTAAGGTCCGAGTCAAACTAACCGACCTAGGCAATCTATGCAGGCCGCCTCGCTGGCGGGCCGGCCGTAAGCAAGCGGGATTATGAGCGAAGCCCCCACCAAAGAAGAGAAGCTGAGCCCCGTCGAGGGGATGAAGACCGAGAGCAACTACCTCAGGGGTCCGATCCCCACGGAGTTAGTCGACGGCAACGACCACTTCGGCAAAGAGAGCATTCAGCTTCTCAAGCATCACGGCACCTACCAGCAAGACAATCGCGATGATCGCGGCGGCGACGGCAAGACCTACAGCTTCATGGTCCGCTCAGCGATCCCCGGCGGGAAGCTGACCAGCGAACAGATGCTGGCTGAAATCGACCTCTGCGACGAAGTCGGCAATACGACACTCCGCATCACGACCCGTCAGGGGCTGCAGCATCACGGCATTCTGAAGTCGAACCTGCAGCACACGATCAATCGCATTAATGAAGTCCAGCTCACCACGCTGGCGGCGTGCGGCGACGTGGTGCGCAATATCATGTGCTCGCCCTGCCCGTATCATGGCGATGCGGTCTACAACCAGATGCAGGCGTTCACCGACGAGTTGGTGACCCACATGCGGCCGCGCACCCGCGCCTACCATGAAGTCTGGCTCATCGACGAAGCGACTCGCGAACGACAACTCGTCGGCGGCGGCAAAATCGAGGGGGACGAAGTCGAACCGCTGTATGGCCCGACCTACCTGCCCCGGAAGTTCAAGATCGGCATCGGTCTGCCCACCGACAACATCGTCGACCTCTACGCTCAAGACATTGGGTTCATGGGGATTGCGGAGAATTGGAATCTTTCGGGCTTCAACGTGTTGGTCGGCGGCAGCTTCGGCGTCACGCCGAGCGCGGCGAAGACCTTCGTGGCGATTGCCCAACCGATGTGCTACATCCCGTTCTCACAGGCGATCGATCTGGCCAAGGCGATCATCAAGGTGCAGCGAGATTTCGGCAATCGCTCCGATCGCAAAGTCGCCCGCATGAAGTACCTGATCCACAACTGGGGCCTGTCCCACTTCAAGGAAAAAGTCGAAGAATACTTTGGCGCTCCGCTCGCGCCGCCGCGGCCGGTCGTCGTCACCGACCAGAACGACGGCATGGGGTGGCACGCCCAAGGCGACGGCAAATGGTTCTACGGCCTCAACGTCGAAAATGGCCGCATCAAGGACGAAGGCGCCTACCGTCTGAAGACCGCGCTGCGTGAAGTCTGCCGGACGATCGCCCCGCCGCTGCGGCTCACCCCGCATCAAGGGATTATTTTCTGCGACCTCAAGGAAACTGATCGCGGCCGGCTGACTGAAATCTTCCACCGCAACGGCGTGCCGACCACTGAAGAGACGAGCGCCGTCCGCCGCTGGTCGATGGCATGCCCCGCGCTGCCGACGTGCGGCCTGTCGATCACCGAGAGCGAACGAGCGCTGCCGGGCATGATCGACCAATTGGAACACCACTTGGCCGAACTCGGCTTGGCGGGCGAGGTCTTCACCACTCGCATGACCGGCTGCCCCAATGGCTGCGCTCGCCCCTACAACAGCGACATCGGCCTGGTCGGCAAGGCGAAGGGGAAGTACACCGTGTTCCTGGGCGGCCGCCGCCAGGGGGATCGGCTCAACTTTATCTACCAAGACATGGTTCCCTCGGAAGAGGTCGTGCCGCGACTGGCGAACGTATTCCGCTATTACCGCGACGAGCGGAACCCAGGCGAAGCGCTCGGCGATTTCTGCCATCGCAAGGGGAAAGACGACCTGCTCGCCCACTGCGAACTCCCTGCTGAAGTCGTCTAAAATCGCTCCTTTAGCCCCCGGCTCTTTAAGCTGGGGGCCCGCCGGTCTACACTGTGGCCGTTGCATCAAGGCTTCTCGTGCGAGGCGACGGATATGGCTTGGCTCTTCGAGCGAATGGTGGAACTGGCGGCGTGGGTCGCCTTGATCTTGGGGCTCGTCTTTCTGGCGGGCGCCGTCTATTACTTCGTCCACGGCGTGCGAGCCTGGATGAACGACGGGGGCCAGGAGTCGACCGACCTGCTCATCCAAGCGGCGATCGCCGCGTCGGCGTTTGTGTTGTCAATTGTCGCGATGGGCGTCTTGGCCTGCATCGATCACTATGTGTTCGATGCGGATGAGCGCGTCGCGCCGAAGTAGTCACGCTCCCTCGCCGCAATTCACGAGAACCACTAGCCGGAGGGCCACGCTCTCCGGGATGGCGGCGCGTTTCGTGATGCCAGCCGGACCGCGGTGGCGGTCCGGCTAGGTGACCCTAGGAAACCAGCCGAGCGTCGTGGTAAGGTCTGCTGAGACTCGCGCCTCAGGAGACTCCGCATGACTCGCCCCGTCATCTCGCCCGCCTCGACTCGCATCGCCTGGATCGGCACTGGCGTGATGGGCTCCAGCATGTGCCGGCGGCTGATGGAAGCCGGCTTTCAGGCGACGGTGCAGAACCGCACGCGGTCGAAGACCGATCCGCTCGTCGCCCGCGGGGCCAAGTTCGCCGCCACGCCGCGCGAAGCGACGGCTGACGCCGACGTGATCTTCTTCATGGTCGGCCACCCGCATGACGTGCGCGAAGTGATCCTCGGGGCCGACGGCGCGCTGGCCGCGTGTCGCGAAGGGGCCATCCTGGTCGACATGACGACCAGTCAGCCATCCCTCGCCGAAGAGATTGCGGCGATCGCAGCGGAGCGCGGACTGATCTCGATCGACGCTCCCGTCTCCGGCGGCGACGTCGGCGCCCGTAACGGCACGCTCTCGATCATGATCGGCGGCGACCAAGAAACCGTCGACGCGCTCGAACCTTGCTGGCAGGCCATGGGAAAGACCTGGATTCGGCAAGGAGGCCCTGGCGCCGGCCAGCATACGAAGATGATGAACCAAACGCTCGTCGCCGCAGGGATGGTCGGCATCTGCGAAGCGTTGTTGTACGCTCACCGCGCGGGTCTCGATCTCACCCGGGCGCTCGAATCAGTGAGTTCAGGCGCCGCGGGAAGCTGGGCCTTATCGCACCTCGCGCCGCGGATCGTGCAGGGCGACTTCGCTCCCGGCTTCTTCGTGGAGCACTTCCTGAAAGACCTGGCGATCGTCCTCGAAGAATCGCGGCGGATGAATCTCGCGCTACCGGGAGTGGCGCTGGCGGAGCAACTCTACCGCGCAGCGGCGGGGCAGGGGCATCTGCGCGACGGCACGCAGTCGTTGATCTTGGCGCTGGCGCAGATCAGCGGGTTCGCTTGGAAAAGCTGACGACTGAGCCGTTAAGTAAGACGAAAGAGAGTTAACCGCCCGCATTTCCTTGGCGCTCTTGGCGTCCTTGGCGGTTCAATCTCTTCAGGCAGCGGCGCGAGAACGGGCTTGGCGTTGCCCCGTCGCGGCATTGAGGAGCGACGCCGCGAAGTCTTCCGCCGGCTGCAAACTGTGACGTTGGCGGATCGCCTCCGCCGCCCGCGCGCCCATCGCTTGCCATTCGTGCCGGCGTTGCCAGGCTCGTTCCAGGGCGTCGTCCATCAATTCAAACGTCGCCGCAGCCGCGACGAAGCCACTCTCGTTGTCGTCCACCAATTCGCCGACGCGGCCAACGTTGGTAACGATCGGCATCCGGCCGCTCAGCATCGCCTCGATCATCGCCAACGCATTCCCTTCGAATCGCGACGGCAGGACGAGGGCGTGATGGTCGCGCCAAATGGCATCGACGTTTTGCGTAAAACCGTGCAGGAAGATTTGCTTCTGCTGCCCGTGGAGCGAGATCAGTTCCTTCGCTTGCTGCATGCTGCCGCCATCGCTGCCCCAGCAGTGGATCTCGACGGGGCGGCTGCGCCACTTCGGCTGACGCATCACGTTGAGCAACAAATCCTGCGCCTTCGACTGGAAGTGAACGCGAGCGACGCAGGCGAGCTTCCACGACTTGTCGCAGCTCGGCCAGGCGGGGGCGGCGTCGAGCGGAACTTGAAACGGATTGTCGACGATCTCCGCATCGACCAGATCAAGCGCCAGGTTTGATTCGACGATCGATTGATTCTGCTTCGAGACGAAGAAAGAGCGGACGGCGCCCGCGTAGGCAGCTCGCTCCACGGCGAAGCGGTTCATTTCGATCCAGTGGTACGGACTGGCCGACTGCACCAGGATCGCATAGGGGATTCCTTGCTCGCGCAGCGTCTGCGTGATGGACGTTTCGTCGATATGAAACCCGACCGACAGTAAGACGAAATCTGGCCGCGCGGCCTTGATCCAATTGAGTCCCGGATGGCGCCCGAGATGAACGGCGTGCATGACCTTGCGGAACGCACGACCAATGCGGATGCCGCGGCGGAAAAAGAGCTCAGCGCCTTGACCCTTCAGCTCTTCCAGCTTGGTGACCGGTTGCTTGCGGCGTTTGTAGTTGACGCAAACCTGGTGTCCCTGCCGCTGCAGCACCGTCGCGGCGCGACTCCACAGCTCCTCGCTGCCGCCCCAGGGCATGCCGGCCATCGTCGAATAGATTCCGATTCGCATCTGGGACTTTCCTGAGCCGCAAGCGTGGTCGACGACTAAGCCGCCGAAAATGTGGAGATAGGGCCGCGAATGTTACCAATCCTTAAGCCTGGCAAGCAACGCCAATCGAGCACGCCGCCGAGAGAATTGAAGAGGTCCCGCCACTGACGAGTTGGCCTTAACTGACAGGGCCGGGAATGGCCGTCGGCGTCTCGCTAGCATCGGTGAGAATCGGCTTCTCGCGGCTGCGAGCGACTGATATAAGGGCCGCCCCGTACTCTGACGCATGCCTGTGCTAGCGTCTATCGATAAATGTGACCGCGTGAAAGCTCCCATGAAGTCTGGTTTGGATTACGTCATCGTCGGCGCCGGCATGTATGGCAGCGTCTTCGCCCGCTGCGTCGCCGAAGCGGGGCGTCGGGCGCTCCTCGTCGACCGCCGGCCCCACATTGCCGGCAACTGCTACAGCGAGCAGGTCGACGGCGTCGAGGTCCACCGCTACGGACCGCACGTCTTTCACACCCAAGACCCGGAGATCTGGGCCTTCGTCAACCGCTTCGCGAGCTTCAATCACTACCGACGTCGCGGCCTCGTGCGCCAACACGATCGACTCTACTCCTTCCCCATCAACCTGATGACGCTCCACCAGGTGTGGGGCGTCTCGACACCGTTGGAAGCGAAGCGACGGCTCGACGCGGTGCGCAAACCGAGCAGCGGCGAGACGCTCGAAGCCTGGATCATCGGCGAAATTGGCCGCGAGTTGTACGAATTGTTTGTCCGCGGCTACGCGACTAAGCAATGGGGCCGCGACCCGAGCGAACTGCCGTCGTCAATCATCAAGCGCGTCCCCATTCGGCTGAACTGGGACGACAGCTACTACGACGACCGCTTTCAAGGCGTCCCGATCGACGGCTACACGCGGATGTTCGAGAACATGCTCGACCACCCGAACATCGAAGTCCAAACGGGAGTCGATTTCTTTGCCCATCGCCCCGAACTCGAAGCCGCCGCGCCGCGACTCGTCTACTCCGGAAAGATCGACGAGTTCTTCGATTACCGTTTCGGCGAGCTCGACTACCGTTCGCTGCGGTTCCGCACGACCCGGCTGAGCGGCGATTTTCAGGGCGCCGCCATCGTCAACTATGCTGATCGCAACGTGCCATACACTCGAGTTGTCGAGCACAAGCACTTTGCCATGCGCGAGAACGAGCGCACGGTCGTGACGTTCGAGTATCCCCAGCCGTACGCGGCAGGGCGCGAGCCGTTCTATCCGCTGCGCGACTGGCGCAACGCGCAGATTTATCAGCGCTACCGCCAGTTAGCCGACGAGGGATCGACGATCATCGGCGGCCGGCTCGGCTCTTACCAGTATCTCGACATGCAGCAGGTCATCGGCCAGGCAATGGTCGCCGCTGAGCGCGAAGCGGGACAGCCTCGGCGTCGCGCGGCGCGAGCGGCTTAGCTTTGTCGGCGCGCGACGAATTGGTTCGCAGACGTAGGACCAATCCGTGGCTGGCAGACTGTTGCCAAGTCAAGTCGCGATTCATGCCATTCCCTTTGAGCGAGAGAATTTTGGCCGCGCGGGTTCGCGCGGCTTGAATGGTGCTAGCATCTTGCCGCAGGCGACCAATTGATTACGGGTTGCCCGTCTAACGCAAATCGCCTACAAACGCGACGTTGATAGCAGCTTTCCTCGTTGACCGTCTCGCATTGGTCGTCGTCCGCATGCGAATTCGAAGCTTGTTCTCCAACTTGGCAATAGCGTGGTTAGCTGCCGGCTGCGCCGTGTCGTACTCCCGCGAACTGGCGGCGGTCGATCCTGTCCTGCAAGCTCAATGGGCCGAGGAAGTTCCGGCTGAAGAGACGTTCGCCGACGGCTCCTACGCCGACTCAACTCTTGAATGCACCAACGCCGTCGACTGTGGCGACGAAATCGGCATGGCGAGCTTGATCGAGCCCGACGTCCGACGGCAAGGACGCTGGTCGGTGCTGGCGGAGCTGACCGTCCTGCGTCCCACCTACAGTGCGTCGAGCTTCTCGACGAACGACGAGGATGCGACGATCGGCCCGCGTCTCTCGATCGGCTGGGAAAGTGCGGACGGGTTTGGCATTCGCGGACGAGGATGGGGCTTCACCAATGGCGCCGATGACGAAGGCGCTCCGTCCTCGTCATCCTCTTCGAGCTACTACGGCTACTCTTCCATCTCGTCGGAGGAGATCACCTTCAGCGGCGGGAGATTTGACCTCGACTTTTATCAACGTCTTGAACTCCAAAGAGGATTCCTTTCGTTTGGCGCCAGTTTGACCGCCGCAGAATTGAAACTGGATGAACGCTACATCGTCACGCAATCGGGCTACTACTATCAGTACTCCAGCTATCCTTACTACGGGTATACTTCGATCCCCTATACCAATAGCTACGAAGGGGGAGGGCTGCTGCGCAATCGCGGATTAGGTCTCGGCCTGCTCGTGGAAGGCGCCCATCGCTTCCACGAAACCGAGTTCGACGTTTGGTCGATCTTCGGTCGCGGGAGGCTGGCTTATCTGGTCGGGCAATGGAAAGAGGAAGAAAGCGGCAGCGTTTGGGAAGGCGACGGCAACATGACCATCGGCGAGGCCGCGCTGGGGCTTGAATATCGGCGAAAGTTCACGCGGGCGGACGTCTTCGCCCAATGCGCGTTCGAAGTTCAATCGTGGGATGTTTCAAATGCGGACCGAGTCAACTTCACCGGCGTGACGACGGGGGTCGGAGTGACATGGTAGGGCGGGGAACCTACGCCTCGTCTCGATGCCTTACACGGCCGATCTGGCGGCGAAGAGGCGGAACTGCGGTTCCGCAAGTGCGACCCCTTCGATGACGAGTTCGAAGACGAGCGGCGTGGCGGGCCAGCCCAAGCAGGCGAGGATCGCGTCGAGCGACTCCGGCGGGCAATCGCCGTGGAGCTCGACGCGATGGAGGCGATTGCCGAAGTCGTAGAGATGGCCGTCGAGTTGCCAGCGCCGGCCGTCGAGGTCGCCGGAGATGACGAAGAAGCCGTCGGGTTCGATGTCGATACGCGGTAGCTTCGCTAGGTCGTCGTAGGCTGCTTCGAACGTGACGGGCAAGAAGGCATCGAACGTTTGGGAGCGGAGCGTGGGGAGTTCAACGCCGCGCAAGGTGACTGGACCGCCATCAGCAGCGTACGGCGGGAGAGCAAAGATGTTGACGTGGAAGCGCAGTGGCATAGATAGTCGTTATCAGCGAGCCGAGGGGTTCATCACCTCGGTCTGTTGAAATTCACACAGCTACGGCAGCTTATGCCCCATCTTCTCGCGCTTCGTCGCCATGTACGCGGCATTATGCTCGTGAATCGGCCCCACAATCGGCACCTGATCGACCACTTCCAGATCAAACCCGCCGTAAATGAACGCGTCGGTCTTCTTCGGATTGTTCGTCAGCAGCCGCACTTTGCGCAGGCCAAGATCCTTCAGCAACTGAATCCCGACGCCGTAGTCGCGCGGATCGGCCATGTACCCCAGGGCGATGTTCGCCTCAACGGTGTCCATCCCCTGATCTTGTAGCGCGTACGCCTTGATCTTTTCAACCAGCCCGATGCCGCGGCCTTCCTGCGGCAGGTAGACCAGCACGCCGGCGCCTTCGCGGCCGATCATGTCGAGGGCCATGTGCAACTGATCGCCGCAGTCGCAGCGGAGCGATTCAAGCAGGTCGCCGGTGAAGCACGAGGAGTGCAGCCGCACCAGCGGCGCCGCGACCGCCGCGGGATCGCCGATGACGTAGACGACCGGCTCTTGCGATTCATACTTCACGCCGTAGGAGATGATTTTGCCGCTGCCGTATTTGGTCGGCAGCTTCGCCTCGGCTGTGCGGTAAACGAGCTTCTCGCTCAACCGGCGATGGGCGATCAGTTGTTCAATCGAGATCACCGGCAGGTCAAACTTCTTGGCCAGCTCCTGCAGCTTCGGCCGCGTCGCGCGATCGCCGTCGTCGTCGAGGATTTCGCAGAGGACGCCAGCGGGAGTGAGTCCGGCCATGCGAGTGAGGTCGACGGCGGCTTCGGTGTGCCCCGCCCGGCGGAGGACGCCCCCCTCTTTCGCTACGAGCGGGAACAAATGTCCCGGTCGAATGAAGTCGGTTGGAACGCTCGCGGGATCGCACAGGGCGCGGATGGTCGTCGCCCGTTCGCCGGCGGTGATGCCGGTGCGGCTGGTGCGGTGATCCACCGGCACGGTGTAGTTGGTGCCGAGGGGGCTGTTGTTCGACTCGACCATGGCGCCGAGTTCCAGCCGCTGGCTCACGTCGGGAAGGATCGGCATGCAAAGCTGCCCCCGCCCGTAGGTGATCATGAAGTTGACGATCTCGGGGGTCACCTTCTCGGCTGCGCAGACGAAGTCGCCCTCGTTTTCGCGGTCCTCATCGTCGGCGACGATGATGACGCGGCCCTGACGGATGGCTTCGACGGCAGATTCGATGGTGGAGAATTGGTGGCTCAAAGGAGAATCCGAGGGGAGGGGGAATCGGGGGACCGACGGGATGAACCCGCCGGCTCGCTAGCTGCGACTGACATTGCCGCTTTTCTGCCGTTCAGGGGATATTATAGAGGCTACTCAACTCGACCTCCATTCGACAGGAGCGGCAGCAGTGACGGGACGACGAATACTGGGCCTCGCGATACTCTCCGCCAGCGTGCTGCTGAGCGGCCCGCGGGCGTTTAGCGGCGAATTCAAGGCAACTTACGGCGAGATCTACGCCCAGCGCGACGACGGGCCGTTGAAGGCCGACGTTTACATTCCCGACGGCGAGGGGCCGTTTCCCGGCGTGCTGGTGGTCCACGGCGGCGCCTGGCGAATGGGAAGCCGGGGTCAACTGGCCGGGGTGGCCCAGATGCTCGCGCAGCATGGGTTCACGGCGATTGCGATCAGCTATCGGCTGGCGCCGGCGCACAAGTTCCCGGCCCAGATTCTCGACTGCAAGGACGCCATTCGGTGGATGCGCACCAACGCCGCGCGGTTGAAAATCGACCCCGAGCGAGTCGGCGGCTACGGTTACTCGGCGGGCGCCCACTTGGTGTCGCTGCTCGGGACGACTGACGAGAAGGATGGGCTCGAAGGAGTCGATGACCCGAAGAGCGTTCCCAGCACGCGGATTCAGTGCGTCGCCTGCGGCGGGGCGCCGTGCGACTTGCGGCCGATTCCCCAGGACGTCGACGGCCTGTCGTTCTTCCTCGGCGGTTCGCCCGCGCAATGTCCGGAGCAGTACCGCCTCGCCTCGCCGGCGGCGTTCGTCACGCCTGACGATCCGCCGATGTTTTTCTTTCACGCCGAGGATGACCAACTCGTGCCGCTCGCCAGCCCCGAAAACATGCGGGCGGCGCTCACGGCGGCGGGGATCGTCTCGGATCTGTATATTGTCCCGCACCTGGGACACACCGCCGCGGCGATGGATCGCGACGCGATCGAGCGGTCGATTGTCTTCTTGCAGGAGCATCTGAAAGCAGAAAGTAACTGAATGGCCGCGGCGCGCAAGCGGGACGACAATCTGGAGCGAGCCGGGGCGTCCTCGCCCCCGGCGGAGAGCAATGCAAGCGCGCCGGGGGCGAGACGCCCCGGCTCGCTGAATGCAGTCTCCCCACTCGCGCGCGAGGAGTACGTCGAGCAGGCGCACCTGTTTGAAGTCCTTGGCGCGCGGATGAAGCAGAACATTCCCGCGCAGGAAGTGCTCGAGGCCGTGCGCGAGGAGATTCTCGTCACCACGAAACTGCCGATGGCGGTCGACTTCATGCTGGTCGAGCTCCGCCATCTCGGCGGCTTCTCGACGGCGATGGAACGACTGTCGCACTATTTCACGCCGTTTCAGGCGTTCGTGATGGCCGAGGCGGAGAACGATCGGCAGCGGTTCGATCTGCGGATCGGGCTGGAAATATTGCGACGCGAAGCGGCGTATCGCGCTGAGGGCGCCTCGCGGCAGGGATTGTTCCTCTATCAGCTCGAAGTTCTCTCCCGCAATCGAATGGGCTACGACGCCGGCCTCGAAGCGATCGGCAAAGACCCCGCCTACGACGAGGCGTGGCGAACCTGGATCGTGACCGTGCGGCGGCAGATTGGCATCGTCGACATGGCCGACCTGCTGTTCGTGCGAAGCGAGTTCTACCACGAACGCAAAGCGGCGGAGCAGGGAGATCCGGCGCTCTTCGACGAACTCGTCGCCGAGGCGACCGCGCAAGGATTCCCGCCGCTGTTCGGTCGGCAGGAGGGGCGGATCGCGTGGGCCAATCGCAAAAAAGATCCGCTGTTGCTGTTCGGGGCGTTGCACCGGCAACTCGGATATCCCGAGGCGCCCCGGTCAGCGGTCGCCGATCCCGAAGAACGACTGCTTCCTGTGCTGGCGCGGCGGGTGGAACAACTCGAAGCGCGGCTAAAACTGGTGGAAGAAGAGCAGCGCGGCGGGATTGATCTCAATCGGTTCTACAAGCCGACTGATTTTGATGAAGTGAAGGGCGAGGGGTAACTGCGTTTCCTTAAGCAAACGCCTAGCCGTACCGCTACGAGGTCCGGGACGCCCCGGAGGACCCGTAGGCAAGTGTGCCTCCGGCTATTCTGGGGTGATTTGAGGGGCTCCAGCCTGTCGCCGCAGCATTCGCTAAGAATCGGCGACGTTTTCATGTTTTATCTCCGCCGTCGCGGCGTTAGACTAACGCCTAGATGGCTACGGACGGTTTCGCGGCGCGTATTCACGCGGCGCGGACCACAGCAGGTCTGCGGCGCCTGTTGCGGAAGTGGTTCCGACCGACGGCACTCGGCTAGGCAATGAGTTATCTCAGCCTGAGCACTGATCTTGTCACCCAGGCCTACCCAGACCAACCGCTCGCGGTCTCCACCGAGGCGACCGTGGGGGAAGTTCTGCAGCTCATGCGGGCCCAACGGGGAAGCTGCGTCCTTATCTGCGGCGAAGACGCCGACGGCTGCCGAATCGAAGGAATTTTTACCGAGCGCGATGCGTTGCGCTGGATGGCCGAGGGGGGTGATCCCGAGATCACCATTCGGCTGTCGATGACGCGCACGCCGGCGGTGCTGCCGGCGACGGCGTCGGTGGGAGCGGCGATCGAGATCATGTCGCAGCGCGGCTTGCGGCATTTGCCGATCGTCGACGAGCAGGGAACGCCGCAGGGGGTCGTGGCCGTGGGGGGAATTGTTCACTACCTCGTGGAACATTTCCCGCAGGCGATCTACACCTTGCCGCCCGAACCGGGAAAACGATACATGCAGCGGGAGGGAGCCTGAGCAAAGCGAAAAGCGGAGAGCGGAAAGCCGGCTTTTAGTGGGCCGTTCCGACTTATCGCTGCGTAGAAGTAGAACAGGAGAGGAACGTCAGGAGCCGTTTACTGTCAGCCGAGTGCGATTGTAGGACACCAGCTCACGATGGCCACGCTTATCTCATCTAAAACAATCTCGCCGCTCGACGACGCGACCGTTCGCTTCTGCGGCGACTCTGGCGACGGCATGCAGCTTGCCGGGACGCAATTCACCAACACGTCGGCCCTCGCGGGGAACGACGTCGCCACGTTCCCCGACTTTCCGGCGGAAATCCGCGCGCCGCGCGGCACGAAGGCGGGCGTCTCGGGCTTTCAGGTTCACTTTTCGAGTCACGACATCTACACCCCGGGCGACACCGTCGACGCCCTCGTCGCGATGAACCCGGCGGCGCTGGTAACGAACCTCGAAGACCTCCGCGACGGCGGCGTGTTGATCATTAACAAAGACTCCTTCGACAAGAAGGGCCTGGAACAAGCTGGGTACAAAACCAACCCGCTCGACGACGGCAGTCTCAGCAAGTACAGCATGCACGCCGTGGAGATGACGAAGCTCAATCGGCTCGCCGTCGAGGGCTTTAGCCTGACGCAAAAGGAAGCCGATCTCTGCCGCAACTTCTTTGCAATGGGTCTGGTCTTCTGGCTCTACGATCGCTCCTTGGAGCCGACGCTGCGGTTCATCGCGCAGAAGTTCGGCAAACGGCCCGAGGTCGCCGAAGCGAACACCGCCAGCCTCCGCGCCGGCTACAACTACGGCGAAACGGTCGAAGCGATCAACACGCAGTACCAGGTCGCCCCCGCGAAGCTGCCGCCCGGTAAGTACCGCAACATCATGGGGAACACGGCCCTGGCGTACGGACTGATCACCGCGGCCAAGCTCTCGGGGAAGCGGCTCTTCCTCGGCGCCTATCCGATCACGCCGGCGAGCGACATTCTCCATGAACTCGCCAGCCACAAGAACTTCGACGTGCTGACGTTCCAAGCGGAAGATGAGATCGCGGCGATCACGTCGACGATCGGCGCCGCGTTCGCCGGCGAGATGGCGGTCACTGCTTCCAGCGGTCCCGGCATCGCGCTGAAGGCCGAGGGGATGGGCCTCGCGGTGATGACCGAACTGCCGATGCTGATCATCAGCGTCCAGCGCGGCGGCCCCTCGACGGGACTGCCGACGAAGACCGAACAAGCCGACCTGTTCCAAGCGATGTACGGCCGCAACGGCGAGTGCCCGCTGCCAGTGATCGCCGCCCGCGGCCCGGCCGATTGCTTCGACGCGGTGCAAGAGGCGTGGCGGATCGCGACCCGCTTCATGACGCCGGTGATTCTGCTCACCGACGGTTACATCGCCAACGGTTCGGAGCCGTGGCGAATACCGCAGTTGAGCAAGCTCAAGCGGACCGAAATCACTCACCCCGCCGGCGTCGAAAACGGCGACCCCTTCTTGCCCTACCAGCGGAACGAACGACTCGCCCGCCCCTGGGCCGTCCCCGGCACGCCAGGGTTGATGCACCGCATCGGCGGACTAGAGAAGCAAGACGTCACAGGGAACGTCAGCTACGACCCCATCAATCATCAGCACATGACCGACACGCGGGCCAAGAAGGTCGCCCTTGTCGCCGATGACATTCCGCTGCAGGAAGTCGATGGCCCCGAGAGCGGCGATTTGCTCGTCGTCAGCTGGGGCGGCACTTACGGCGCCTGCGCGACGGCGGTTCACAAAGTCCAATTCCGCGGCGGCAGCGTCGCCCATTGCCACCTGCGATACCTCAACCCACTGCCCAAGAACTTGGGCGAGATCCTGAACAGCTACCAGCAAGTCCTCGTCCCCGAACTGAACCTCGGCCAACTCCGCACGCTGCTGCGAGCAACGTACCTAGTCGATTGCCTCGGCCACAACAAAGTCCAAGGCAAACCGTTTAGCGTCGGCGAGTTGGTGGAGAAGATCGAGCATCTACTAAGTACTGAAAACTAAGGGAGGTCTCTCGCAGAGGCGCAAAGGCGCAGAGAAATACGCAAAGAAGAAATTGCGGCTTAACCACGAAACACACAAAAACGATGAAAGGAGGAGCGGATGAAATGAGGAAATAGTGAAACTGCATACGGGAATTTTCTCGGCTTTGTTCCTCCTTATTTTCCTTTCGTTTCTTTCGTGTGCTCCGTGGTTAAAAATCCTCCCCGCATTGATTGCGTCCCCTCTGCGCCTCCGCGCCTCTGCGAGAGACTTCCAATCTAAAGACAAAAACAACGATGAGCATCGAAACTCCACTCCCAGTCCTGAAACCCACCGACTTCGCCAGCGACCAAGACGTTCGCTGGTGTCCCGGTTGCGGCGACTACTCTATTCTCGCCCAGATGAAGAAGGTGCTGCCAACGCTCGGCGTGCCGCGCGAGAAGACCGTCTTCATCAGCGGCATCGGTTGCAGCAGCCGCTTTCCGTATTACATGAACACCTACGGCGTTCACTCGATCCACGGTCGGGCGCCGGCCGTGGCGACGGGGCTCAAGTGCGTCCGGCCAGACCTGCAGGTCTGGGTCATCACCGGCGACGGCGACGGCCTCTCGATCGGCGGCAACCACCTGATGCACGCCATCCGGCGGAACCTCGACATCAACATCGTGCTGTTCAACAACCGCATCTACGGGCTGACCAAGGGGCAATACTCCCCCACCTCGCCGCTCGGACAAAAAACCAAGAGCACGCCGATGGGAGCGATCGACAATCCGCTCCATCCGCTCTCGATCGCCATCGGCTGCGAGGCGACCTTCGTGGCGCGTTCGATTGATACGAACATCAACCACCTGGGCGAAATCCTTAAGCGGGCCGCCCAGCACCCTGGCGCGTCGTTCGTCGAGGTCTACCAGAACTGCAACGTCTTCAACGACGGCGCCTGGGATTACGCCAAGGACCGCGACACGAAGATGGACACCACGCTGGAGTTGCAACATGGCAAGCCGTTGATCTTCGGCAAGACGCGCGAGAAGGGAATTCGCCTCCACGGCATGGACCCCGAGGTGGTCGAGCTAGGCAAGGGAATTACCGAGGACGACCTGCTGTTCCACGACGAACAGAGTCCCGAACCAAGCCTGGCTTACCTGCTGAGCAGGATGCGCTACGAGGACGGCTTCCCGGAACCAATCGGCGTCTTCCGCTCGGTTGACGCGCCGCGGTACGACGTACTGATCAACGGACAAATTGACGAAGCGGTTCAGAAACGGGGCAAGGGAGATTTAGAGGCGCTGTTTAACTCGGGCGACACTTGGACGGTGGAGTAGTTACGAGTAGCGAGCGACGAGTTGCGAGTTGAATGCAGGGAACCCTGCGACTTGCATCGTTCTGCGCGCGGTTCGCGGACTACGCCTTCCGTCCTGCGATTCCTCGCTCGCAACTCATAACTCGCGACTCGAAACTCATCATGCTCATCTGCCCCGCTTGCGGCTGTGAAAACCTCGAAGGCGAAGACGTCTGCGATCAGTGCCAGGCGCCTCTCACCGAACTGAGCGTGCCCCAGGCGACGACGCCGCTGGAGAAGGCTCTGCTCCACGACCGGATCGAAATCCTCAAGCCGCGGCCGGCGGTTTCGTTTCCCCCCGAGGCGCCAATCGGCGAAGTCTTGCAGCGCATGATGAGCGAACGGATGGGCTGCGTCGCCGTGGTCGACGATCAGCAACGACTGCTCGGCATCTTCACCGAGCGCGACGCCTTGCTGCGACTGAACGTCGACGTCGACAAGCTCCGCGACAAGCCGGTCGGCTCGATGATGACGAGCAATCCCACCACGCTCCGCACGCGCGACAAGATCGCCTACGCCCTCCACCGCATGAACGTCGGCGGCTTTCGCCACATCCCGATCGTCGATGACCGCGAGCAGTTGGTCGGGGTGATTTCAATCCGCGGGATTCTGGCCTACCTCACCGAGCGGCAGCTCGCGTAGGTCAGGCTTTCCAGCCTGACAGGCGCCACGCGACGGCATTCATTCCTATCACCGCTGCCTTTGCATGTCCCGGAGGGACGATCGAAAACAGCCCAGCGTTTCACACGATTATGCAAACGCTATCTTCTACGGCTGATGCAAAACGAGCGACTTGATGCCCGCGAGGATGATTTTTGCTTGTACCCAGTGGCGCACGCGGTGAAAGCGACGCACCCAAGCGGGTAGCGGCG
>JBGSMO010000005.1:0-5240 GCA_041740115.1 Pirellulales bacterium
CGCCGACGAAGCCGCCGCCCAAGCCGCGCTCGACGGCGTCGCCGCCAAGTGGGAAGAGATCACCAACCGCCTCGGCCGCGACCGGCAAGCCGCCGCCTACCGCCGGCACCTCGGCGAAACCGAATAGCTTTTGGGCCAGAAATCTAACCGCCACGGTCGCCAAGAGCGCCAATTGAAATACGTAGCAAAGGAATTGAACCACCGCGGCACGACGGACACGACGAAAGGCAAGCGCCTTTCCCCCGTCGTGCCGTCGTGGTGAATCACTCTTCCCCTTGGCGTCCTTGGCGTCCTTTGCGGTTAATCTTCTGCATCGCCAAATCGGCCAACTGGCCTCCCCGCGCCGCCGCTTGTACGATTCCACCCAAGGCAGTAGCCTGATGGGTTCTTTCCGTCCCGCCGCCCCTCGGTTGGCGCGGGCCAAAACCACGCAATTTACCGCATGATTCGCAGCGCTTCCGACGAACATCGCATCGTGATTACGGGCATCGGCTTGACCGCGCCCAACGGCGACAATCTCGCCGACTATCGCGCTGCGCTTCTCGCCGGCAAGAGCGGCGTCGAGCCGTACAACATCCGCTACATCGGCGATACGTTGGCCGGGGTCTGCCACTTCAACGAACTGAAGCACCAGGGCCGCAAGGACGTCCGCCGCGGCACCCGCGCCGGCAGCGTCAGCATCTACTGCGCCCGCGAGGCGGTGGCCGATTCAGGCATCGACTGGGAAGCGATCGACCGCGAGCGCGTCGGCGTCTACATCGGCGTCACCGAACATGGAAATGTCGAGACCGAGAACGAGGTCTACGAGATCAGCCAGTTCAACTACGACACGAAAGTCTGGACCCACCACCACAACCCGCGGACCGTGGCGAACAACCCCGCCGGCGAAATCACGCTGAACATGGGAATCACCGGCCCCCACTACACAATTGGCGCCGCTTGCGCCGCTGGGAACGCGGGGCTGATCCAGGGCGCCCAGATGTTGCTCCTGGATGAAGTCGACTTCGCGCTGGCGGGGGGCGTGTCGGAAAGCATTCGCACCTTCGGCATCTTCGCCGGGTTCGCCAGCCAGGGGGCGCTCGCGTCGCACGCCGATCCGACCAAGGCCTCCCACCCCTTCGATCGCGGCCGCAACGGCATCGTCGTCTCCGAGGGGGGCTGCATCTACACGCTCGAACGGTACAGCGACGCATCGAAGCGGGGAGCGAAGATCTACGGCGAACTCGTCGGCTACTCGATGACGAGCGACGCCACCGACTTCGTCTTGCCGAACCCGACGCAGCAGGCCCGCTGCATGAACCAGGCGCTGCAGCGCGCCGGACTGAACGCCGAGGACATCGACATCGTCAGCACCCACGCCACCGCGACCCCCAGCGGCGACGTGCAGGAGTGCATCGCCCTGCGGACGGTGTTCGGCAATTCAAAGCGCACGCACGTCAACAACACGAAAAGCTTCATCGGCCACGCGATGGGCGCCGCCGGGTCGCTGGAACTCGCCGGCAATCTGCCGTCGTTCCAAGACAACGTCTGCCACGCCACGATCAACGTCGACTACCTCGACCCCGAATGCGACCTCCCGGGGCTCGTACTGAACGAACCGCGCGAGACACAGGGCGTCGAATACATCCTCAACAACTCCTTCGGCATGCTGGGCATCAACTCGGCTGTCATCATCAAACGCGTTTAAGAGAAGAATTGAACCGCCAAGGACGCCAAGAGCGCCAAGGAAATACAAAAATAGATGGAACCGCCGATGAACGCTGATAAACGCAGATAAGTTTATTGAAGTCATGGATTCATCTGCGTTCATTCGCGTTCATCGGCGGTTACAAATTGAAATTGCTCTTCCCCTTGGCGTCCTTGGCGTCCTTGGCGGTTAATCTGTAGGAACTAACAATGACCCGCGACGAAATCAAACTCGAAGTCCTCGACATCCTCTCCGACATCGCTCCTGACGAGGATCTCTCGCAGCTTAAGGACGACGTCAGCTTCCGCGAGCAGATGGAGCTCGACAGCATGGACTTCCTCGACATCGTCATGGAGCTCCGCAAGCGCCACCGCATCCAGATCCCCGAGGACGATTACATCAACCTCGCCAGCATGGACTCGACGGTGACGTTTCTGGAGCCGTTGATGAAGGACATCCAAAGGGTGTAATGACGAATGACCAAATGACGAATGTCGAATGCCGTGTGGGGTAAATCAACGGCTCTCATTCGTCATTCGTCATTCAGGAATTCGTCATTCATGTACGACACTCTCATCATCGGCGCCGGCATGAGCGGCCTCGCCGCGGGCGTTCGGCTGGCCTACTACGACCAGCGCGTCTGCGTCCTGGAGCGTCATACCACCATTGGCGGCCTGAACGGCTTTTATCGCCTCCGCGGCCGCGACTACGACGTCGGCCTCCACGCCCTCACGAACGTCACGCCAAAGGGCGCCAAACGCGGTCCCCTCGCGCGGCTCCTCCGCCAGCTGCGTCTCTCGTGGGACGACTTCGACATCTCGCCGCAGATCGGTTCCGAGATCGTCTTCCCCGGCGTGCGGCTGCGGTTCGACAACGATCTCGATCTGTTCCGCGCGGAGATCGCCCGCGCGTTTCCTACGCAGGTCGATAACTTCGAATGCCTCATCGCGGAGGTCGCTGAGTACGACGATCTCAACGAAACGCACGCCGCCATTTCCGCCCGCTCGCGGCTGAGCGAACTCCTCACCGAGCCATTGCTGGTCGAGATGCTCTTCTGCCCGCTGATGTTCTACGGCTCGGCTCGCGAGCACGACATGGACTGGGGCCAGTTCTCGATCATGTTTCGCAGCATTTTCATGGAAGGCCTCGGCCGCCCCCATGCCGGCGTGCGCCTGATCCTGAAGCAGCTGGTGCGCAAGTTCCGCGGTCTCGGCGGTGAACTAAAACTCCGCACCGGCGTCGAACGCCTCCACGTTGAAAACGGCCGCGTCGCCGGCGTCGTCCTGCAGAACGGCGAAACAATCGAGGCGAAACGCGTCCTCTCCTCCGCCGGTTGGCCCGAAACGATGCGCCTTTGCGACGACGGCCAGCCAGTCACTGCTCAACGTCCGCCGGGCCGGCTCAGCTTCTGCGAAACGATCGCCACGCTCGACGTCGAACCGAAACGCCTCGGCCACGACCGCACGATCACGTTTTACAACGACAGCGACAAATTCAATTGGAGCGAATCGCAAGAGCCTTGCGACCTGCGCAGCGGCGTCATCTGCAGTCCGAATAATTTCGAGTACGACGAGCCGCTCGACAAAGAGGGCTCCGGCGTGCTGCGGATCACGGCCCTCGCCAACTTCGATTACTGGCGCGGCCTCGACGAGGAAACGTATCGCCGCGAAAAATCACGCTGGTACGACCGAATTACCGACTCGGCCATCCGTTTCATCCCCGATTACCGCGGCCGGGTGGTCGATACTGACATGTTCACGCCAACGACGATCGTCCGCTTCACCGGCCACGACAATGGCGCCATCTACGGCGCCCCCGAAAAGCAACTCGACGGCCGCACCCATCTCGACAATCTCTTCATCTGCGGCACCGACCAAGGTTTCGTCGGCATCATCGGCGCCATCACCAGCGGCATCGGCATGGCGAATATGCACTGCCTCCGCGACCCATAAAGCCGCGACTGCCGGTCGCGGGCCGGAACAGCAAAAAAAGGCAACCGCCAAGGATGCCAATAGCGCCAAGGAAAGACAGCTTGGAACCGCCCCATGGCAAATGAACGTTCTCTTCGCCCGCGGTTTTCGATTCTGACGGCGCTGCTCGTGCTGACGATCGTCGCGTTATCCGTGACCGTGTGGCGCCAGAATTCCGAAGTCAGTCCGCTGCGGCAGGAGGTCCGACGCCTGCGGCAAGAGCTGGGGCATCTGACGATCGACGACGAGAGCAAAATCTACGCGATTCGAGTGGCCGCGGCCGATCTGGATACCCATCGGTTCCGCGTCTACCTGCCGAAGAACCGCAAGTTTGTTTTATGCGAGCGCATTCAAACGATCCCCGGCAGGTCGCCGTCGCAATCGCAAACGGAATGGTTTGCGAGCTTAGGCGGCAGCGGCAGCAGTTCGACCATCGATAGCGGCGAATTCACGATCGACGTTCATGTCGAACGGCCCGACGCGAAGTCCGATCAATGGAATCTGCGTCACAACATCAACGGTCGTGGAGGCGGGGTCTGCGGTACCGTAATGCCGTGGCTCAACTATCGCCGCGTATGGACGACGAGCGCTGACGTCGGCTTCGACAAGCAGATCGAGAGCGACGCCGATGAGGGGCTCGTACTATTTGAGTTGCGGCAGGGCGATTTGAAGAAGTTCCCTGGCGGCTACTCGGTGACTTCGCCCGACAAAACTAAAGAGCAGCCGGGCGTGATGATGTGGATCGAGCCGGCGCCGTAGGTGTGTGACGTGGAAGCGGCACGGCGCATACGGAATACCCGCAGGAACCATAAAGCCGCGACCGCTGGTCGCGGCGGCGTGTGTGGTATAATTCATTCGGAGGACCGCGATCATGTCGACTGACGCCAAAACCGAACTGACCGAACCTGAATTGCTCCATCTCTTCTTGGAGCGCCGTATCGCCAAGGGAGAGCGCAAGGGCTCGCTCGATGAGGTAATGGCGGAGTACGCCAAGTGGCGCGAGCAGGTGGAGCGCGTGCGGCAGATGGTACGCGAGGCGGAGGAATCGAGTGCGCTGTATGGATCGAAGCCGCTCGACCTGGACGAATTAATTGAGGAGGTTTACCGCGATCTGGGTAAGGAAGGAATTGTCGACTAGCTTTTCAATGAAAGTTGCAGATGCCGACGATTTGGATCCAGCAAGCCCGCGACGATCTCCGATCGATCGGTATGTATATTGGCCGCAAAGAGCGCCGGCCGGCGGTTGGCGCTAAGGTCATGCGAGAGATTCGCGAGAAATGTAATCATTACGCTCGCCATCCCCAGACCGGAACGAGCCGTTCGGAATTCGGCGAAGGGTGCCGGCTCGGCGTCCATAGCCGCTGGGTGATTCTTTATCGGCCGACAGGCGACGGGATCGAAGTTCTCCGCATCTTTGACGGGGCCGAGGATTACGAAAGTCTCTTCTAAGAACGTGTTTTGAAATCTAGTTTGTCGCATTGGCGAGTCGTCTCGCCATGAGCCCGATCATGGCGATTTGAATGAGGGCTTCACTGGAGGCGGGGAGTTTTTCGTAGTCTCGTGCGTGACGGCGATGACGGGTC
>JBGSMO010000488.1:0-7264 GCA_041740115.1 Pirellulales bacterium
AGCTGCTCGTCCACTGGGCCAAGTCGGCGGCGTCGACGGCGCCGCCGCTGCCGGTGAAGTCGGCCGGGAGGGCGGCGTCGTAGCTCTGATCGCTGAGGCTGTTCCAGCCGGCGGGGCTGAGGGCATTGGCGGCGCTGCCGAGGAGGTAGTAGTTGAACGTGACCGGCGCGCTGTCGATGTTTTTGAGCGTGACGTTCCCCGTGTTCGGGCCGGAGGTCGTCACTTCGGCGATCAGCGAGAACTTCGGTACGAAGAGAAACTCGTCGGGAGTCAGGGCGGCGCTACTGATGCGGACCTCGTCGATGTAGCCGAGCCAGCGATCGGTGTGGCCGTCGCCTTGCGAATTGCCGCTGGCGTAGCGGCCGCGGCCGATCGTCCAGCCCCACTGCGTATCGCCCGCGTTGGTGGCGCCGGCTGTGTCGTAGGCGAGCGCGGAATTGGCTGACGATGAGATATCTCGGCTGGCGACGAGCTGATAGCCGGCGCCGGAGTCTTTGTAGAGGCTCAGCGTCGAACCATTGCTGACCGCGGCGACGTTGTACCAGGTGTTGAGATCGATGTCGGCGGCGTCGGTGGCGTTCCAAATGTTGCCGGCGACGTCGGTGTACTGGATCTGCAGGTTGCCGTCGATGGTCTTGAAGTAGAGGGGCGCGAGATTCCCGTCGCCGGGGGCGACGCCGTTGCCGTCGCGGCCGACGAAGGTTTGGTGCTGCGAATTGGCGGTTTTGTAGATCGAGGCTTCGATCGTCCACGCGGTCGGGGTGACCGGTTCGACGTCGAGCGACGGAGCGCTCTTCGCGGACCAGGTGAACGACGCCGGATTGGCGCCGTTGTTCTGGATGCTGTAAGCGTTCGTCGCGCCCGAGCGCAACGAGGAGTTGTTGGGGGCGAACGCGCGATAGTTGTGGCCGGTGGTGTTGTCGTCCCAGGTGTAGAGCGAGTTGCCGTTGCCGGAGCTGTCGCGGCCGAGGATGAAGGCGGGGGGGCTGCTGGGGGCGGCGTCGACCTCGACGGTGGTGCGACCGGCCGTCGGGGTGATCCAATCGCCGGCGGCAGGGGTTGGTCCGGCGGGATCGTCGCCGAAACGCCAATAAGCCAAGGTGGTCGCGCGGGCTGAGCTGCTCAGGGCGCAGAGGCTGAGCGCCAATGCGCTGAACGCGAGGAGGCGGGGCAGGAGCGGCAGGCAGCTTCTTTTCATCGCGCTGCTCCTCGCCGACGGCGGCAGAAGACGACCGCCGCGGCGCCGAGGGCTAATGAGGCGGCGGTCGGCTCTGGCACAAGGCTGGCGTACATCACGGCGAAGGTCCCGGCCCCGTTGAGGGCGTCGTACTGGTAGTGAAAACTCAGGAAGTCGGCGTGATCGTTGTCGCCGTCGCCGTCGATATCGCCGCGGGCGGCTCGCTCTTCTTGAGAGTAGCTCGACAGGTCGCCGAGATGATTGGTTGCGAACGTCGACCAGTCTTGAATGTTCACGACGCCGTCGTCGTTCAGGTCGCTGCCCGGAGTGGCGGTGAGGAGGCCGGTCGCTTGATCAAAGGTGAAACTGCCGTTGCTCCAGAGGCTGCCGTTGTGGACGAAGCCGGGGATGTTGAAGGTGGCGCCGTACGTCGTGTTTGCGGCGGTCACCAATTGCCACGAGTTGCCGTAGCCGTATTCGGCTTGCGCGACGTCGAATTCGAAGCGGCCGTTGAGCGCGGTGACTCGTGCGGAGGCGCCGGCGATGGCGTTGTTGACGCCAAGGGCGCCGATCTTGAAGGTGAAGTTCGCGCCGTTCGCGAGTTCGAACCGCGAGTTGTTCAGAATCGTGCCGGTAAACTCGTTACTGCTGGAGAAAAATCGGACGTAACGATTGTTCTCGCGGGAGGAGGCGTTGGTGGGGTGGATGGTGAGCGTGCCGGCGCCAGCGACGTCGGCGAGGATGTTGATTTCGCCGTCGAGGGCGCGGATGTTCGAGTCGCTCGCCACCGTGAGGAGTCCGTCGAGTCGGAAGACGTTGGCGAGGTTGTTCGGCGAGCGATGATCGATCCAGCCGCCGCTCACGATCAGGTTGTTGAAGGTCGTCACGCCCGTGGAGCCCGTGCCGTTGTAGAAGAGCCCGGTGTCGACCGTCGGATTGCTGAGGGTAAGCGACTTGCCGACGAAGTTGAAGCTGTTAGCGCTCGCCGGCGTGCGGAGGATATAGGTCGCGGCGGAATAATCGGCGTTGGCGTGGGGGAAATAGCCGTCGTTCCAGCGATCTTTGTAGTTGAAGCCCGACGTACCGACGGGGTCGCTGGCGGTCATCGTGACGGCGGTGGCGGTTGCGGGATGAGCGGTCGGGCCGATCCCCATGTCGGCGCGCTGGGCGTAGATCATGGCGACGGCGCGCTGCTTGTTGATTTCGCTCCCCTCGCTGTAGTAGTTCAAACCGTACGGCCAGAAGTGGGCGCTGTCGCCGTTGAGCGTCGCTTCGAGTCCGTCGAACTGATCGACTTGAGCTTCGCCGTAGGCGCCATCCCAGGGATCGCCGTAGGTGCCGGAGCCGAGGTAGTGCGCCAGTTCGTGCATGGCGACGCGCTCGTTCGGATAGGTGCCGCCAAAGCCGATGCTGCCGAGGTAGTTCGCCTGGGCCGTGGGGATGCCGGCGTTGTAATAGACGTAAACGTTGTAGTTGCCGAAGTCGCCGTAAGCGTTGTAGCGATTGACGGTGGACTGCATCGCGTTGACGGCGGCGGTGCGGTGGGCGTCGTTGGGCCAGGAGCCGGCGACGTTGAAGGTGAGGGCAGCGTGGAGGGGTAGCGGCTGGCTGAGCAGGGCGACGGCGATTGCCGGGAGCGCGATCGCTGACGAGCCTAAGCGTTGTAGTTTATTGACCAACATCACTCCGCTTGTTCTCTGACCCTGCGATTAACGTTCAACGCCTCTTGAAGGTTGGGCCACGGGCCCGCGGTTGCACCGAGCCGATCGATGCTATGAAAGGGGATGAGGGGCTTCCCTCTGATGAGAACTCAGTTCCGCGCGGATTGACGGCAGGCCGTGAAGGAGGGTTCGCCGCGACAGCCGCTTACCTATTATGTCAGGGCGTGAAACGACGGCGATCTAGCGGAGCGCAAAAAATCTTAGGGAATGCGCAAGTGCTTTTCGGGGTCGATGGCTCCGCGGACGATTGACTCACGCTGCATTCACTCCAAAAGGGTCGGAACATCGCGCCGCTGAGGTCCGCGGAGCCTCACCGGCGGCTGCCTGAGGCGACAACTGGGCTAGCCGCTCGCCCGGCGTCTCAAAGATCTTTTCAAAGTCGTTCGCTTGGTTGCAGAAACGGACGCGGCTCATGGGTCGCATTCTACTGGCCGTCGCGGCAGCTGGCGTCATTGTTGTCGGAATTGCGGCCGACGCCGTTCAGGCATTTAGCGTTCCGCCTATCGACACTGTCGTTTGGGTCGGCGGGGCGAGCGGCGAGTGGAACGATGCGAACTCTTGGAAGAACACGACGACGAATGTGATTGGTAATGCGCCACCGTCTGATCCCGGGGCCGTCTGGTCGCTGAAGCGACGCAGGCCGAAAGGGTTAGAAAGCGTGCCGCTTCCGCCATTTCATCATGGTTGAGTCTCTCGTCAAACAAAAAAAAGGCGCCGTCATCGCTGACGGCGCCCTTTGAACTGCATCGAATTAATCGCCGCCGATAGTCATCCCCTTGATCTGCTTTTCGAGAGAATCGAGACTCCAATCGCCCGGCGTCTGGCTGGGCGGAAATTCTTTCATGCTGATGAGAAACTCGCTCGCCACTGTTTGCAGCGGCACCAACACGAACGCCCGGTCGATCATCCAGTCGTGATAGGTGTTGGAGTTGTGCTGCGATTTCTCGAACGGATCGCGTCGCAAGTTGAAGAGCAGCGGTAGCCGCAGGTGGACGAGCGGTTCGCGCCAGACTTGCAGTTGCTCGGCGCGGTTTTCCTGGTAGATCGCCTTCCAGTCGCCCACGCGGATGGCCATCACGTTGCCGTCGTCGCCCACGTAGATGAACTGCTTGCGGGGCGAGTCTTTCGTCTCGCCGCTGAGGTAGTCGAGCAGGTTTTTGCCGTCGATGTGGTTCTTGTAGGTGCGGCCGTTGAGTTCCACGCCCCCTTTGAGCAGTTTCTCCGTAATGTCGGGCGCCCCGGCGACGGCGGCGAACGTTGGCAGCCAGTCCTCGTGCGACACGATGCCGTTGAGCGTCGTGCCGGCGGGGAAATGCCCCGGCCAGCGGATGAAGCATGGCACGCGGAAGGCGCCTTCCCAGTTCGAGTTCTTCTCGCTGCGGAAGGGCGTCGTGCCGGCGTCGGGCCAGGTGTTGTAGTGGGGGCCGTTGTCGGTTGAATACTGCACGATCGTGTTGTCGGCGAGGCCGAGGTCGTCGATCAGCTGGAGGAGTTCGCCGACGTGCATGTCGTGCTCGACCATGCCGTCGCTGTATTCGTCCTGGCCGCTGATGCCGATATGCTCGGGCTTCACATGGGTGCGGAAGTGCATGCGGGTGCCGTTCCACCAACAGAAGAAGGGTTTGCCCTCCTTTGCATGACGAGTGATGAACTCCTTGGCGGCGGCAAGGGTTTCGTCGTCGATCGTTTCCATTCGCTTCTTGGTCAGCGGGCCAAGATTCTCGATCGTTTGCCCGCCTTTGCCGTCGGCGGCGGATTTGATGATGCCGCGCGGGCCGAACTGCTCGAGGAAAGTCTTGCCGCTGGGGAGCTTCATGTCGCGCGGGTAGTCGCGATTCTCGGGTTCTTCCTCGGCGTTGAGGTGGTAGAGACTGCCGAGGAACTCGTCGAAGCCGTGCATCGTCGGCAGGTGTTCGTCGCGATCGCCTTGGTGGTTTTTGCCGAACTGACCGGTGGCGTAGCCTTGGCTCTTGAGGATCGTCGCCATGGTCACGTCTGTCTTCTGCCAGCCTTCCTTCGCGCCGGGCATGCCGACTTTCGTCATGCCTGATCGCACGGGGACGCTGCCGCTGATGAAGGCGGCGCGACCGGCGGTGCAGGATTGTTGGGCGTAGTAGTCTGTGAAGGCGACCCCTTCTTTGGCGAGGCGGTCGATGTTGGGCGTTTGGTAGCCCATCATGCCGCGGCTGTTGTGGCTGATGTTCCAGGTGCCGATGTCGTCGCCCCAGATGACGAGGATGTTTGGCTTCTTGGCAGCCGCGTCTTGGGCCGCCGCCTGCTGGCTGGCACTAACTAGATGACCGCAGAGGAAGGCGGCGGCGATTAAGCAACGATATGGAAGGCTCATACCGCGGCTCCTTTCGAGCAAAGGTGTGAGAGAAGAGGGAATTCCGACGTGCGGCGCTTCCAGTTAAGGGTGGCCTACTCTGGTCGAAGAATCAATTAGAAATCGTGCAATTTGTGGGGGGATTGGCGTGGTGAGAGGCGAGCGATTGATCGTCGCCATTTCAGCCCCCGGCTCCGCCGGGGGGCAGCACTACGCAAGACGACGTCGACCGGGATGGTGACCGACCCCCCGGCGGAGCCGGGGGCTAAAATTGAAGGCCGACGCCGACGTTGGAGAAGAAGTTGGCGGCGTCGTTGCTGAGGCCCCAGCCGACGCGGAGGCCGACCTCGAAGTCGGGCGTCACCAAATAGTGGAGGCCGGGGCTGACGTACGATTGGGTCAGCTCGTTTTCGCGTCCGTCGGTGAATATGCCAAAGGACTCGAGGTGGGCGTTCCACTGCTCGGCGACGTTGCATTTCAAAACGGTGGAAGGCGCCCAGCGATCGAAATTGTCCTCTTCCGTTTTGCCGTCGCCGTAGCGGATGGCCGAGTCCCAGAGCCAGATCTCGCCGAGTTCCCACCCCCAGGCGTAGGTGCCGACAAAATGGGTCGCCGTCTCGACGCCGCTGGTAGGCGTGGCGCCCTGGGCGATGACAACGCTGCGGGGCATCCAGCCATCTTGCTCGCTGAGCGCCGCCTTGAAGCCGTAAATGACCTTGGCTTCCGTTTCGAGTTCCGCCGAGTCGAAGTCGCCGTCGTCTCCGCCGCTGCCGGAGATGGAGTTCGACGCGCCGCCGACTTCGTAGTTCGAGCCGATGCGAAGCTCGAACCAGTCGTTCATCCCATATCGGGCGATCAGCTCAGGGAGGCTGTGCGTTTCGGGGACGCTGCGGTTATCGATGAACGAGTAACCCGATTCGATGATCAAGCGGCCGGCGCCGGCGGTGACCGTCGCGGGGGTGAACGAATCGCGGTCGGTTTCGATATGTTCGGGTTCGGCTTCCTGGGCCAAGGCGGCGGGCGCCCAGGCTAATCCAGCAAATGAAATCATTAGAAGTGACAAGGAAGTGCGAATTGCGTGGCGCATTTCATTCCTCCTCGCGGTTATTGGTTGCGGATCTCTTGCCCGCTGGCAGTGCGGAAGCGTTGCGGCTCGGCTTGCACAGGGCGGACGCTGCGAAGTTTGCCGGTGGGTTGCGGCAGGTTGAGGGCGACCGGCGCCGGCGATTGGCGGATGGCGACGTTGCCGGCCTTGTCGCGGACTTCGAGGCGGAGGAAGAGACGCTCGGGGACTTGTTGCAAGAGTCGCCAGGCGTATTGGCCATTGTTGTCGATATCGGTGGCGACGGTGGCCCAGGGGCCTTCGGGGTTGTTCGCGTAGAAGAGGTCGACGGGGCGGGCGTCGAGGTTTTCGTCGGTGGCGCTCCAGCGGATGATCAGGTGGTCGGCGAGGTTGCCTTGGCCGAGTTCGGCGGGTTGAAGTTCGGCCTGCGGCTCGGTCATGTCGACGCCGATCACTAACTCTGGTTGATCGCCGGCGCTGGGCGTGGCGGCGGGGGCGCCGTTGGCTCCGTTCACCACGAGGCGGAAGCCGTAGACGCCCGCAGCGGGGACGGCGACGCGCATGGGGCTGCGGTTGTCGGGGTCGGCGCCGAAGTTGACCCAACTCGCGCCGCCGTCGCGAGTGGCGAAGAGTTCGACCTTCGAGACGCCCCAGGGACCGACCGTTTGGAGGTCGTAGTCGACGTCGAAGGTGAGCGAGTTGACCCAACGCGTGCCGGCGGCGTCGACCGGCGGGTCGCTGGCGGGGGCCGACCAATTCGGAGGGTTGGGGATTGATTGTTGGTTGAGCGGCGCGACGGCGCAGGCGGAAGCCGATTGGAAGTGGTTTGGCGCGGCGAAATTATTTGGCGCGAAGTTGTTCGTTGGTCCGTTGTTCGCGCCGACGAGCGGCGGGGCGCCGAAGGGATCGCGAGAGGGGAGGGGGGCGTTAGCCGGGGCGCCGATGTCGGCGATCATTCGCGCGGGGGTGCGGCTATC
>JBGSMO010000098.1:0-6259 GCA_041740115.1 Pirellulales bacterium
GGACACCGCAGCATCTCGTGGAATCACGGTTGAAAAGACGATTCCCCCGAAGAAATCCCGCACCTCGCGATCGACCTCGGCGGTGAGCTCCAAGGTCGCGTCGTACATGGTGAGGAGAATTCCCCCGAATTGTAATCGGCTGTTCGACCGCCCAATCACTTGTTTGATTACCTCGATCATTTGGGTGAGGCCTTCCATCGCGAAATACTCGCATTGGATCGGCATGAGGACTTCGCTAGCACTGGCGAGCGCGGTGCGAGTGAGCGCGCCGACAGAGGGAGGGCAATCGATCAGCACCGAGTCGAACGAACCGAGGCTGCCTGAGAGGTGGGTCGCTAGCATCAGCGAGCGCGAGTCGGAGGAGTTGGCGAGCGCGTCGACGTCTTCAAAACTGCGGGCGCCGGGGAGGAGCGACAGGTTGGGGAGGTAGGTTTCGCGGAACGATTCGCGCAACGGACGGGAGTCGACCAGCGCATGGCGGGCGTCGGGATCGAGGCCCAGCCCTGTCGTGGCATTGCACTGCGGATCGAGGTCGACGAGCAGCGTCCGCTCCCCAGCCATGGCGATCGCGCAGGCCAAATTGAGGGCGGTCGTCGTCTTGCCGACGCCCCCTTTCTGATTCGCGATGCAGATGACGCGGGGCATGGGAGAGTTCAGGCGTTGGGGTACAGGGTTCAGTAGGAGGAGGCAGGGGCGAGCACACATTCCAAGCGAGCCGCGGGGTTTATCCCCGCAAAAATGCAACAGCGACATCAACGGGGATAAACCCCGCGGCTCGCCAAGCACGAGATTCGGCCGGCCGGGAATTGTAGACCCGCCCCATGCCGCCGCAACGGCAGTTCGTGACGGCCCCCTTCCTGGCCGGTATGCTGGCACTACCAGATGACGAGGGGCATGGTGAGCGACGCTTCTATTCCAACCGCAGCGACCGAGCCGTTCGATCTCACCGCGACGATCGGAATGCTATCACTCGCAGTGGGAGGGACGGCCCTGGCGGGCGGCGCGTTTCCCATCGTCATGGTCATTGCCGATGCTGTCGGATTGTTATTTAAGGCGCCGTCTGGCCCAGTTACTGATGCACCAGCCATCATCATTCTGGGCGGGATGGTGGGATTCATGTTTGCCTTGGCGGTCGGCTTTCTGCTGGGCATCATCGCACTGTTGGTCGCCTGGCTCTGCAGCCTCCCCGCGGGGACGGTCTGGTTTGAGTCGCTTGTGGGAGGCTGGGCAGGCTTCTTCGCCACACACGCCCTGCTTCTCAGTTTGGCGCCGGATGACGCGTATATGTTGCTGGGCCTCGCCGTGTTGACCGGCCAGTTAGGGGCGGGAGGAGCCGTCTTCTTGTATCGCCGGCGGAGGCGTTCGGCCAACAAGGCGACGCCGGAGGGGCGAGTCGGACTCCGGCAACTCTTCGGGATCACCACGGCGATTGCGCTGCTGGCCGCCCTGGCACGGGGCATCGAACTCGATTCGCTCGTCTATTCCACCCTTTGGCTGGCAGTGGCGATTCAGTCGAGCCTCATTGCGCTCTGGTATTTCTGGTGCGCGCGGCGGCCGCGGGCTGAGGAGAGGAGTTTCACGTGAAACATTGGCGACGCCGGGGGCTTTCGGCGTCGTGACGGATGTTTCACGTGGAACGTTTCGGGCGGAGGACCGAGGGGATGAACCCCTCGGCTCGCACGGGTGCGATCGCTGGAATTTACTCCAGCGGATTGATCACCAACCCGCTGAGGAGCTTCGGGAAGAAAAACGTGCTCTTCGCGGGCATTCGTTCGCCGGCGTTGGAGATCTTGCGAATGTGCTCGACCGTGGCCGGCATCACCAGGGCGGCGAGTTCAAACCGTCCGCCGCTTCCCTCCTGGCCAGTCAGATCGCGCCCCGCGGCGTCGCCTTCCCGCAGACCGACCGGGACTTCATCGAGCGTCCGAACATACTTCGGCGCCGGCAAGTGCGTCACATCCGATTGGCGAGCCGCGGGATTCATCCCCGCGGTCAGCAAATCATCAATCAACAACCGATGCAAAATGCTCACTCCCAACCCCTGCCACTCCTCGCAATGATCGGCCGAGATCTCCGCCATCCGTGCCCGCCCGGCGTCGGTAAGGCGGGCGAGCGTCCACCGGTCGTCCTCCGCCGTGTAGAGGCCCAGCGTCTCCTGGTCCCCTTCCGCCTCGATCTCCTCCCAGAGGGTGATCGCCCGATCGGGCCCGCTGCCGGCCGGTTCGGTCTCGAAGGCGTCGCCGAGCTTCGCCTTCAGCTGCTCGGCCGTCATCGCCGGCAGACCGCGAAAGAGCCGGTGGGTCGGGAGGACGAGCATCCCCTCGTCGCTCATCGAGACGCACATCATCAGCACGAAGTTGGCAGGGTGCTCCGGCGAGAGTTCTTCGCCGCGGTCTTGCAACTCGGCGGCGAGGTCGTCGCGCAGGTTGAGGGCCGTCTCGTAACGATGGTGGCCGTCGGCGATGTAGACCGGCTTGCCGGCCAGCAGGGCCGAGACCTGGTTAATGACGCTGATGTCCGTCACGGGCCAGACGCGGTGAATCGTGCCGAGGTGGTCGGTTGCGATGAGCGGGGTCTGGCCGACGATCGCGGCTTCGAGGACTTGTTGGGCTTCGTTCTCGGGATCGGGATAAAGGCCGAAGATCTGGCTGAGGTTGGCGCGGCACGCCTTCCAGAGTTTGAACCGATCGGCCTTCGCCCCGCCGTGGGTCTCTTCGTGGGGGTGAATGTTCCCCTCGCCGAATTTCTCGAGTCGCGTGCGGCACATGAAGCCGCGGCGGGTGAACGTCTCGCCGCGCTCGACGAACTCCTGGTGGTAGACGTAGATCGCCGGGTCGCCCTCGGTAAAGAGCACCCCCTCGCGGAGCCAGTTTCGTAGGAACCGTGCGGCCCGCGAGTAGCGGTTGCTATGCTCGTCGTCCCCCGGCTCGTCGCGGTTGAGGATCAGCCGGACGACGTTCGCGGGGTGCTTCTTGTAGAGCTCATCCTGCAGGGCGGGATCGATGACATCGTACGGCGGGGCGATGACGTCGCTCAGCGAGCCGACGTGGCCGAGATCGTAACGGATGCCGCGGAAAGCGGAGATGGTGGGCATGGCGGCAGACTTGGTTGGCAGGGACTAAGGATCAGGTTTGATCACCAAGTGTATGGCCACCCGACGCGCACGCAAATCCCCGGGCCTAGTTCCACTCGCTTAATTCTTAAGGGTTCCGCACCGCATGGGCACTGAGATTGAAGAAAAGGCAAATTGACGCGACAGCGTTTGTAATTGCCGTCGCGGGTTCGGGAACCAGAGTTACGGTCACCGTTGCCTCCACTGGAACGAAATCCCTGATTCCACCGAAGGCCGATGTGAGATCCAAGCTGTTGGGCGATCCGTCCTGCAATACGCCGCTTAGCGTTACGTTGCGTTGCGTAATTGTCATCTCTTGGCCAAGCGGGGCGCTGATAGGCACACCGCTGATAAAAGCGCTGGCCGCACGGATATGAAGAACGCTGACTTCATAGTGGCCGGGCGTCAATCCGCCACTGAGGTCCCAGACGGATCCGTTGCCAAACTGAAAGTGATCGAGCGTACCGCCCGTCATATTGAATTGTGTGTCGACGACTGGCCCGATTCCAGCTCCCAAGCTTCCTTTGCTGAGATTGATCGTTCCCCCGTACATCGATATGCCGCCGCCAATCTCGGCGCCATTGATGTTGATCACCGAAGCGCCCTGAACGCTGATAGGCGTGAAGATTTGTCCGCCGAACAGGTTCCAAGTTGCGCTGCTATTAATCGACCCTGCCCCGAGGGCCCCGCCATGAACGTTCAACGTGCTGCCTGGACGGCTGATGAGGATTGAGTTGATGGCTCCGCTGTACAAGTTCACTTCCCCGAAGGAATCGACTTCCGACGTGATCGTTCCTCCTTGGATATTAACAGCGCTTCCGGCGCCGACGTTCAAGTTTGCGTTACCCGCGACTAGGCCGCCGGGGAAAACATTGAGAATATCGCCGCTTGCCAATGTACTTGGGGCTGGCCCTGGGGGGACGTTGTAAGTTTGCCCGACGATTGCGAAAGCCTTGCATGGCGAAATCGCAGCAACTGCAAAAGCCAGCGCGATACAGATTTCGGTCCGACGGATTAGCGGCGCTCCACGAGAGAATTGGGGGGCATTGGTGAGGGGTTCATTCTTGAGGGACATCTTAGTCCGAAGGTAGGTGCAATGCAAAAAGCCGCCGACTTGCGTCGGCGGCTTTTTTCGTTGATGGTGCGTTTCCCGGCAGTTCTGTCGGGCGAAAGTCCAACCGACTAGTACCGGTAATACTCAGGCTTATACGGCCCTTCAACCGGAATGCCGAGGTAGTCGGCCTGCTTCGCGGTCAGCTTCGTCAGCTGCACGCCGAGCTTGCCCAGGTGCAAACGAGCGACTTCCTCGTCGAGCTTCTTCGGCAACACATGGACGCCCAGCGGGTAATCCTTCGGGTGTTGCCACAGGGCGAGTTGAGCCAGCACCTGGTTGGTGAAGCTCGCGCTCATCACGAACGACGGGTGGCCGGTGGCGCAGCCGAGATTCACAAGGCGGCCTTCGGCCAGGATGATGATCGAGCGACCGGTGTTCTTCAGGGTGTACTTGTCGACGGCGCCGACGTCGGCCGGCTTGATCCGTTCCTTCGTGCCGCGGCCAGCCTTCACTTCGCCGTTGAGCCAGGCCATGTCGATCTCGAGATCGAAGTGGCCAATGTTGCACACGATGGCGTCGTTCTTCATCTTCGCCATGTGCTCGCCGGTGATGATGTCGCGGCAGCCGGTGGTCGTCACGAAGATGTCGCCTTGCGGGGCGGCCTCTTCCATGGTGACGACTTGGTAGCCTTCCATCGCCGCCTGGAGGGCGATGATCGGATCGATCTCGGTGATCAGCACGCGGGCGCCGAGGCCGCGGAGCGATTGGGCCGAGCCCTTGCCGACGTCGCCATAGCCGGCGACGACGCAGATCTTGCCGGCGACCATCACGTCGGTCGCCCGCTTGATGCCGTCAGCCAGCGACTCGCGGCAGCCGTACAGGTTGTCGAACTTGCTCTTCGTGCAGGAGTCGTTGACGTTGATCGCGGGAACCTTCAGCTCGCCGCGCTCATGCATCTGGTAGAGGCGATGGACGCCCGTGGTCGTCTCTTCGCTCAGGCCGCGGATCTCGCCGAGCATCTCGGGGAAGCGGTTGTGGACCATCGCGGTGAGGTCGCCGCCGTCGTCGAGGATCAGGTTCAGCGGCTTGCCGCTCGGGAAGAACAGCGTCTGCTCGATGCACCAATCGAACTCCTCTTCCGTCATCCCCTTCCAGGCGTAGACGGCGAAACCAGCCTTCGCGATGGCACAGGCGGCATGATCCTGGGTGCTGAAAATATTGCAGCTACTCCAGGTGACCTCGGCGCCCAGCTCGGCCAGCGTCTCGATCAGGACGGCCGTCTGGATCGTCATGTGGAGGCAGCCGGCAATGCGGGCGCCGGCGAGCGGCTTCGACTTGCCGTACTTTTCGCGCAGGGACATCAGGCCCGGCATTTCGTTCTGAGCGAGCTCGATCTCTTGGCGGCCCCACTTGGCAAGCTTTTCAAACTGCTCGGGGGAACAATCCAGCACCTTGTACGGCAGACGTTCGGTAGCGACCTGGGACACGATAAACGAACTCCTGTGAAAGTATCGAATGGCCGTCCGCAATGGGCGAACGACGCGGCGTGGTGTGAGTGAACGTTAGTCCACCAGTGCCGCCCGTTGGCGGCGGCGAGGCGTTACTGCATATAGATGTAGAGTCTAATGGCGAATTCGCTCGCCGCCTAGCCAGTGGCAGGGTAGGGGCAACCGGAGAGCCGGGAGCGTAAGATCCCTGGGTGTTTGAGTTTCCCCGCTTGTTTAGAGGCTTCGCTAAACCCCCAAGTTAAGATTCAAGTTATTCGAATGCCGCTTTCGCCGCGGCGACGAAATCACGAACCTTGTGCGGGTCCTTCTTACCGGGCGAGGATTCGACGCCGCTGGCGACGTCGACGGCCGCGGGGCGGACGATACGGATCGCTTCGGCGACGTTTTCGGGGGTGAGGCCGCCTGCGAGGATTAGATCAGTGCCAGGGCCAAGTCGATGTTCGTAACCTTGGAGCGAATGCCAGTCTGCCTTGGCGCCAGTGCCGCCGTACTCTCCGGGCACGGCCGCGTCGACGAGCATTGCTTGCGGCATCCAGCCGATCACAGACGTGAACTGCAACATGTCTTGCAGCAGCACGCCGACTG
>JBGSMO010000103.1:0-4239 GCA_041740115.1 Pirellulales bacterium
AAATCGCCCGCGTCGACGACGCCGTTGCGGTCGCCGTCCGCGCCGCTGCCGGAGGGGCTGACGACTGCGCCATGCGCGCGTTGCCAGGCGAGGAAGTCGCGGCCATCGACCTGGCCGTCACGGTCGTAGTCGCCCCTCGGCGGCAGCTCGGCGACCCATAACTCGCGGCCGCTGAATTCGCCCGTGGCCGTCAGGAATAGCTTTCCATCGACGACGGCCAGGTTCTCCGGAAATACGCGTCCGGGAATTGCCGCGGGGTCCCAGGCGATCTGCGTACCAGCCTCTGTACCGTCGCTGGACCACAGTTGTTCGACGCCGAAAGAGTCTTCCGCCACAAAGTAAAGCGTCCCGTCGCCGTTCACGAGATGCTTGACCGGAAAGCCACTATTATTCGCGTGAATGTCCTTGACGAGCATGGTGCCGGAGATCGTGCCGTCGCTCGTCCATAATTCGAAGCCATGGACGCTGTCGTTGGCGGCAAAGAAGAGTCGGCCGCCGACGTTCACAAGGCTGATAGGAGTGGTGCTAGCCCATCCGTCAAAGTCCGCCAACATCACCGTGCCGGCCACGGATCCGTCGCTCTTCCAGAGTTGGTCGGCAGAAGGATTGGTGAAGTACAGCGTTCCGTCGACATTAGTGAGCGACGAGGCCCGGAAGGAGTGGATCTGCACGGTACCGTCGGCCGTGCCGTCGCTCGTCCACAGAGTGTTGCCGTCGAGCGTAAAAAAGACGCCGTCGTTGACGGCAGTGATGTTGGCGGGATTTGAAGACAACCCCCCGACTCTGATGTCTTTGACGCGCACCGTGCCGGCGGCCGTGCCATCGCTTTTCCAGAGTTCGGCGCCTTCGATGTCGCTCGCCTGGAAGAACAGCGTGCCGTTGGCGTTGGTCAGGCCTAGCGGGGAGGATGAGCCCGCTCCGCTGTGGATGTCTTTAACGATCATCGTGCCGGCTGGCGTTCCGTCGGTTTTCCATAGCTCGTAACCGTTGGACTCCTGCTGTCCGACAAAGTACACAGTGGCGCCGACGTTGACCAGCCTGCCGTGTCCGCTGCTTATTTTCGAGGCGGCCAACCCTAGGCTCAGGTCGCTGACGCGCACCGTGCCGGCCGCCGTGCCGTCGGTTTTAAACGCCTCGAAGCGAGACGTCGTCTGATCCATAGCGCGAAAGTACAGCATGCCGTTGGCGTTCACCAAGTCGCGAGGGCTGGAGCTGAAGGCGCCTGGAAGGACGTCGTGCACCAGCAAAGCGCCGCCCGCCGGATCCATCTTCCACAGTTCCCGCCCGTGCACGCCGTCGTCGGCCGTGAAGTAAATCGTCCCGTTGACGTTGGTGATGTTCGAGGCATATGGAATTCGCCGTCGCGTCATAGATGTCTTTCACGAATGTCGTACCGGCTTCCGTCCCGTCGCTCTTCCAGAGCTCGTAGCCCGTGCCGGGGGTGTTCACGGCGAAGTGCATGGCTCCCGCGGCGACGCCGAACGGCAGGATGCCCGGATCGTTGCTCAGCAAGCCGGCTTGGGGAGCCACGTGCTTGACGACTGTTGTGCCGGCCTCCGTGCCGTCGGTCCGCCACAGCGCCGTGCCGTTGGCGCCGTCGTTGCCGCGGAAGTACAAATGCCCCTGAAACGAGGTGAAGGACTGCGGATACGAGCCGTTGGTGCCGGGAACCATGTCCTTGACCATGACGGTGCCGGCTTCCGTCCCGTCGCTTTTCCACAACTCGGTCCCGAAGTCTTGATGGTTGCCCGCGAAATACAACGTGCCGCCTACGTTCGTCAGTCGGCCGTTATAGTTGCCGCCGTACGGCGAGTTCGCCCGAATGTCTTTGACCAGCACGACGCCGCCCGTCGCGCCGTCCACCTTCCACAGTTCGCGTCCGGTGATTCCGTCGTCGGCGATAAAGAAGAGCGTTCCGTTGACGTTGACGAGGTCCCGAGGGTCCGACTCGTCGTCGGCGTTGATGTCGGACGCCATGACGGTGCCGGCCTCGGTTCCGTCGCTCTTCCACAGCTCCGAGCCGTTGGTTCCATCGTCGGCGGCAAAGTAGAGCGTGCCGCCGACATTCGTGAGGGATTACGGATGTCCTCCACCTCCAACTTGAATCTCCTTGACCAGCACGGTCCCGGCTTCGGAGCCGTCGGTCTTCCACAATTCCGCGTGGCCGGGGACGCTGGCGGCCTGGAAGAAGATGGCGCCATTCACGTCGGTGAACTGCGACGGATAGGAAGACGTCGCGCCCGAAGCGACGTCCTTCACCATGATCGTGCCGTCGGCCGAGCCGTCGCTTTTCCAGATCTCGCGGCCGTGCGCGCCGTCGTTGGCCGTGAAGTACAACACGCCGTCGACGTTGGTCAGCGAGCCGTCGCCTTGGATGCTGGATGCGGAGCCGCTACGAATGTCTTTGACCATGACGGTGCCGGCCGCGGTGCCATCGCTCCTCCAGAGCTCGACGCCGTGCACGCCGTCGTCGGCCCGAAAGAACAGCGTGCCGCCGACATTGATGAGGCTTAGGTTCGATTCCGAAAAGCCCGCCGGCCCGGGCTTGACGTCCTTCACCATCCACGTGCCTTGGTCCGTGCCGTCGGTGCGCCATAACGCAACTCCCGCGAGGGGCGAGACCGCCTCAAAATAGGCGACGCCGTTCATTTCAACGAAATTGCTAGGCCTAGATCCGATGTCCGCGGGCTGCGCGTTGACGTCGTGCACTAGCGCGAAGTCGAGCGCCAGCAGTCGACGATCTTCGAGACGCTCGAACCGCGGTTGGCGGCTGGGGACCGCTCGTTTGGTCGCACGGATGGCGTAGTCGTGAGTCGCCGTCGGTTGGCGATGATGACGCCGCGGATGCCTTGGCATAGGTCAACTCGCGCTCGAAAAGAGAAACAAGAAATCGGCCCGCACCGAGTCGCTGGCCGTTACCGGCAGGACGCGCCGATTATAGCGACGGCCCCGAAAAACGCAAAAAACCAGGATGATGAGAAGTATTGAGAAATCCGCGTCTGGACGTCGCAATGATGCTATTGGTTATTTTGCGCTGGCGTTGATTGAGTCGGCCTGTCCTATGCGGTGACTCGTATCGTCCCAAGCGTCGGGTCGGAGGCGTAGCAGTGGGCGCCGCCGGCGAGGAGCGATTGGCAGACGTCGATGATCTCGGCCGTGACTTCTTCGCCCGGCATCAACAGCGGAATTCCCGGCGGATAGAACATGATGCTCTCCGCGCAAACGCGGCCGATTGACTCCGCCAGCGGCACGGCAAGCTTCGGCCCGAGCGCCGCCTCGCGCGGCGTCATCGCCAGCGGCGGCACGGCTGGTTGTAATAAGTCACGCGCATCCGCAATGGCCGACGCCTGTGCCGCTCGCGGCTTAGCGCTAATCTCCCTCAACCCCGCCAACAACCGTCCCTTCGCGGCAGTATCATCGCGCGGACTCAAAACCAGCGCAATGTTGAACCAATCCGAAAGCTCATCCTCAATCTGGTACTCGTGCCGCAACAATAACTCGGCGTCGTACCCCGTCCAACCGGCGCCGGCGACGTTGATCACGAGCCGCAGCGGATCGCGGCGATGTCCGACCAATCGCGGATCGTCGGCCGGGTCAAGCACCCGCAACCCTGGCAGCGAGTTGATCTCGTCTTTCAACCCCTCCGCGTCGGCGACTGCCTGCGCGAAAAGCGCCGCCCCTTCGCGAGCCATGAACCGGCGATTCACGTCCATCGAAACGAGCTGCAAGTAACTGGGGCTGGTCGTCTGCAACAGATTGAACGCATCGCGCACCTGGGCGGCGCTCACCGGCGAATCATGGCCGACCTGCAGTTGCGCCGTCCCGACGAGAGAACCAAGCGTCTTGTGGCAACTCTGCGCGGCGAGGCTCGCTCCGCTGCGCATCGCCGAAGTCGGCCCGCTCCCCGCCGGCAAGAAGTTGAGATGCGGCCCGTGGGCTTCGTCGATCAATAGCGGCACGCGATGCCGACGACACGCGGCCACCACGTCGTCGAGCTCGCGCGCCAAACCGTAGTAACTCGGCCGCGTGAGCAGCACCGCCGAGACCGGCCCCTCGTCCAGCGCCGCCGCTACCGTCTCGCCGGTGACGCTAAGCGCGCCCGACTGCGGCAACACGTCGTGCTGCAGGAACTTCGGCCGCGCTCCCGAGAGCACTAGCGCCGACGCGACGGAACGATGGACGTTTCGCGGTATGAGTATCGTCCCGCCCGGCGGCACGGCGGCGAGAATCATCGCCGCG
>JBGSMO010000115.1:0-17543 GCA_041740115.1 Pirellulales bacterium
GCCGGCCGCCGTCGATGATCTCGTCGAGCACCTCCGCCTCGTCGGCCGTCGCTATGCTCAGCCACAGCGGTGCGTCATGGGCGCCGACCTCCATCTCGCGCACGACCACGCCCGCCGCATCGCAGGGCAGGGGGGACTCCAACACCTCGACGCCGTCGACCGTCGTCGCGAGCAGCACGCGCTCGTCGTTCAGATACCGCCCCTGATGATCAATGCTCGCCCGATCAATCGCCGCGTCGGCCAGCGTCTTCCGCCACGCGCGTTCGGCCGGCACATAGAACGCCACATCCCCGACAAGCAGCGGCCGATTGAGCATCCCGAACCGCGCCTCGTCGGTCCGCAACTCGCCCCCCGTCACCGCCGCGACGAACGAGCCCGCTTCGAGGTCGTACAGCAGCCACGTCCCGCCGCCGGCATCGACCGCCGTCACCTTAGGCCCCACCTCGTAGTCGGGGAGCAAAATCGAATGAGCCACCGCCGGCCCCTTCTGCGTCAGCTGCCAACGACCGTCGCGCCAGTCGTCGTCATCCTCCGCCTGAAACGGCGCCGTGACGTGCGGATAGGGGAGCCCCGGATCGTTCCGATTCCCCCCCGGCGTCCACTTTTCCAAATACTCTTCACTGAGCGGCGGCGCCGACGGCTCGACCTTCGCCTCATCGGCCCGCGACGCCAACGGCATGAACGCTAGCGCCAGCGACAGGACAAGGAACAAGCGCAGCAGCGAAGTCGACATAGCAAGAGATCCTGAACCCAGCGGCAGCCGAAGAGAAGCGACAGCCCACAGGATACCAAGAGCACCAGCGCGAAGCGAAACGCCAGCAGCCGCGGGTCAACGCCCCCCCAGAGCGGCAATTAGCCGCGACGCGCCAGCGGAGCGCGCCCCCGCCGCCGCAGCAAGTTCTCGAACTCCCCATCCCCGCCAAGCCCGAACAACCACGAGAAATCCCCCGCCGCAAACAGCGCGTCCCGCGCGGCTTCGCGTCGCGACATAACTCCCCCTCCCTCGAAGGTCGAAGAGGGGCCGTGGCGCCGAGGGGCCAGGGGAGGGATTTCCGGCGCAACCCGAGACGCCGCAACCTGTCCCTCGTCGCCAATATCCTCCTCCGCAACCAGCGCAGCCATGGCCACCGATACGGCGCTCGACTGCGCCAAAGACTCCGGCGTCCCGAAGTTCTCCCGCCACACCTCGAGATCGCCGTCGCCCACCGTTCCATCCCCGTTGCCGTCGCTCGACTGATCGCCCGAGCCAAACGCCCGCTGCCACTTCAAGAAGTCCGCCCCATCGACGGAGTCATTGAGGTTGTAGTCGCCGCGTGCGATCGCCTCGCCATGGCGCACGACCCACAACTCCTCGCCATGCGCGCCGTCGTTGGCGGTGAAATAGAGATTGCCGTCGACGTTCATAAGGTTGGCAATGTTTGCGCTCTGATTTGCACTTCCCGCCCGAAGATCGGCGACGCGCTCGACTCCCTCGCCGGCGGTTCGCCACAGCTCTCTGCCGGTCGTCCCGTCGTTGGCCGAGAAATAAAGCGTACCGTTCACGTTCGCCGCAATCAGTTTATTCCGTTCGAATGCAGATGAATTCGAAAAGTTGCTCACCTTTACGGGAGTAGAATCGCCGGCGTTGATCTTAAAGAGTTGCATCCCACCCGGTGCCCAATAGACGAAGTACAGCGACGAACCGACAACGGTGAACCCGGGATCATCGTCGTAATCATCGTTGGGCAAAAACTCATCGGGCGGATTGCCCGGCACAGGAATCGTCCCCTCTTCCGTCCCGTCGCTCTTCCAGAGTTCTCCCTGCCTGTTCCCATAGACGGCAACGAAGAAATAGATCTCGCCTGCCAACTCGGTGAGCGTTGAGTTCGCGTATGAATAGACCCCGCCGCGTGATCCGATTTGAATGTCCTTGACGATGTGCGTTCCCTGGGCGGTCCCGTCACTTCGCCAGAGATCGTAACCGTAGTCCGGATGGTAGGCGGCGTAATACAGCACGCCATTCAAGTTGGTCAGATCGGTCGGTGAAGAAGCATAGTCTGCGACTGAAAACGTGCCTGCTTCAGTCCCATCGCTGCGCCAAAGCTCGGAGCGATTGCCGTTCAAGGCGACGAAGTAGAGTAAATCGCCCACCGCGAGAAATTTACTTGGCATCACAGCGCTAAAGGGACGCGACGTTCCGCCGCTGAAGTCCTTGACCTGAACAGTCCCTTCCGCCGTCCCGTCGCTCTTCCAAAGACCGTAGCTGTCGGTCGGATCGTGAGCCAGAAAGTACAACGTTCCGTTGACATTGGTAAAGATAATCGCCGGCTCCGTGAACGCCGACTTAGCGCCCGGATAAATGTCCTTCACCAACTCCGTCCCCGCGGCCGTCCCATCGCTCTTCCACAATTCGTAGCCATGGACGTTATCGACGCCAATGAAGAACGATAAGTCGCCAACGGTCACGGCATTAAAGGCTTTCGGCGAGGCAGGGACAAAGAGATGACCTGGAAGCGTCTTCGTTCCCGCCGTCGTCCCATCAGTGATCCAACGAACTGTCTGAGTCGCCTCTTTGGACTGGAAAAGCAGTTGGCCGTTCAAATTCGCAAACGAGCTTGGTTCGGAACTTGTGACGCTGCTGTTTCCCGCTAGATCCTTGACTAGCCGCACGACGCCATCTTCACTCAGGCGAAACAACTCTTGACCGCCGCTGGGAAGAAACGCCGAGAAATAGAGTTTGCCCCCTAAGTTAGCGAGATTCTTGGGATCAAAGTTCGCATTGGCGTAGGCGTAAAGGTCGGGCAGCTGCGCCGTTCCTGGCGTCGTCCCGTCGCTCTTCCAGAGCTCGACGCCGTTCGTCCCGTCGTTGGCGCTGAAGTAAAGCGTTCCGTTAACATTGGTCAGTGATTTCGGCGCACCGTCGCCGCTGGGCCGAATGTCTCGCACTAGCGTCGTACCGCTGACCGTGCCATCGGTCTTCCATAACTCAACACCCGGCGCGGTAAAATACGCCAATCCGTTCATCTCTTCGATCTCGACGCCGGTCGAGCCAAGCGTTCGAATCGCAGTCGTTCCCGCTACGGTTCCGTCGCTTTTCCACAGCCACGATGATCCAGAGGCCGTCGAAGCGGTAATCAGGAGCGTCGAGCCTAGCGCGAAAAAGTTGGTTGGGATCGACGATCCAGAGCCAGGGTACAAGTCAGCGACGCGAAACGTACCCCCCGTCAGTTCCGTCGCTGCGCCAAAGCTCCCGACCGCTTGTCCCGTCATTCGCCGTGAAGTAGAGAATGCCCCCGATATTAACGAAGTTGTCCCACGAGTCGTCGTCCTGATTGGGAATCGACGACCCGCTCCCCGGCCTAATGTCCTTGACGAGCACGGTTCCCCCCTCTGTTCCGTCGCTCTTCCAGAGTTCGACGCCGCCGACGCCGTCATTCGCTTTGAACAACAGCGTACCATTAACGTTTTCGAGTCGGAATTCGCTGCTCGGTAGCCCGCTGGAAACAAGTGATGTAGATGTCTGAAAGACTCGAACAACCTGAGTGTCGGCATCGGCGCCGTTTGTTTTCCAAAGCACGAGACCTGTCGGATTGCTTGGACTTGAGATCGGAGACAGGCAGTAGAGCCAATCGTCGATCGCGACAAAGCTTTGCGGAAAAAATGGCGATCCTACAATGCCCGCGCCGACTTGCTGCGGCGATGAAGCGCCGGAATCAAGCCGATAAAGCGAGTTTTGCGCGTTGTTGACGGTTCTCTGTCCCGAAAAGTACAGCGAACCTTTGAATACAATTGACTCGCCTACTTGATCAAAGCTGCCAAACTGCGGAATCGAATCTGTTCGGATCGTCCCAGCTGCGCTCCCGTCAGTCTGCCAGAGCACCCCTGTCTGATGGGAAACGAAGAATGTTTTCCCGTCGAACTCAAAGAAGTTTCTTGGGTTTGAACTGGTCGTATTCGTGACGCTGCCCGAATCGGTCAGCATTACCGGCGTCGCGCTCAACAGCTGTCGCGACTCCAACGATTCCATTCTCAATCGACGAACGCCGATGGAGCGAGCATCGGCGGAACTGCGGCGCTGTGAGCGAAACTTCATAGCTGCTTATCCAACGCGTCCAACGCCTCACGAACGGAGGCGTGCCTAAGAGCAAAAATCGGCCCTGGCAGTATATTTCAATGCCGAGTCGCAGTCCATCAGTCGGGAATGAGACGACCGAAGCGGATTCCCTGATAAAATGGGCCATCGGTCAGTCGAACAAGAGGCGACGCAGCCGCCGCAGCCGCCGCTCGATCCTTCACCGCTTCTTAAACGCCCACCCGCGAAAAGACTTCGCTTGCAGCAGGACGTTACCGGGGTGGAATCCCGCCGCCGTCGTCTGCTCCATCATCCAGGCTTCCGTCTCCGGAAAGTCCGAACTCAGCACATGTTCCGCCGCGCGACCGCGTTCTTCAACTGACAGCAACGTCCAATCACGTTTGATGACGCTCGTCAATCCGTCGACGTACTCGTCGCGCGATTGCCCCTCATCACGCACGGCATCGATCCACAGCAGCACGCCGCGCAATTCCAGCACGCGGCCGATCTCGCGCAGCAGCTTCACCTTGTCCGCCGTCGAAAAGTGATGAAGCGAATAACTCGCCAGCACGACGTTCGCGCTCCCTTCGGCCAGGCCATGCAGCGCGTCGAACAAGTTGCCGCGGAGCAATTCGACGCAACCTGCCCACGCGGCCGTGCTGACGCGCGCCTGTTCAATCGACGACTCCGCCAAGTCAATGCCGACGTAATGCTCGACCCGCGCGCAGGCAAAACTCTTCGCCGCGAGGCTCGCGTCGCCGCAGCCGAGGTCAACGATCCGCAGCGGCCGGCTGAACTCTTTCGCCCAGGCCCCGAGCGCCGCGACTAGTTCGGCGTGGTGCATGTAGTTCCCGGCCACCACCGCGTCGTACATCGAACGCTGCTCAAACACCTGCTTGACGGCCTTCACGGCAAGGGAATCAGCGTCGGTCATCGCAGCAGATCTCGCGGTTGAAACGGAAGGCGCCAAACGGACGCCCGCGAGAGTATAGCCCCGCAGAATGAGCGGACGAATCCCGCCCAACAATTCTCAAACTTGGCTACAGAAATTGGCCACCTGACTCGCTAGGATGCGCTGGGAGGACGAAGCTCCCGCCGAGCCGCCGTTTGGGCTGCCCTTTCGCCGCGTCCGCCCCTTTGCTCAGGGTTCTTAAAGCCCGGGGGCACTCGGGGCAACGGTTCGTCAAACCGGGGGCACTGACGCCACGACAACAACCGCCCGCTCCTCCTGTCGCGACAGAAGCGACAGAAGGATCGCTCGCAATCCTCAAAACGCCAAGCAGCGACGAGAGTTAGGAACACCGAATGCTGTCGCCAAAAACAGCAGTCGTCCAAAACAACGCAGCGACAGAAAGGACGACTGATGCTTCGTAAAGCAGATCAGCCAATCAAACGACCGTCGGCCCGACGCCTCCCATCCGTCGCGACAAAGACGACAGAATGATCTGTCGTCACGAGCCGAACCGCAAGGGCCGCAATGACTTAAGGGCCTCGGAGTTCTGTCGCCAAAAAACAGCCAACGCGACGTAACGACTAAGCGACAGCAAGAAAACACGCATTGCCGCGCTCCACAAACGCCGGTGGCGAGGACGCCCCGGCTCACAAGATCCCATCCAGCATCCAGCAACTAGCATCGAGTCTTCAGTCACCGCTCCTAATACCGCCCATGAAACGTCCGCTCCGACGACCGAGCCGTCATCGGCACCGCCCGCGGCGTTGTCCCGGGAGCGCCCGCGACGCTTGGCATCGGCTGAGCCGCCGTACCGCTGCTTTCAACGAGCAAGAGCGCATCGGCCCGCGGCGCGCTCTTCGGCAGCGGCAAGACGTCGGTCAGCATGTTCGACTTCTCGGGACCGGGAGTTGCGACCACGCCGATCGACAGCAGCAACACTTGATCCGTCGGCCAGCGGAATCGTTCGTGAATCTGCACCATCGTCATCTGCGGCACATCGATTTGCGCCTTCTGATTCGCCGCGGCGACCGAGGGGACTTCCAATTGCACCGCGATCATCTTTTCAATCTGCGAGAGCTTCAGCTTCACCACCGCGTCGGTCGTCGTCGCGTCGGCGGACAGGAGGGGACTGAACTCGAGCGAAAAACCTTCGTCGATCTGACCAAGTTCAGGCTGATAGCCAGGCCATGTGGTTTGGTTCGCGATGATTCCCTTCGAGTAGGTGCGCGGACGCATCGTCGAGACGATCGACGTTTGCCCGTTGAGGACCATCTGGTGAGCGGTCGTATGTTCGCGAAAGTCGGTGCGGCTGCGCATCTCGGCGAGCATCACCGCGGCGCTTTCGCGCGCCATGATCCATGCCTGCACGCCGGGCGATTGAACGGGGATCGAAGTCATCAGCGGCATAGCCCGGGTTCGCCAGTTCGGGTTCTTCAGCGTGATGATCCGCAGACCGAAGCCATGGTTCTGCGCCTTCGTGCTGACGAAGCGGTCGACAATGTCGGCGACCACCGCCTGCATTTGCGGCGTGTGATAGACGCGAAGCGTTTTGCGATCGGCCGAGAGGAGCCCAACCGGCGTCGAGTGCCACGCTTCGTAGCCCGTTTCGCGGAGGATCCAGTCGACAATGAGTTGCTCGGGATGTTCGCTCGATTCGACGCGCGTCGTGTACGGCGTGATGTCGTACTCGCGCCAGACCTGGCCGTGGTCGTTCGGCAGTTGGTTCGTTCCTTTGGTCACTTGCGCATGGGTGATCGGTTCGCCGGCGCTGGCCGGCGTCGGCGTGATCGGCGTCGCGGCGCTCGACAGGGGTTGGGCGGTCATCGCCGACCCGTAGCGGGCGTCGGCGCCCGGCGCGGCAGCGGTCGACTGAGCTTGCCATCCCGTTCCGCCAGTAGCTTGCGCGGCGGCGCGCGGCGCATCGGCGCTGAGCGCGAGTGAGAATAGGCAGACGATGATTGAGACGAGGCGAGACATGAATCGGGTCTCCGCAAACAAAGCGGCGCAACGGCGCCACTGCAGGGGCGGGGAGTTTAGGAAAGCCGGCAGAGAGCGGCAAGGGCGGACGAGATCAATGGCGACGGCGCGCGAAACGCTCCCGCATGCGCACGCCATCTATGTTTTTGCGCGAGAGCGGCCTGATGAACCGCTCGGCGCCAGCAAACGATCGAACCCTCTGCTACGATGGCCCCGGCTGGCGGCAAACGACTTTGACGAGAGTGCTATCACCGGCGAACGACGCGCCCTAACGCAACCGACCGCATGAACGATTTTGCCGCGAAGATCGACTGGCTCGCCACCGCCATGTATTGGCCCTGGACGGTCTGCATCCTGCTGGCGATGGGGATCTTCTTCACGATCCGGACGCGATTCGTCCAGGTGCGGCGGTTCCGCGAAGCCCTCAGCACGATGGTCGCCGCGCAGCAGTCGGGCTCCGGCGGCGCGCTGTCGCCGTTCCAGGCCTTCATGACCGGCCTCGCGGCGACGATCGGCACCGGCAACATCGCCGGGGTGGCGACGGCGATCATCCAAGGCGGACCAGGCGCGCTCTTCTGGATTTGGGTCTACGGCTTTCTCGCCACCGCGGCGAAGTTTGCCGAGGCCGCGCTCGGCTTGAAGTACCGCGTGACCGACGGCGACGTGACGCTCGCCGGGCCGATGTACTACCTACGCGACGGACTGAAGTCGCCGGCGCTCGCTTGGATATATGCGTTGGTGGCGGGAGTCGCCTGCCTCTTCACGACGCCGTTTACTCAGCCGAATTCGATTGCGGTCGCCGTCGACAGCCAGCTAGAGAATCACGGTCTCGACTTGGGGGCTTGGTCGAGTTCGGCCAGCGCGAAACCCGCAGACGCGATCGACTTGAATCGACTCGCCATCGGCGTCGTTCTCGCGATTCTCACCTGGCTGGTCGTCATTGGCGGCGTGAAGTCGATCGGCCGCGTCGCCGAGAAGCTGTCGCCGCTGAAGGTGGGGCTTTACCTGATCGGCGGCCTGATTGTGATCGCGACGCACATTACCGCGCTGCCGGAGGTGCTCAAGCTGGTACTCGAGCAGGCTTTCACCACCGAAGCTTGTTTGGGGACTGCCCAGGGGGGAGCCGTATGGGCGGCGCTGCGCTTCGGACTTGCCCGCGGTTCGTACGCTAATGAAGCCGGCTTCGGAACGGCAGCGGTCGTCTACGGCGTGGCCAAGAGCAATCGGCCCGATCAGCAGGGGCTTAACGCCGTGATGGAAGTCTTCATCATCACCTTCATCACGTCGACGATCAGCGCTCTGACGATCTTGCTCACCGGGGCCTGGAAGAGCGGCGCCCAGAGTTCGGCGGCGGTGGCCGAGGCCTTCAACGCCTCGATGCCGGTCGTCGGCGGCTGGATGCTGACGATCAGCATCTTTCTGTTCGGTTACACCACGCTGATGGGTTGGGCCTTTTACGGCGAGCAGTTTCTCGAGTACCTGTTCGGCCGGCGCATCGTGATGCCGTACCGTTGGCTCTACTGTTTACTGATTCCGTTCGGAGCGATCGCCAAGGTCGACCTCGTCTGGGCGTGGGGCGACATCCTCAACGGATCGCAGGTCTTCCCCAACCTGATTGGCATCGTCGCCCTGAGCGGCGTGGCCGCGACCTACGCCATGAAGCGGAAGACGGATGAACCGACATAAGGTCATTCTGAGCGGAGCGAAGAAGCTGGAAGCGCTGTTTGGTCCGCCAGATCCTTCGCGTTGCTCAGGATGACGTTTGAGTTAGCTGAGCGCTAACTCCGACCAACCGCGAGTCATCGCGACGCTCGGCAGCGGCATGGCGACGGGGCGCTCCTTCGTCGTCGACTTGACAGCGGCGGGCTTGGCGGGCGGTACAAGACGGGCGACGGCGACGCCGTGTCGCACGATGGTGACTTCCTCGCCCGCTTCGATCCGTTCCAGAAGCTCGAAGAAGCGGGTTCGAGCGTCGAAAGCGCCAACGTTGGTATTCGGGAGAGACATCGTTCGCCTGCGGTACATCTGGTGCTGCGCAACTCTAGGTTGCACTCGTACCACGTCAAATCGAATGCCCGCAAGGTCGTTGCAGAAAGCCATCGCCCTCGGAAATCCGAGCGGATTACCGCAATGAGCCGGCGATGACCGAGGCGTTGTGCCCGCCGAAGCCGAAGCTGTTGCTCATCACGGCGGTGATCTTCCGCTGTTGCGGCGTCTTGGGCGTGTAGTTGAGGTCGCACGCCGGGTCGGGCGTGTCGAGATTGATTGTCGGCGGGCAGACCTGATCGCGCAGGGCGAGCAGCGAGAGGATCAGTTCGACGCCGCCGCTCGCGCCGAGCAGGTGTCCGAGCTGGCTCTTCGTGCTGGAGACGTTCAGCTTGTACGCCTGATCCTCGAAGACGCGCTTCACGGCGACGGTCTCGGCCTTGTCGCCGAGCGGCGTGCTGGTGCCGTGGGCGTTGATGTAGTCGATCGCGGTCGGATCGAGCTTCGCGTCACGCAGAGCGCTGCTCATCGCCCGAGCGGCGCCGGTGCCGTTCTCGTCGGGTTGCGTGATGTGCCCGGCGTCGGCGCTGGCGCCGTAGCCCAGGACTTCGCCGTGGATTTTCGCGCCGCGGGCCTTGGCGTGTTCGAGTTCCTCAAAGACCAAGATCCCGGCGCCCTCGGAGAGGACGAACCCGTCGCGGTCAGCATCGAACGGTCGGCTCGCCGCCGCAGGATCGTCGTTCCGTTCGGAGAGGGCCCGCATATTCGAGAAGCCGCTCACGCCGATGGGCGTGATGGCCGCTTCCGCGCCGCCGGTGAGCATCACGTCGGCGTCGCCGTATTGGATCGCCTTGAAGGCGTCGCCCATCGCGTTCGTGGCGCTCGCACATGCGGTCGCCACGGCGTAGTTCGGGCCGCGCAGTCCGAAGCGAATCGACAGTTGCCCGCTGGCGGCGTTCAGCATCAGCTTCGGGATGGTGAACGCGCTGACGCGATCGGGACCCTTGAGGATCAGCCGGCGTTCTTGCTCCTCGATCTCGTTGAGCCCGCCGATGCCGGAGCCGATGATGGCGCCGCACATGTAGGGGTCTTCCTTCGAGAAGTCGATGCCCGATTCCGCGACCGCATCGATGCCCGCGACGAGCGCGAACTGCGTGAAGCGATCGACGCGTTTCGCTTCCTTCGCGTCGATATAGCCGTCGGTCGCCCAATCGTGGACGTCGCCGCCGAACTTCACTTTGTAGTCGGCCGTGTCGAACGACTGCAGTAAATGAATGCCGCTTTGGCCGGCCAGGATGCGCTGCCAGAGCTCTTCGACTTTACAGCCGAGAGAGGTGACGGCGCCCATGCCAGTGACGACAACTCGTCGTTTCATCGCTTCGTCGGAGGTACGGAGTCTGAGCCTGGAATCGAATCAAGATCGGCGGGCGACGTGAGGCTCGAGCCATCGTCGCCGCCGCGTTCACGCTGCTGATATTATCGGCGCGTCGAGCCCAAATGGCCAACGGCAGATCGCGCCGCCAGAGCGCGAAGCCCGCGCCGCACGCTAGCTGCGGGAGTTTTGCTCGATAAAGGCGACCGCCTGGCCGACCGTTTGGATCTTCTCGGCGGCGTCGTCGGGGATGTTGATGTCGAACTCTTCCTCGAGTTCCATCACCAGCTCAACCGTGTCGAGCGAATCGGCGCCCAGGTCGTTTACGAACGACGTTTCCGCGGTGATCTTGTCTTTATCGACGCCGAGTTGCTCGGAGACGATGTCCGTCACGCGTTCCATGATCGAAGCCACGCTGAAGTTCCTCCCTACAAATTCCAGTTGATTCTATGTGTAGATTTGGGGAAACGGCGTCGTCTCACGACGATCGCGAAGCTCCTCAAAATCCGTTTTGTCTAGTGAGCGCCGGCCTATAGAAGTCGCCGCTGCTATCCTTGCAAGCCGTTTAAGATAGGGCGGTTTTGCGAAGGAGGTCAAGATATAACGTGTCATCCGATGGCTGTCTAGGTCGCCCCCAGGCGGGGGGAACGGGGCAAATTGCCGCATTCGCGGCCTTTACGCCGTCATTCCGCCGTCCACGGTAATTACTTGTCCCGTGATGTAGCTGGCCGAGTCGCTGGCGAGGTACAGCACCGCGTCGGCGATCTCGTCGGCCTCGCCGATCCGCTGGCACGGGATCCGCTTCTTCACCTCGTCGATGATCGTCGGGCCGAGCGCCTCAGCCATATCGGTGGCGATAAAGCCGGGGCAAATCGCGTTGACCGTGATCTTCCGCTTGGCGAGTTCTCGGGCCACGGTCTGCGTGAACCCGATAATGCCCGCCTTCGACGCCGAATAGTTCGACTGACCCGGGTTGCCCACGAGGCCCGAAACGCTCGACATGTTGATGATCCGGCCGTAACGCTGCCGCATCATCACCTTGGCGGCGGCGCGGCTGAACAAGAAGACCGACCGCAGGTTGGCGGCGATCACCTGATCCCAGTCGTCGTCGTTCATGATCGGCAGCAGCGTGTCTTTCGTGATGCCGGCGTTGTTGACGACGATGTCGAGCCGGCCGTGTTGCTCCACCACGGCGTCCACGGCAGCCTGGGCGGCTTCGGAGTTCGTCACGTCGCAGGAGTGGATCGACGCCTTGCCGCCCGCAGCGGTGATCTCTGCGGCCGTCTCCTTGAGCTTCTCTTCGTTGCGAGCGAGGCAGGCGACGGTCGCGCCCGACTTGCCGAGGGCGATGGCGATCGCCTTGCCAATGCCGCGCGAGGCGCCGGTCACCAGGGCGACCTGGCCGGAGAGATCAACTTGGATGCGACGGTTCACGTCTGCCATGGCGTTTGCCTGTTGTTGAATTGAACCACGACGGCACGACGAGCACGACGAAATTCAGTTAATGACGAATGACGAAATCCGAATGACGAATGAAATGCGATAACTGCCAGTCGTTCGTCATTTTTTCTTTCGTCGTGGCCGTTGTGTCGTGGTGGTGATTTTTGTTTGTCTTGCTTCTTAAGCCGAGACGTTTTCGCAAGGGAACTTACGGTCGATTCGTTTCATCAAACCGGTCAGCACGCGGCCGGGGCCGATTTCGTAGGCTCGCTCGACGCCATGTTGGCCGAGCAGGCGGCGCATCGATTCTTCCCACTGGACGGGGCTCACGAGTTGCTTCACCAGCAACTGGCGGATTTCAGCGGGGTCGCTGTGGGGTTCGGCGTCGACGTTCGAAATCACGGGGATTCGCGGCGATTTAATGTCGGCGTCGGCCACGGCCTTCGCAAGGCGATCGTACGCGGGCTGCATCAGCGGCGTGTGGAACGCCCCTGCCACGGTGAGTGGGATCACTTTCATCGCGCCGGCGGCTTCGGCTAGTTGGGCGACGCGGCTACACGCTTCGCGGTTGCCGGAGACGACGATGTTGCCGGGGCAGAGCAGGTTGGCCACCTGCAGCACCTGGCCTTCGCGGGCGTCGTCGCAGAGCGACTCGATCTTGTCGCGATCCATGCCGAGGATGCTGACCATCCCGCTCGGCGTGAGGTCGGCGGCGGCTTGCATCGCACGGCCGCGCTCTTGAACCAAGCGAAGCCCTGTTTCAAAGTCCATGGCGCCGGCGAAAACCAGCGCCGTGTATTCGCCGAGGCTCAGGCCGGCGGTGATCGCACACTCGTCGACGATCTGCGGTTGCTCGAGCCGGAACTTTTCGACGGCCGCTAAGCTGCAAGCAAAGAGCGCCGGCTGACTGAACTCGGTGGCGTTAAGCTGCTCGGCCGGCCCTTCGGCGCAGAGCTTCAGCAGGTCGTACCCGAGAATCGACGCGGAGCGATCGAACAACTCGCGAGCCGCCGGCAGCGTCGCGGCCAACTCGGCCCCCATGCCGACCGACTGAGCGCCTTGTCCGGGAAAGAGAAAGGCAGTTTTCATCAGGCTTCAGACTGCAGACTACAGGCTTCAGGAGCTAACGGCTCGATTCTCAACTGCCTGATGCCTGAAGTCTGCCGCCCGCCGCCTTCTTACTCCTCGGTCTCGACCATCGTCCGGCCCATGTAGTGGCCGCAGTTCGGGCAGATGACGTGGCTCGGCTGCGGCGTGGCGCACTTCGGGCACGATTGAAGCTCTTTCGGCTTCAGCCCGTGATGCGAACGACGTTTGCCGGTGCGGGAATTGGAGTGTTTACGCTTGGGGACGGCCATGGCAGGGTGCTCCCGAGAGGGGGCCCGATAAAGTTCCAGTCGCCCTGCGAGGGCGAGGGGAGTAAGTCGAATCGCCCAAGGTACCGCACCTGGGGGCGGGTGGTCAATGGCTGCCTCGGCGAGGTCCTCTGGGGCTGTCGCCTGGTGACGTGTGTCGCCTGATGCATTTTTGGCGACAGGCGTCAGGCTGGCCTAAGTGATTGTGTTGCTTGAGTTTCGGGCTGTCGCCTAGTGTTCAGAGCGATTGTGAGGCGACAGTGGGGGGCGACAGTCGCTCGGGTGGCATAGCCTCCGGCTTGGAGAACCGGGGGCTAAGGGGGCCGTCGGCGTTTCGCGAGGGGGAGTTTGATCGCCCAGCCGGGCGATGGTCGGCGGCGGGTGAGTTGGTTGAGTTTTCAAAGAGCTGGCGGCAGCAGGCGAGTGCACCGTCGTGAACCTACGATTGGCGTCGCCAAGCGATCCGCCCCGCGGCCTAGGGAGTGTGCCTGCTACATTGAGCCTAGCGAGTTAGGTGGCCAATTTCTGTACCCTTGTTCTTGGATTTTTGCTGGCCGGCGCCCGGAAGGGGCCATCATGTAGGTATACGTCTCAAGGCTAATGCACATGGAATGCGAAAGTTGCTTTTGGCCTATGTTTCCCGCAGGCAAGCTCACAAGCTTTGGCTGGTTCCCCATCAGGTGAGGCGCAAGCATGATCAAACTGGCGGATGCAAGTCGAGCGGTGTTCAACGGCGAGATTTCAGACGAGTCTTTGCAGGAGTTAATCGACAATCCAAAGGTCGAAGTCCTACAGACGGCCAATGCTCAGGACGACAAGGTTTGGAAGAAACTCAATGAACGATTCTTTGCACTGCGTCCTGACGTCGAGTTACGAGTCTATGGACCAATCTCGCCCGTTTGTAATCTCGGCTTTGCTCGCCTGATGACAAATGCGAGGCGAATTTCCGCCGATGGCTTAATGAGGGCGAAGAACGTCGAGGCGATCGGCGAAATGCCGAATTTGGATTCGCTGCATCTGGGGATTTTTGAACTTAAGGACTTCGACGTGCTGGAGTCAGTTCCAGCGACATTGACGGAGTTGGCCTTGGGAGCGACGCGATCGAAGAAGCCACAGCTACAGTCGTTATCGCGTTTCCAGAGGCTTCGAACGCTTTACATTGAAGGGCATGACAAAGGGCTCGAGTGCATCAGCGAGCTAAGCCTGTTGGAGGATTTGACGCTTCGTTCCATTGCAATCCAAGATTTGCATTACTTGGCGCCGCTGGAGAATCTATGGTCGCTGGACGTTAAGTTGGGAAGCGTTCAGTCATTTACGGGAATCGAGGGCAAAGCAAGCATCAAGTACCTAGAACTCTGGCAGATACGGGAATTAGCGAACATCGACGCGATCTCAACGCTGACGGGCTTGCAGTATTTTTTCATACAATCGTTGCCGCACATTGAAGCGGTTCCTTCGCTCATCAAGTTGCCGGCGTTACGACGGATTGTGATCGACAACCTTAAGGGATTGCAAGATTTCACTGCGCTGGAGTCTGCACCTGCTCTTGATGAATTCGCGCTATTGGAAGGCGATAAGCAATCGCCGGAGGAACTTATGCCGGCGCTGCGTAATCCTAAGCTGCGACATGTTTGCGGATTCTTCGGCAGCGGCAAGAAGAACAAAGAGTTCTTGGGGCTTTGCGAGCAGTACGGCAAAGCGCCATGGGACCCGACGGAGCCGTTTCAGTTTGTTTAGGTGCAAGTCTGTTTTACGGTGGAGCGTGGCTGCAGATGTCGGTACGCATCGATTACAAGCGAGCGGCGCCCGAGGCGGTGAAGGCGCTCGGAGCGATGAAGCCTTACATTCTGTCGACTGATCTCTCGCCACGGCTGCGGGCGCTCGTGGAGTTGCGGACTTAGCAGATCAACGGCTGCTCGTAATGCGTCGATCTTCATTCCTTCATTCGCGCGAAGCGTGGCCGATGAGGCGAGACAGTCGTTACTCTCTCGCGTTGCTGCCCTCAGCGGCGGGGATCTCACCGTTTTCCGGATAGTTCAAAAGATAGCGCCTCCGTTCCGTAGCGAACTCTCGCAAGCTTTGGCGGTGCGGTTCGGCGTCCGCAGCCGTATCGGCATCAGCGGCCGACGGTAAGCCGACGCTGGAGGCGAATTCGTCCCACGAACTGAGCTTTCGCGTGTCGGCCTTCACGTCGTCGGCGATTCGCGATGAGATGACGGCGACGTCTGGCCCTAACTCGGTCCAGTCGAGCGAGTTCTCGGCGATCGCGCGAACGTTGCGCAGGTACTGTTCGCGCAGCTTCGGCGCGGCGAGCAATTTGCTGCGCAGCGGTTTCGTGGAATCGTCCATGCCGATCAGCGGGTCGAGTTCATAGCCGTTGCCTTGGTTGCCCTGACCTTCGCCGCGCGGCGGGCCGTCGGGGCGGCGTTCGCCGGGCCCGCCCATACCGGGACCTCCTCCCATGCCCGGTCCCATCGGACGCTGGAATGCTTCGTTCATGTCGTGCGGGACAAGATGAAACTTGCCGCCGGCGTCGCGGAAGAGGCTGTAGTCGCTGGCGCGAATCCAGTAGCCGTCGGAATTGATCAGCGCATTGTCGAGCGCCAGGAACCAGAGGACGCCGTCGACGTCGAGAATCGGTTCGAGGGCTGCTTCCAACTGTTCGGGCGGCGTTTGGTCGAGCGTGCGGCAGAGGTTGATGAGCGCCTGCCAGTCTTCGTCTTTGTCGCCCGACTTGATTTGGTAGGTCCGCTTGTAGTCTTCCACCTTGTCGCCGACGTACTCGAGGCCCGCGCGGGCGCCGGGGTTGCCGCGAACCTTCCACCGCGCGCCGTCTTGGCCGAAGTTCTCCTTCGCGAAGAGTTTGTCGAACTGCTGGGCGTTGACGTACAGGCCCCAGCTCTCGCCGTTGATCACCACCATCACGAAGTTCGCCTTCGGCGCGGGAATGTGTTCGCGGGCGATCTTCGAGTAGAGGGCCGTGTGCAGAAACGTGGGGTCTTCGTGCGAGTTCAGCAGGTTGAGGGTTTTCGATCCGAGCAGGCGTTGCTCGGGGTTGGCCATGTCGATGGAGACGTTGAGCGATCGCTTCGATCCCTTGGGAGTCATCATGAACGACGACATGCCGCGGAAGCGAACGCCGACGTTGGGGTACTCGACGCCGTCGACGGTGAGCTTGGCCGGTACGTCGACGTCGGTGCCGTGGAAGGCCTCAAGCTCGTCCTCCCAGTCGTCATTCTCGAAATCGAGGAAGAGCGTCCGCACGACAGCCAGATCGTACAGCGAGGCGTTGGAGATCGGTTCGACGTCTGCCTTCGCCACGCGCGGGCCAGGCGTGCCAGGTTCCTGAGCGCGGCCGAAGCCGAAGCCACGCGGCGGTCCGCCGCGACCTCCCCTGGCGCCTTCTCTGCGGCCTTGGCGGTTCGATTGGTGCGACTCGCGAGCCTCTTTCCGCTCGGTTTGATTGAGCCAGCCATCCTTGTTGGCGTCGAACTTGCCGACGAGTTTCACGTCTTCCGCGCCGGGGCCGAAGCCGGGAGGGCCGCCGAAGCCGAACGAGCGGGGGAACTCGAACGGTTTGCCGACGAGCGCGGCCCATTGCGACTTCTGATCGTCGCTGAGGGCGGCGGTCACTTTGGGGGAAAATGGTTCGACGGCCGCGGGCCCGAAGGTTCCTCCGAGGACGCCGCGCAAGTCGCCGAGTTGATCCTCGGTGAGTTTCAACGACTTGGCGATGTCGCGCCACTTGGAAGATCGCATCCCTTCGCGCTGCAATTGCAGTTGTTCAAGTCGTTCCCACTGCGGCTGCTTCAACAGCTCCTGAACTTGCTCGTTGGTTTGAGCGTTGAGCGCGTCCATCTTCTCTCGCATCGCTCTGAATCCTGCCTCCGGCGACTCTGCTCCATCTGGATCGTTGTCGGCGAAAGCACGCTCGAAGTTCTCGGCCATTTCGCGGCGCGTTTTCTCCACAAGCTCGTTGATTTCGGCTCGTTGCTCTTCGCTCATGGCAAGCTCCGCCTGGACCTCTTTCATGCTGATGAGGTCAAGCAGGCCCCCGCCCATGCCGGGGGGCGGACCGAAGCCGCCGAAGGGAGGCCAGCCGCGACCGCCAGGTCCGCCAGGCCCGCCGAATGGCGGCTGCGGCGGCTGGGCGATCGACGTCGCCGCGATCAATGCCAATAGCAGCGTCAGTCCAATTCGCGTCACTTGGATTGCTCCTAGGTATTCTTTTCCACCGATTGGGTTTGAATCTCTAGGTGGCTTGAACCCCTTAGAACGTGTTTTGAAATCTAGTTTGTCGCATTGGCGAGTCGTCTCGCCATGAGCCCGATCATGGCGATTTGAATGAGGGCTTCACTGGAGGCGGGGAGTTTTTCGTAGTCTCGTGCGTGACGGCGATGACGGGTCAAC
>JBGSMO010000140.1:0-41209 GCA_041740115.1 Pirellulales bacterium
CATCGCGGTGCCGCACGGCGAGCCCTTGTGAAACAGGTTCCTGCAGCGGCCGATGCAGCTCGAGCATCCGCTGCTCGCGGCGAGCGCACTCGCCAGCGCCATCAGAATCGTCAATTTCCTCATGACTTGGTACTCCGCTGCCAGCGCACTGTAGCGAAGGCGTAGAAGGGGGGAGGGGTGTTTTGCTTCAGGAGGGCAAAACGGAGGGTCCGGCAACTCTACAACACGCGGCATGATGTGCAAACGCAACGGACGGTTTTTTTTCCTCCTCATAGCTTCCGCCTGCGCGCAGAAAAAATGCTACGCTTGTGCGGGTAGAAACTGCGCACCTGCCCGCAAGTGTCGTCGGACATCGGAAGTTGCGCGAGTCGTGCAGATGGGACGGAGTCTGCGCTGGACGATCATGACGGATTGGGCGACTAGTTTGATCGACCGCGCTCGTGCGCCGGCCGCGACGGCCATGCTTTTGGCATGGGCGCTCATACGCGGAGTGAGCGCGGCGCAGGGAGCCGACGTGACGCACGCGAGCGCCGTTTCGACGGTGCTCGAAAGGCCCGTCGCGATCGATGCGCATTCCGCCGCCGGCGATCAGGTCTACATGATCAGCACGCGAGCGATCGGCACGCAGTGCGATCCGTCGCTCATCGCGTCCGGCTTGCAGATTGAAGCGCACGACGGCGCCGGCGGCTCGACCGGTTGGCGGCCCCTTGCTTGGAGCGAACTGGCGACCGAGCTAAGCAAGCCCGTGCCCACGATCGTCTACATCCACGGCAACCGCGTCGATTGCGGCTACTCGAAGTCGCATGGCCTGGCCATGTACCGCTCGTTGGCGGCGCGCAACCAAGGAGACGGACCGATCCGCTTCGTGATTTGGTCGTGGCCCTCGTCGCAGATTCGGGGGCAGGTTCGCGACTATCAGGTGAAGGCGGCCCGCACGAAGCAAGTCGGTTGGCAATTGGCTTGGACGATCGACCAGCTTCCCGCCGAAACACCGCTGGCGGTGATCGGCTACAGCTACGGCGCGCGCGTCGCCACCGGGGCGTTGCATTTGCTTGCCGGCGGCCGACTCGGTTCGTTGGAACTTGCCCAGCGCAGCCATCCGCAACGCCCGCCGGTGCGAGCGGCTTTCGTCGCGGCGGCTCTCGACGCCAACTGGATTCGGCCCGGCGGCTATCATGGCCGAGCGCTCGAACAAGTCGACGAACTCCTGCTCGTGAACAACCATCTCGACCCGGCGATGCGGTTTTATCATCTCGCCATGGAAAGCGGCGCCCGGCCGTTGGGCTATGGTGGGCCGCGCGGCCTCGGCCAGTTTGCCGACCGCGTTCGCTCGGTCGACGTCACCGGCGCCGTCGGCCGTCATCACGCGATTGAAGAGTATCTCGCTTCATCGAGCCGCGTCACCCGCGTGCTGGAGCAAGTCGCTCAATTCCCGGCGCGCTTGCAGGAAGAGCCGGGTGAGACGGAAACGGAACTCGCCGCTCGTCCGTAATCGCCTTTCAGCCCCTGGCTCTGCCAGGGGGTCGGTTGCCATACCGATAGGCGTCGTCCCGCGAAGTGCTACCCCCCCGGCGGAGCCGGGGGCTACAAACGCACGGATGCCAGTGGCATGTATTGAATGAGCTATCAGAATCTCATTAGCCCCGTGAGGGGCGTCATGTTGTAGCCAGGGGCGTCAGCCCCTGGAACTGACGCGGCATGGTGATGAAGCCCCGGAGGGGCGACACTCGTCACCCCATGCGATTGATATCGCCCCTCTCGGGGCTGAAACTTGGGACGGCTCCCTCAACCAGGGGCTCGCGCCCCTGGCTACATTATTTCGCCCCTATCGGGGCTGCGCTGACGGTGGCGAGGTTGGGCGAACGCCGCCATACTTAAATCCATGAACCTCAGCCAAGCTTATTTCGGCGGTCAGTGGCTCCCGCTGCAAGACGCCCAAATCCCCCTCAGCGACGTCGGCTTCGTCCTCGGCGTCACGGTCGTCGAGCGGCTTCGCACCTTTGCCGGCCGGCCCTTCCGCGTCGAAGAACACCTTAAGCGTCTCCATCGCTCGTTGGAAATCGTCGGCTGGAACGCCACGGCCATCGTCGATGAAGTCCGCGACGCGGTCGCCGCATTTCCCGACGTCAATGCCGAACTGATGGCCCCCGGCGACGACTGGTACGTCGGCGTCTTCGTCACGCCCGGCGATTCGCCGGCGGCGACGCAGCCGCGGATCGGCGTCCACGGCGGACCGCTCCCGTTCAATGGCTGGGCCGAGAAGTTCGCAACGGGCGTCGACGTCGTGATCACAGACGTTCGCCAAACGCCCGCCAACTGCTGGCCGCCAGAACTGAAGTGCCGCAGTCGGATGCACTACTATCTCGCCGATCAAGAAGCCTCGCGTCGTCAGCCCGGCGCCCGAGCCGTGCTGCTCGACCAACAAGGTTTTATTGGCGAAGCGTCGACGGCGAACGTCGTCGCCTACTACGCCAATCGCGGCCTCGTCACGCCGCGGATTGACGGCGTGCTGCCCGGCATCAGCCAGCAGGTGCTGTTCGAACTCGCCGACGCAGCGGGCGTCGCTCACACCGAAGCCGACTTGACGCCCCAAGAGTTTGCCACGGCCGACGAACTCTTTATCACGAGCACGTCGATCTGCCTGCAGCCGATTGTGCGGGTGGATGGCGAGACCGTGGGTGATGGCCGCCCTGGCCCGCTTTACCGCCAACTACTGACCGCCTGGAGCGAAAAAGTGGGGGTCGACATCGCCGGTCAGGCGCTCGCCTTCTCGTCAAGAAGTTAATTGCTCCCAAGAGTCGCGATGGAATTCACTCTCGACGCCTTCCGTGAACAGATGAGCCGGATCAGACGGCTCGGCTCTTTGCAGGAGATCATGGGAAGAATACCGCCCACTGCCCAGATTACGCTGGCATTCCACTAGCCCCTACCCGCTACACTGAGGGGCATGATCCCCACGCGACTTCCGAGGACATCCAACCCTCAAACGCCGCGGCTCTCTTTCGATGGCCCTAATTTCGTCTGGTTCTTTGTAGTTCTCATCTTCGCCGGTGTCGTCGCCTGGGTCGCGTACGACTTCGTACGGCTAGCTAAGGCAAGTCGCCAGTCAAAGAAGGGGAAGAAGAAAGAATCTTCCTAACAACACAATCGTGGGACAGAACCGCCGCGCCCGCATTCTCCTTTGCGACTACGCGCTTTTGCGTGAGATTTAAGAAAGTGATTGTCTCACGCGAAGGCATAATCAAGCAGGCGATGCCATTTCTCCAAGAAAAAGCTTGAAATTGGCCACTTGATTTGATAGTGTACACATGGATATACAGCGGCTCGCTTAGGCGCCTCCATGGCCACAGACGCCGATCGTTCTGTTCTTTGAAAACTGACTCCATCCAAGCCCGCTGGCCGTCGGCAACTGCATGAGACGGGAGTGGGCAAAATACGCGCATCGCCGGGAAGGATCCTCAGAATGCGTCCGAGTTGGCCAATAGCAGTTGGCCAACATGGCCGATACGCGTAAAGCAGGCAAAAATTCCAAGCGTCCAAGTCTGCCAAAAACTATTGGCAGACTTGGCACACATTGGCAGATAAGGCGCGTATTGGCAGACAAGGCAATCTAGCAGTCGCACTCCGTGTGCCGTTGCCAATGGGTACTCCTCAACCACCGCCAAGTAAGAATGGGACGCGGATTCGCGCGGATTTAGCGGATGAACGCGGATCCAATGAATCAATCCGCGTAGATCCGTCGAATCCGCGAAAATCCGCGTCCTCTTCGTCGCCCCTCGACTGACGTACATTGTTGGCTAGCTCTTCGAGCCAGAATGGCTCGGCTATATCACCGGTCCCGACTCCGCTAGAATTGCGGGTCTATCGCTCGCCGTCCGCCCTCCATTGCAGCCCCTGGCTCCGCCAGGGGGTAGCAGTACGCAGGGCGACGCCGATCGAAATGGATGCCGACCCCCCGGCGGAGCCGGGGGCTGAAAAACTGAACAGCCTCACGCTCACTACTCAGCCAAATCATGTTCGAAGCCCTCCAAGACGGTCTCTCCGGCGCCTTCAAAACCCTCCGCGGGCAGGGGAAGCTTTCCGAATCGAACATGCGCGACGGGCTCAAGCTCGTCGAGCGCTCGCTGCTCGAGGCCGACGTCAGCTTCGGCGTCGTCCGCGACTTCATGAAGCGGATCACCGACGAAGCGGTCGGCGACACGGTTCTCAAGTCGCTCAACCCCAGCCAGCAGGTCGTCGGCGTCGTCTACCAGGCCCTCATCGATTTCATGGGGCCGGTCGATCACTCCCTGCACCTGAAGGGAAAAGACAGCGTCACCGTCCTGATGATGTGCGGTCTGCAGGGCTCCGGCAAAACGACCACCAGCGGCAAGCTCGGCCGGCTGCTGAAGGCGGCGGGCCGCTCGCCGCTAATGGTGGCGTGCGACCTGCAGCGGCCGGCGGCCATCGATCAGCTCCACATCATTGGCGAGCAACTCGGCGTGCCGGTCTTTTCCGATCGCACGCAGAAGGATCCGGTTGCCGTCACGAAAGCGGCCCAGGCCCATGCGAAGAAGATTGGCGCTGACGTGCTGATTCTCGACACGGCCGGCCGGCTCCACGTCGACGAAGCGTTGATGGAAGAGCTCAAGCGGGTCGATCGCCAGGCGATGCCCGATCAGGTGCTGCTGGTGATCGACAGCATGACCGGGCAGGACGCGGTCAACAGCGCCAAGGCGTTCAATGAAGCCCTCGAACTCGATGGCGTCATCCTCACGAAGCTCGACGGCGACGCTCGCGGCGGCGCCGCCCTCTCGGTGAAGCATGTCACCGGCGTGCCGATCAAGTTCATCGGCGTCGGCGAACATCTCGACGCGCTCGAAGAATTCCACCCCGACCGGATGGCGGGCCGCATTCTGGGGCAGGGCGATATTCTCACGCTCGTCGAGAAGGCGCAGCGCGAGTTCGACCAGGATGAAATGCTCGCTCAGGAAGAGCGATTGAAGAAGGGCGAGTTCACGCTCGACGACTTCCGCAAGCAAATGAGCCAGATCAGCCGGCTCGGCCCGCTGCAAAAGGTGATGGGAATGATCCCCGGCATGGGGTCGCTCATGAAGCACCTTGACGACGTCGACGCCGAGCAGGGAATGAAGCGGATGCTGGGGATCGTCGACTCGATGACTGCTGACGAAAAGCGGAACCCGACGAAAGTGATCGATCAGGGACGCCGCCGCCGGATTGCCGCGGGATCGGGGGTCGAACCGCACGAGGTGAACGAACTGGTGAAGCAGTTCAGCGCCATGTCGCAGGTGATGACCGCCATGGCCGGCAAAGGGGTGAAGGACCGGATGAAAATGGTTCGCGAACTGCAGAGCGGGGCGATGTCGAATCCGGCGGGGCAACTGTCGCGGCAGAAGCAAAGTTCTGGGAAACGGCTCTCCCCGCAGGAAAAGGCGAAATTAAAGAAACAGCGGGATAAAGAGATTCGCAAACGGCGACGGGACGAAAAAGGGGGGAAGTGAGGCTCGCGGCGTAGCCCGTTATTCCGAGTGTGGCCCGTCCTTCCGAGCGAAGCGAGGAATCTGGCCGGACCCCTCGGAGTACCTCGGGGTGACAGGTACTCCCCAAAACCTTCGCCGGACCCCACTTGCCAGCTACCCCCTGTTTCTGGCAAGATACGGGATTCCCGTCTGGCCCCTAAGCTATGCCTGGGCGGGCACTTGTGAATCGTGAAGGCGATTCACGCACCGAATTAGGAGATGGTATTGTGGCGGTAGCTATCCGCATGAAGAAGATGGGCCGTGCCCATCGCGCCTTCTTTCGTATTTGTGCGACCGACAAGCGCGCCCCGCGCGACGGTCGCGTGTTGGAAGAGTTGGGCACCTACGACCCGTCGGTCCCTGATACCGATGCGCGGGCGTTGTTCAACAAAGAACGCGTTTCTCATTGGCTGAGCGTTGGCGCCCAGCCGAGCGAGAAGGTCGCGATCCTGATCAAGAAGTACGGCCCCAACGGCACGCACCTTGAGCAGCAGGAAAAGGCGATTGCGAAGCTGAAGGGCCCGAAGGTCGTCCCCGACGCCGGTCCCGCCGCTCCGTCGCTGAAGAAGCTGGCTGAAGAGGCGGCCGCCAAGGCTGCTGCCGAAGCCGCTGCGGCGAAGGCTGCCGAGGAAGCTGCTGCTGCGAAGGCCGCTGAAGAAGCTGCCGCGAGTGAGCCTGCCGCCGAGGCGCCCGCTGCTGAAGAGGCTGCGACTCCCGCGGCTGAAGGTTAATCCACCGGCGAACAGCCCAGGAGCCGTCCAACCATGCGGTTCGACGTCCTCACGCTGTTCCCGGAAATGTTTTCGGGCTACCTGACGCAGAGTTTATTGAAGCTGGCCATCGACAAGTCGATCGTGTCGGTCGAGCTTCATAACATTCGCGACTGGGCCCAAGACAAACATCGTTCGGTCGACGATCGTCCCTACGGGGGAGGGCCCGGCATGGTGATCATGCCGGGACCAGCGGTCGAAGCGGTCGAGGCGGTGCAGAAGCAGGACGAAACGCCGGGGCGAGTGATCATGCTCACCCCGCAGGGCCGGCCGCTTAACCAGCGACTGGTCGAAGAGTTGGCGACCCATCCGCGGCTGCTGCTACTGTGCGGCCGGTACGAAGGGTTCGACCAGCGCGTGATCGACATTTTGGAGCCTGAGGAAGTCTCGATCGGCGACTTTATCATCAACGGCGGCGAAGTCGCTGCGATGGTGGTGATCGACGCGGTCATCCGACTGGTTCCGGGAGTGTTGGGCGACGAAGAGAGCGGCCGGTACGATTCGTTTTCGACCGGCAATCGGCTGTTGGAGTTCGCCCAGTACACCCGCCCGCGCGAGTACCGCGGGTTGGAAGTGCCGGAAGTGTTGCTTTCGGGCGACCACCCGCGGATCGCGAAGTGGCGAGAGGAGAGCAGCCTGGAACGGACGAAAAAGCAGCGTCCCGACCTGCTGAACGAAGAGAACTAGTAGGCTGGGGCAACGCCCCACCTGAACTACTAACCAACGCGAATTACCAACCAACACGGCCGGCCGGTGGGACGTTGTCCCAGCCTACGGACGAATTGAAAAGCCAGCGCCTTTCAAACGGATAACGAAACATGAGCCAGCAAATCCTCGCCAGCGTCGAGAAGTCGAGCCTCAAGCCGGCTGACCAGGTCCAGATGTTCGAGATCGGCGACACCGTCGACGTTCACACGAAGATTCTCGAAGGCGAAAAGGAGCGGATCCAGGTCTTCTCCGGCATCGTGATCGCTCGCAGCGGTTCGGGCTCACGCGAGATGTTCACCGTCCGTCGCATCGTCGCCGGTGAGGGCGTTGAGCGGAAGTTCCCGCTCCATTCGCCGCGGATCTCCAAGATCGACGTCAAGCGGAGCGCGGTCGTTCGCCGGGCGAAGCTCTACTACATGCGAGATCGCTCGGGCAAGTCGGCCCGCCTTCGCGAGCGTCGCAGCGAGCAAGCCGGCACGGATAAGAAGTAGCCAATTGCCTGTTGCGGCATGGCGATTTCCAATTAGGCTGGGACAACGTCCCACCCGCACGCCGTTCGACTGCGCGCCACGAGTGGGAATACCATAGCCGCGACGCGCCAGCGAAGCGCGGCCCCATCTGCACAGGCCGCCACGAATGTCGATCAAGCAATGGATTGCCGAGCGCTGGCGCCCCCTCTCCTTCGGCGAGCGGGGCGAGGCGGAAGCTGTCCGGTTTCTCCGCCGCCAGGGTTACCGTATCGTCGTCACCCGCCGCCGGCTGCGGTACGGTGAGATTGACGTCATTGCCGTCGATGGCCGAACTGTCGTCTTCGTCGAAGTGAAAACGCGGCGGAGCGCCAATGCCGTTCGTCCCGCGATCGCTGTCGACTCCGTGCGCCGGCAGCGGATGACTCGCGCCGCCAATGCCTTTCTCAAATCGCACGGCCTGCTGCAGCGTTATGCGGCTCGTTTCGACATTATCGAAGTCGTGTGGCCGATCGATGCCCCACGGCCGACGATCACGCATCATGTGAACGCCTTCCCCGCCGAGGGCGCCGGGCAGTTCTTCCGGTAAATCGGCGGCTATCCGCAGGGCTGCGCGCCCCACGCCTCGCTAGCTAGAATGCAATAGTTCGCGGCAGCCAGGCTGGCGCCCCGCTGGCAGTCCCTCTCACCTACACGGAAGGCCCAGAGCGTATGACTAAGCACATTTTCGTCACCGGCGGCGTCGTCAGCTCTCTGGGAAAAGGTCTCACCAGCGCCTCGATCGGGATGCTGCTCGAGCGTCGCGGCCTGAAGGTGCGGATGCAAAAGCTCGATCCGTACATCAACGTCGACCCGGGGACGATGAGCCCCTACCAGCACGGCGAGGTCTACGTCCTCGACGATGGCAGCGAAACCGACCTCGATCTGGGGCACTACGAGCGATTCACCAACTCGCCGCTGACGCGAGATTCGAACTACACCACCGGCCAAATCTACCTGTCGGTCATCAATAAGGAACGGGCCGGCGAATTTTTGGGCAAGACTGTGCAGGTAATCCCGCATATCACCAACGAAATCAAGTCGGTGATTCAACGGCTCGGCGAAGGCGACGTCGACGTCGTAATCACCGAGATCGGCGGTACGGTCGGCGACATCGAGAGCTTGCCGTTCCTCGAAGCGATACGTCAGTTCGCGCTGGATGTCGGCAAGCAGAATTGCCTTTACATTCACCTGACGCTTGTGCCGTACCTGAAGGCGGCCCGCGAGTTGAAGACGAAACCGACGCAGCACTCAGTCGGCCAGCTGCGCGAGATCGGCATCCAGCCTGACGTGCTGATCTGCCGCACCGAACAGCCGATCAGCCGCGAAGATCGCGAGAAGATCGCGCTCTTCTGCAACATCTCGATCGATGCGGTCATCGAAGAACGCGACAAGGATTTCTCGATCTACGAGGTCCCGCTTAGCTTGGTCGAGCACAAGCTCGACGGGCTGATCTGCAAGCAACTCGGCCTGAAGACGCCGGAGCCGGTGATCGACGATTGGCGTGAACTGCTCCGCCGGCTTCGCAATCCAGATCACGAAGTCAGCATCGCCGTCGTCGGCAAATATGCCGAGCATCGCGACGCCTACAAATCGATCTACGAGTCGATCGATCACGCGGGCATGGCGAATTCGTCGCAGGTGCGGATCGCCCGCATCAAGAGCGAGGAACTCGAAGCCGAAGGGCCCGAACGGATGCTCGCCGGCTACGACGGCATCTTGGTTCCGGGCGGTTTCGGCGAGCGCGGCATCGAGGGGAAGATCGCCGCGATTCGCTATGCTCGCGAGAAGGGCGTTCCCTTCTTCGGCATCTGCCTCGGCATGCAATGCGCGGTGATCGAGTTCGCCCGTAACGTCTGCGGATTGGAGGGCGCCCACTCGACTGAGTTTGACAAAGAGACCCGCCACGGCGTCATTTGCCTGCTCGACGACCAGAAGACGGTCACCGACAAAGGCGGGACGATGCGGCTCGGCGCCTACCCGGCCAAGCTCGATCCTGAAAGCCACTCGGCGAAGGCATATGGCGCCCAAGTCGTTTCTGAACGGCATCGCCATCGCTATGAGCTTAACAATGTTTACCGGCAGCAGTTCGTCGCGAACGGGATGCGAATCGCCGGCACGAGCCCCGATGGTTCGCTGGCCGAGATCGTCGAGTTGCCGGGTCACCGCTGGTTCGTCGCGGTGCAGTATCATCCAGAATTCAAATCGAAACCGACCGAAGCCCATCCGCTGTTCGCGGGGTTCATCGGAGCCGCGATCGAGCATCATGCCGCGAAGCATTCCGGCGGGGCTGAGGCCAAGAAGTCGGCGCCTCGGTCCACGCCCCAAGAAGCCTAATTGCCGTCAACTTGCGAACAGTCGGAGCAAACGATGAGCGACGAAAAGAAGATCATCATCGACGAAGATTGGAAGTCGCAGGTTGCCGCCGAGAAGGAAGCGGCTTTGCACAAGTCCGCGGCGGCAAGCGGCCAAACGGATGCGACGGACGGCGACGACTTCGGCGGCGAACTGCCTGAGGCTTCGTTTGAACTACTGATCTCAACATTCGTCACCGAAGCGATGGTCGCGCTAGGGCAGTTTCCTCACCCTGGCACCGGACAGATCGAGGCCGACCCCGGGCACGCCAAGTTCGCGATCGACATGCTCGAAGTGATCGCTGAGAAGACGAAAGGGAATCTCAACCCCATGGAAGAGCAGGGGATTAAAGACATTCTGCATCAACTGCGGATGGCGTTCATCGCCGTGACGCAGGGAGCGAAATAAAAGCCACCGGCAGTGCCGGTGGCTTTCAATAAAAAATGCCGCGCCCAGCCGGCAGGAGATGCGGGTCCCCTTTGCCGATTAGCCTACCGTTAGACTTGCATCCCGAGCCGGGTGACAACGGACGGGTGGTGAAAGGCTAACCGTGCCGGCCAAGCGCGACGTGTGTTGACTGCTCGCTTTGTCATGCTGAGCAGAGCGAAGTATCTGAAGCCTTGTTTGCGGCGCCAGATCCTTTGCTGCGCTCAGGATGACGACATTTCTTTCGTTGCTATCGTCTATTCCGTTAATTGATCAAACAACTGCCGGAAGCCCGGCATCTGCTCGCCGATGTGTTGACTCCAACATTCCGGCCGCCAGATCTCGACGCACACCGCGGCGCCGACGACCAGCACGTTGCCTCCCGGTTCGACTCCCAAAAACTCCCGGAAGGCGTCGGGTATCGTAATCCGCCCACGGCCCGCGATCGGCGCCGTGCGATGCCTTGTCGACAGGAGCCTACCAAAGAGTTGCACGCTTTCGGTTCGTCGGTCGAGTCGGCCGGTGCGGATCTTGCTCTTCATCAGCTCAACGCCTGCATCGAGCCAACCTTGCCAATTAGCGGTATTCCAGAGGCTCAGGCACCCGGGTCGTTCTTTGGCCCAGGTACAGCCCTCCGATTCGCCTGCCAGGGGTCCGACCCACTCCGGCGGGAGCGAGAGGCGGTAGCGATCGTCGATCGCGCGGGGCCACTCACCAAGGAACAGGTCGTGGGTTTCGATCATGCCGCGAATGGTCGCCGGTTCCGCTATTGTCCTCCATGTTGAGCGTATGGGCGAAAAACCCGCAGATTCGATTAAAGGTCGCCAGGATTGGGTTTCCATCCCCAACTCCGGGCGTGGAGCTGATTTTAACCTCCACGCGCGCCTCGGCAAGCCCCCGCCAGATCAGTTTGCTAGCTTTTCGCAGAATTGGCTGGTTGAACTGGCGATCACTTGCGGTTGGCCAGTTCGATTTCGGACTGCCAAGCCAGACGTCTGAATCAGGGTGGCGGAGAATTGCCCAATTCCGTATTCCTACTCCCCCGAGCGGGCCCCCCCGGTCCGCCGCTCGCCGTGCGCCTCCTAGTCACCCCTCAAATTCATGGACGATCGCGTCGTTATCACCGGCATCGGCATGGTCACTGCCGTCGGGGCGGACCGCGAGTCGACATGGCATGCCGTGAAGGCGGGCCGCAACGGCGTCCGAAAACTCTGTGGCATGCCGGGAATCCCCGACGGCCTCTTGCTGGGTGCGACGGTGCAAGGCGTTCCACTCGACCGTTTCGGCGATCGTAACTTTCCGATTGCGATGGCCGCGGCGCGTGAGGCGCTCGAAGACAGCCGTCTTGACCTCAGACGCTGTGACCGCTCGCGGATTGCAAGTTCCTACGGCACCTGCGGGGGGCCGACTCCCTGGATGGCCGAGGAATACGCCCGCCGCGAGGGGACGACTCAAATCAAACCGTGGTGGGAGAACCTGCTCTACTCGGCCGTGCCGACGCGCGTCGCGAACCGCCTCGGCATTTACGGACCGCGATTGGTCAACTCGACCGCCTGCGCCACTGGCTCGATCGCCACGATCAATGGGATGCGCGCCATCCTCGACGGCCAAGCCGACATCGCGTTCGTCGGTTCCGCTCAAACGCTCCATCCGATCCTTTCCGCCGGTTTCTATAACATGCGGGTCTTGGCCAACGCCGACGATCCGGCGTCAGCCTGTCGACCCTTCGACGCGAACCGCACTGGCTTTGTGATGGGCGAAGGGGCGGCGACGCTGGTGCTGGAGCGACTCAGCTCCGCTCGCGCCCGCGGGGCGTCGATCTACGCCGAGATTCTGGGAGGCGCTCTGATGAGTGACTCGACCCATGTGACTGACCTAAGCGCCGATAGCCGGCCGCTGACGCACCTGCTCGACCGCACGCTGCGGAAGGCGAACCTCGTGCCGAGCGACGTCGCCTACATCAACGCCCACGGCACCGGGACGAAGCAGAACGACGCGATGGAGACCCGCGGCATCCGCGCCGCCTTCGGCTCGGCCGCAAACCACCTTTGCATCAGCACGATCAAAGCCAACCTTGGCCATCTCGTGAACGCCGCCGGCGCCGTGGAGCTCGCGATCACGGCGATGGCTCTCCGCGACGGCTTCGCCCCGCCGACGGTCAACCTGACGCACCCCGACCCCGACTGCGACCTGGACTGCGTGCCGCTCATCGGCCGCCGCCGAGCGCTCGAGCATGCCGTTAAGATATCCATCGCGTTCGGCGGGCACCTCGCTGCGATCGCGCTGAGACGCTGGTCAGGCGCGGGCGAGCGTTGCGAGCCGGTTCCAGCGGCGGCGTTGCGGCTGGCTGCGTAGTCGCATTCGTCGTGCTTTCTGGCATTGCACGCTTACTTGACACGACGTTGCACCGCGTAATCCATTTGAATGGGCCACGTCGGCGGGCCGCCCAGCTCTTGCTCGGCCTTGATCGCCCAGTAGGGCTCACGCAAGAGTTCGCGGCCGAGGAACACGAGGTCGGCGTCGCCGCCGGTGATGATTTCGTTCGCTTGCTTCGCTTCAACGATCAGTCCCACCGCCCCCGTGGCAATCCCGGACTCGTCACGAATCTGCCGCGCGAATGGGACCTGATAACCTTTCGCGACAGGGATCCGCGCCTTCGGCGTGAGGGCGCCTGACGAGACGTCGATCAGGTCGACGCCGCGAGCCTTCAGTTCGCGACAAAGTAGCACCGACTGGGCGGCATCCCAGCCGCCGTCTGCCCAATCGGTCGCCGAGATTCGCGTGAAGAGGGGCATGTCGGCAGGCATTGCGCTGCGAAGTTCCTCCGCCACGCGAAGGAGCAGCCGCATGCGGTTGTCTATTGAACCGCCGTACTGGTCGGTACGTTGGTTACTCAGCGGCGAGAGAAACTCGTGGAGCAGATAGCCATGCGCCGCATGGATTTCCAGAATCTTGAAACCAGCGTTGATCGCCCGACGGGCCGCCGCGACGAACTCGCCCACGACCGCATCGATGCCCGCGTCGTCGAGCGGCTGCGGGACGGGGCTCCCCTCGTCAAACGCCAACGGGCTCGGGCCCCACACTGGCCGCCAGCCCCCTTGTTCCTGCGATAGCGGCGCTCCGCCGAGCCACGGGGCGTCGCAGCTCGCTTTGCGACCGGCGTGGGCGAGTTGGATGCTCGGGACCGCTCCCTGCGACTCGACGAACCGCGCGATCCGCGCCAGCGGGTCAATGTGGTCGTCGCTCCAGATCCCCATGTCGCCCGGCGAGATCCGCCCGTCGCGCGTGACCGCCGTCGCCTCGACCATCACCAGCCCGACCCCGCCGGCAGCGCGGCTGCCGAGATGGACGAGATGCCAATCGTTCGCCAGCCCCTCGACAGCGCAGTACTGACACATGGGCGACATAACGATGCGATTGCGGAGCGTCACGCCGCGCACTGTCCATGGGGTGAGGAGATCGACGTCGGGGACCTCGCGGTCATGGTCGGCGGCCGAAGGGCAGCCGTGGCGGGACAAATCGGGGGAAGCATCGTTGGCTGAAGCCATGTTCTCGTCTCGACATGATACGGAGTCGGTTGCTGAGCGAAGATCGCTCTAGCATGACACAACTCGGTCAGTTCGAGAACGACTTGCCAGTGAACGGCGCGATGAGTACGCGACGAAATCATTCTCGTTTCAGCGAATCCCCTAACTCAGCAAGGCGATATTCGAGCCGCAGCATTTGCTCACGGGTAGCAAGTTCAGCAGCGGTCATGCGGCTATCGAGGCTCCAGAACTGACATAGGATCAGGAATACCAGTGCGAAGAGGACGTGAAACGTGGAAGCGGGGTCGGAGGCGGCGCTCATCCCCCGAAACATGGCGATCCCAGTGAGCAAACCAGCAGCAGTCGCGATGTAAGTCGTCACCGCGATTAGCGATTTCTTGGAGTGCTTCTTTTGCCAAAGGTCGCGCGCGATTGGAATACAAGCGGCGGCAAAACCAACGAGGAGTGCTAGCCAGCCGGCTTGGACAGCCGGTTTCGCGTCAACCACGAGCAAATTGCGCACGAGAATCGCACATCCCAGCGTCAATAGAACCAATAGAAAGACGCCGGGGGCCGCCTTTCGCGGCGTAAGCGGCTCGGCCAGCATCGCATCGAGCGCCGCCTGGTAGGATCGCCGCAGGGCGGGGCTGATCTCCTCGGCGCTGATCATACGCTGCACCAGATCGACGGATTTATCGGACATGGGATGCTCCTTTCGAGAGGATCGCGCGAAGGGCGGCTTTGGCGTAGTGGAGGCGAGACTTCACCGTGCCGACGGGAATCTCCAGCAGGGTCGATAGTTCTTCTAGCGTCAGATCATCGAGGAAGAAGAGGGTGAGGATCTCACGTTGGTGGACCGGCAGTTGGTCGAGGGCATGGCGAAGTTGCTCGGCGTCTTCAAAGGCAGCGACGTCGTCGTTGCCGCGGTCGTCGGCCAGTTGTTCGGGATAACTATCAACTTCGGGCGGCTTGATGCGAAAGCGGCTGATCGCGGCGTGGCGCGCGATCGTGTAAAGGTAGGCGGGAAGGGTGCGCGGATCGCGGAGTTTGTGGAGCGAGCGGAGGAGCTTAAGCCACGTTTCTTGCAGGAGTTCCCAGGCGTCGGCCTCGGTCGGGGCGAGCCGGCGAAGGTAGAAGAACAGGGACCGTTCCCAAAGCTTCACGATCTCACCGAACGCTTCGCGGTCGCCGCGTTGCCAGCGGACGACGAGCAGGGCCGACTCAATGAGTTGCTTGTCAGGGGACAAGGTGCGGCCTGAGGTGGAGGCGTGGTTAGTTTAGTGATAACAGGCAAGACGCTGGAGAATGGGAGAGGTTCAAACGTCCTGGGGATAATTGCGAGTTTCGACGCCTGAACCCGCTAGCGGCTATAACTAGGGTCGTTACACATAACAATTCGGGCCGCTCGTCGAGTTGCCGGGCGGTACTGCATTTGCCTTAAGGAGCCGGATTGTGGCCATTCAACATGCAGCGCCAGGCGAGGTGATCGACATCCGTCCTTTGGCGGATCGACTCGTGCAATCTGTCACGAGTACATTGATCAAGTCGGAACGGTTGGAGGTGATTCGACTCGTCGTCCTTGCCGGGAAGGTGATCCCGCCGCATAAGGTGGCCGGGCCAATCACAGTACAGTGCTTGGAGGGCCGCATCGAGTTTGAAGCCAGCGGCAGTCGGCGCCCCTTAGGATCAGGCGAAATGTTGTACCTGACGGGGGACGAACTCCATTCGCTGAAGGGAGTTGAAGACTCATCGGTGCTGGTGACGATTCAGCTGACGCCGAAGGTCGGGTGATTTTGAGCGCACCGCCAACGCACCGCGAATAGCGGTAGTAAGCTCAGCGAACTACGCCATCGGATGCGTCCATGGCGCCCGGTACGGCCGAGCAAGCCGCTGGTTGGCTTCCTCGTCGCCGACGATCTTCCCCGCGGCGGCGTCCCACTTCAGGCTGCGGCCAAGGTCCATCGAGAGGTTCGCCAGGATGCAGCTGGCGGAACTGATGTGACCTTGTTCGATGTTGCTCACCGGCAAGCGGTTTTCCTGTCGGGCGGCCAGGAAGTCTTGCATGTGCCGGCGCGTAGCGGGCGCGGCGAACATTTCCGTTTCCTTGTGCTGCGCATCCTCGGGAAACTTGTCGCGTTCGTCGAGATAGTCGCCATGTTCGGCGGAGCCGTCGCCGTGCGGCTTGAAGTCGTAGCTTTGGACGCTCAGCTTGAGCGTCCCCTTGTCGCCGTAGAGCGTGGCGCCCCAGGGGTATTCGGGGTCGGCAGGTTCGCCCCAGTTGCGTTGCGTCCAGACGACCTGCACGCCGGGGAAATCGAACATTGCCGTCTGCGTGTCGGGGATCGACGCGATGGAATCTTTGCTGCGGATCATGACGCCGCCGTCGGCGGAAATGCTTGTCGGCCAGTCCAGATCGAGGAAGTAGCGAACGACGTCGAAAAAGTGAACGCAGAGATCGCCAATCTGGCCATTGCTGAAGTTGCGGAAGTCTCGCCAGCTTCGCGGGTGGATGCGCGGATGGAAGTCGAGCCATGGAGCGGGGCCGACGTACATCTCCCAATCGAGATTGGCGGGCGGCGTTTCCTTGGGCGGAAAGCCGCCCGGGCCGCCGTAATAGCTGTGGACGTCGACGAACGCGACCTTGCCGAGCTTGCCGCTCTTGATGTAGCGATCGCGCGCTTCGATGAGGTGCGGCGTGCTGCGGCGCTGCAGACCAACCTGCACGGTGCGGCCAGTCCGCTTCGCGGCGGCGACCATCGCTTGGCCTTCGGCGACGTCGACGCTAATCGGCTTCTGGCAATAAACGTCGGCGCCCGCCTCGACGGCGGCGATCATCGGCAGGGCATGCCAATGGTCGGGCGTGGCGATATTGACGATGTCGGGCTTTTGCTTGGCGAGCAGCTTGCGATAGTCGCCGTACGTTGGCGGCGTTTTCTTCGATGGTTGCCGGCCGGCGACGAGTTCAGCAGCGCCGGCGGCCATCTTCGAGTCGACGTCGCAGAGTCCGACGACTTCGACCGGCGCGACCTGCATCAGGTGAAACAGATCGGTCTTGCCATACCAGCCGCAGCCGATCGTCGCGACGCGAAGCGGCTTGTCGCCAGCGGCGGCGAAGGCGCGAGGCTGAATGGCGGCGAGGGCGGAGGTAAGGGCGGCAGTATGCAGAAAATCGCGGCGATTCATGGAGTGGCTCTTGGGGCTGGAAATGCTAACCACGAAGGCACGAAGGCACGAAGAAAAGCACGAAGGAAAGGCGATTGCGAAGAACCGAGAATGCTAATCTTCGCTGATCGGCGCTGATCAAGTCAATCAGCGAGGATCGGCTGCAAGAATCATTTCTCCGGTTTTTCTTGGTGCTTTTCTTCGAGTCTTCGCGCCTTGGTGGTTAATGGCACTGATGCTCACCTGGAAAAGAATTGTTGCACCGCTCGCCTTCGAGTTCAGTCTCGATCGTGATGTGCTCGAACTCGCGGTTGCGCAGCAGGCGGTAGAGCTCGCTCTTGGCGGCAATTAGTTGCTCCCGCGTCGTGTCGCCGCGCATCAGGAGGTGCGTGGCGATGACGTGGCGTTCGCCGTCGAGGGTCCAGGTGTAGGTGTCGTGCAGTTCGATCACATTAGAAAGCTTGAGCGCCTCCTGTCTGAGGCTTTCAACGTCGAAACCGGCCGGCGCCGCTTGCAGGAAGACGAGCGCCACCTTTTTCAAATTGCGGACGACGTTGAACAGCACGAATGCCGAGATGGCGAGCGAGAGGATCGGGTCGATGATCGGCATGTCCCAAAACGACATGATCACGCCGCCGACGAGGACGGCGACCCAGCCGAGCGTATCCTCGAGCAGGTGCCAAGTAGCGACTTGCTCGTTGAGCGAGCGGCCGCTGCGCAGACGCCACGCCGCCGCGCCGTTGGCAAGGACGCCGACGACGGCGAGCGCGACCATGCCGCCGGCGCGGACCGGCTTTGGCTCGAACAGTCGATGGACCGATTCCCAGACGATGAAGCTGAGCCCGATGATCAGCACGCAGCCGGTGATAAGGGCGCCGAGGGCCGAGAGGCGCCGGTAACCGTAAGTGAAGCGGTCGTTCGCTTCGCGATCGGAGACCCCTTGGAGATACCAAGCGAGGCCGAGCGAAATGCAGTCCCCGGCGTCATGCAAGGCGTCGCTGAGGATCGCGACGCTGCCGGTCCAAAGGCCGCCCGCGATCTCGATGAACGTGAAGACGAAGTTCACGAAGAACGCAAATCGCAGGTTCTTGCCGGCAGGATGGGGATGGTCGTGCATTGCAAAGGATGAATGGGGAATACTGAATGCGGAATAGGGGCGAGGGAGTTAGCCTTCAAGTTTAGGTTAGTGGGCGAAGCACTACCTATGGCGATTATTGCGGCTGGGAGGTCATCTCGCGGGGGCGTCGGGCTGAAAGCCCAACCTACGAGTCGCCCATCGTTCGCTTGCGACGGAGCAAGTGATGGTAGTGCTGGGCGAAGCGGTGGGCCTCGTCCCGCACATACTGCAGCAGCCGCAGGGCGAAGGCGTGGCGGCTCAAACGGATCGGTTCGTCGCGGCCCATGACGTAGATGAGTTCTTCCTTCTTCGCGAGCGACAGCACTAGCGGCGGTTTGATGCCGAGCGTCTCGAACGCCGTGAGGGCTTTGCCAAGCTGCCCTTTGCCGCCGTCGATCAGCAAGATGTCGGGAAAGACATCGCCCTGTGTGCTCAGGCGACGGAAGCGGCGCGCGACCACTTCGTGCATGCTGGCGTAGTCGTCGATCCCTTGCACCTCGCGGATGCGGAAGCGGCGATAGCCCGGCTTGAACGGCAGACCGTCGATGAACTGGACGAGGCTCGCGACCGTTTCGGCGCCGCCCAGATGAGCGATGTCGCAGCCTTCGATCGTGCGCGGCTGCACGTCGAGCTTCAGTACCTTCTGCAGCCCGGCGAGTCCCTTTTTCGGATCGATGTAGAAGACTTCAGGCTGTTCGTTCTTTTCGAGATCGCCGCGGTCTTCGAGCGATTCGAGCATCTGAATCTCGTCGCGCAACTTCGCAGCTTGCTCGAAGCGGCGGGCGGCGGCCGCTTCTTGCATCTCCGCGCGCATCTCGGCGAGGAGCGGCTTGCGGCCGCCGTCGAGAAACTTTCGCAGTCGGTTGATGTCCTTGCGGTACTCCTCTTTGGAGATGCGCAGATTGCAAGGCGCCGTGCATTGCCGGATCGACGCCAACAAGCAAGGGCGGAACCAGCGCCAGCGGTCGTCGCTCTCTTCGATGTCGAGCGGGCAGGTGCGGAACTTGAAGACCCGCTGCAGTACCTGCAACGCGCCGCGCAGGGAACTGACGTTCGCGAATGGGCCGTACAGCTTCACCCCGCTGGTGCGGGGCGTGCGGGTGATCTCCACGCGGGGAAAATCTTCGTGCGTCGTGATCTGCAGATAGGGAAATGATTTGTCATCGCGGAGATCACGATTGAACTTCGGCTGGATGTCCTTCACCAGCCGGGCTTCCGTGAGCAAGGCGTCGACTTCGCTCTCGGTCTCCATGAAGTCGATGTCGTACGCCTCCAGCACCAGTTGTGCTGTGCGGGAGTCCTCAGCCGCCGCCTTCAGAAAATAACTGCCGGCGCGGGCGCGGAGATTCTTCGCCTTGCCGATGTAGATCACCCGGCCGAGCTTGTCTTGGAAGAGGTAGACGCCCGGCGTGTCCGGGAACTGCGTGCGGACCTTCTCGGCGGCGCGGAGGAAGAACTCGACCTGCGACTTCGGCAAGTCGGCAGGAATCTCGGGCTGAGCATCTTGTTCAGGCGGCGGGGCGTCCATGCGACAATTGTAGCGCACGCCCTAGCGCCCGGTCAGTGACCGGGGGTCGAATCGCCAAAAATCCGTGCCCGCTATACCCCCGCAAACGCCCGCATGTCGGCTTCCATCGCTAGCAGCCGCTGGTCGAGCATCTGCTTCGCATCTTCGAGGTTCGCCAACTGCTCCGGCGGTTCGTAGGCGAACATGTAGAGTTTGATCTTCGGCTCGGTGCCGCTGGGCCGGATGGCGACGTAGTTTCCTTCGAGCGCCAAGTCGAGAATGACCAAGTCGCCAAGCGGCCCGTCAAACGGCCGCTTGCCGCCGGCCGCGAGCGTCACGGTTTGGTCGAAGTAGTCGCGAACCTGCACCACTGAACTGCCGGCGACTGTCTTCGGCGCTGAAGTACGGAACTGCTCCATCACTTCCTTCATCCGCAGCATCCCTTCGCTGCCGGGCATTTGGACCGAGACAGTCCGTTCCATGTGAACGCCATGCTGCCAGAAAAGGTCGTCGAGCTTCTCGTGGAGCGACTTCTTCTGCGATTTGAGCTTGGCCGCTAACTCGCACAACAGCATCGAGGCGAGGCCCCCATCCTTGTCGCGAACGTATCCGCCTGCCATGTAGCCGTGCGATTCCTCGGTGCCGTAGAGGAACTTGTCGGCGCCTTCGCGATCGATGACGCCGGCGATCCACTTGAAGCCGACGAGGTTGTCGCCGAACGTCTTCACGCCGTAGCTGTCGCCGATGCGGCGGGTCAGTTCCGTGGTGACGAGCGTCTTCACAATGAAGTTCTCAGGCGAGAGCTTGCCCATCGCCTTCCGCGAGTCGAGCACATAGTCGGCCAACAGCGCGCCGATCTCGTTGCCGTTAAGCGTCAGCCACTGCGCGCCGGCCGCAGCGGTGAGCGGCGCTGCACAGCCGATGCGGTCGCAGTCGGGGTCGGTCGCCACCGCGAGATCGGCCCCGGTGTGGCTGCAGTGGGCGATCATCGTGTCGAAGACGTGCGGGTTCTCGGGGTTCGAGACATGCCCCGGCACGTTCGGAAAATCGCCGTCAGGTTTAGCGTGCAGACTAAATAGCTCCACATCCTTGAAGCCATCAGCCGCGAGCACCGGCAACACCGCGCTGGCGCCGACGCCATGGAGTGGCGAGTAAACAATCTTCAGGTCGCGCGGACCGGGAAGCGCCTGCGTCAGCACCGCCTCGACATATTTCGGATCAATCTCGTCCTGGCAGATTTCGATCCGCCCGTCAGCGACCGCGGTTTCGAACGGAACCCGCTCGATGGCGCCGACCGACATCACGCGGTCGATCACTCCCTTGTCATGCGGCGGCAACAGCTGCCCGCCGGTCGACCAATACGCCTTCACCGCATTGTCACTCGGCGGATTGTGGCTCGCCGTCACCATGATGCCGCAAGAGGCCTGCTTGTAACGGACGGTGAACGACAACTCCGGGGTGCTGCGATAGCCTTGCAGGAAGAAGACGCGGAAGCCGCTCGCCACCATGATCTCCGCACAGAGCCGCGCAAAGTGCTCCGATCGATGCCGCGTATCGTACGCCAGCGCGCACGATAGGCTCCCGCCGGCGCCGAGTTGACCTTTTACATAGTCGGCCAAGCCCTGAGCGCTCTCGCCGATCGTGCGATCGTTGATGGCGTTCGATCCCACCGGGTACATCCGCCCGCGCCGGCCGCCGGTGCCAAACGGAATCACCGTCCAAAAGACGTCGTCGAGCGTCTGCCACTGGCCCGACTCGATCATCTCCGCCACCTGCGGGGCATACTCGCCGTAGCGGGCCTCGGTGAGCCAGGCGGTGATATTCTTCTGGGCCGTGCTGGTCAGTTGGCCGGTCTCGACGGCTTGGCGGACGAGGGCGAGCGAGTTGTCGTAGGACATGGGCGTGGGGGTTCCTGTGGGGGAGGGAACCGGGCAGATTCGCCGGCAGCAGGTTGGCCTGGAAGGACAATTTAACGTACACCATAGTGAAGCGAGGGGGAAGTTGACGAGGGAAGGAGGAAGGGCGAATGCGGCATGCTGAATGGGGAATGGGGATGAGCGTGGCAAATCGATGTGGGGCGGGATTGTTCGGCGTCGTTGCCGTAGCGTTGTACGCTCGCGGGTTCGCGGCTGAGCAGGCGCCGCCGATGCAGCGGGCCAAGCCGCCGGTTTGGTCGCAGGATGTGCTCGATGAGTTTTTCGTCGATGCCCGCGAGCAACTCGTCGGCGAGCGACCGGCAAAACGCAGTGAAGCGGTGGCGACGAATGCGCCAGAGGGACAGGGGAATACCGCCGCGGCTGGCGTTGAGACCAGCGGCGCAGCGCCTTGGTCGCAAGTGATCAGCGGCGATGCCCTAGCAGCCGAAGTGAAACGGATCGCCGCTTCCCTTCGCGAGCCGCTGGCCAATCCCGCCAAGTTCAAAAGCGGCGGCTACAAAACCTGCGGCGGGGCGTTCAACGAACTGTCCGTTCTGTTCGCCGTCATTGCCGAGTACGACGGCGACGTCCGTTGGAAAGACGACGCCCCGTCGCTCCGCGACGCGCTCGCAAGGGCCGCGCGCAACTGCAAAACGGGAACCGATCAAACCTTCGCCGAAGGGGCCGAGTTGCGCACCCAACTCGACGACCTCATCCGCGGCGAACGCCTCGGGGGCAAGCCAGCGCCCTCGCCGGAGACTTGGAGCGACCTCGTCAATCGCCCGCTGCTCATGACTCGTATGGAAGTGGCGCTGCAAGAAGGCATCTCGCCGGCGCTCTCCAACGCCCGCGACTTCTCGCGGAAGGCAGTTGACGTCCAGCAAGAGGCTGAAGTGCTAGCGATGCTCGCGGCGATCATCGATCGCGAAGAGTTTGAGTATTGGGACGACGAGAACTTTCGGCAACACAGCGGCGATCTGCGTGCGGCGTCCCGCGAGTTGAGCCGCGCTGCGGCCGAGGCGAACTACGATGCCGCCCGCGCGGCGGCCGGCAAAGCCAGCCAAGCGTGCAGTGCGTGCCACGAAGGATATCGCGGGTAGACTTCATCGACTCCCTGGAGAGGACGACATGGTTCGCAGCACCAGCGGGCAGATGCTCTTTTGGTCGGCCTACGTCGCCTTGTTACTCGGTTGCGGCTGGTGGAAGGACGCGGAGAATCGCGAGGATATCCAACGTCAAAGTAAGTGGGGCGCTCGCATCGGCGAACTGCGGATCGAATCGAAGCAACATTACGACGAGGTCGTCGAGTGGATGCGACTGAATAGCTCGCATGAGGACGCTCGCCAAGTGTTCGAGCAGCGATTCGCCGGCGAGTACGCGCTGACCTTGCAGGAGCGAGACGAACTGGTTGAGGCGAAGTGGGTCCATTCGAAGTTCGGATATGCGGTCAACGCGACCTTTCAAGACGATCAAGTCATTGGACATGGGGCTAACTGGGGCAGTTCCGATGTCGAGCAAGTTTATCCCGCACCGCCAGTCGTACGCTTCACAAGCCACGCGGAGCATTTTCGCCGATTCGCGGCACGCTGGTTGGCGTGGGCTTGGCTCGTGTTGCTGCCGCTTCCCTTGTTCTCACGTCGTCGCGGGACGTTTGCCGCACAAGCTGGTTTTGCCGTCGCCCTGGCCTATGCGGTGGCGCTGATGACGGCCCCTAATTATTCGTTAACCAGTCAGGGCATCTTCTCCAACGATCCCCTTGTCCTGGCCGCGTTGATGTTCCTGAGTAGCGTCGTTCTGCTTGCCAAACGCTCACCGACTTCGCTTCAAGGGCTCAAACGGATGAAGTTTCGCCTGCGGACGATGTTGCTGCTCACGACGCTTTGCGCGATCGCGGCCGCGGCAGGGCCGCTTGGTTGGGTGGCGATTGGCGCCGTTGCATGCGGGGCTCCGCTCTATCTCCTTGTTCTAGCGTTAAGAGCGCCTTGGGCCAGTAGCACGGACAGTTCGCGCCCGTGAGGAAGCCGATTCGAGAGCGAAAGGTGGCATGCTCTTCGGTTATCCGATGAGCATGCAGAGCCGGTCGAAAGGAAACATGTTCATCGGATAACCGAAGAACATGCCACCCATTTTCGTAACGCAGCCGACGTCTGGTTTATTTCCGCATCCGAAAGATCGCCCGCCAGTCGGCCGGCGTCGACAGCGCCGCCGTCGCCCCGCCGTGGTACTCGCGCACCAGGTCAATGCTGTAATAAATATGCGGATCAACGCCGCGCGCCGTCTCCAGCAACTCCCTCGTCCGTCGCCGCGGTGCGATCACAAAGATCATCGTATTCGGCCCATCGGCGCCAATCCCCTGAAACGTCGTCGGGCGCCAACCCGCGATGCTCAGCGCCGACGCAATCGCCCCGCCCGCTTGCGACGAGAACATTCGGATCACGACGATCCCCATCGCAATCTTCCGTTCGATCTGAATGCCGACTGCGTTCCCCGCGGCGAAACCGGCGCAGTACGCCAGCATCAAGAGCGGATTCTTCTCGATACCCATCAGCGCCTGGGCGACGGCCGTCAGCCAGACGAAGGTTTCGAAGAACCCGAGCACTACCGAGAGCTTGACGCGTCCCTGCACTACCGAGATCGTCCGCAGCGTGCCGAGCGACACGTCGATGATCCGCAAAGTGAAAATGACAAGCGCCGCCAGCACAGGGTGCAGCGTGACTAACGTTTCCATCTCTGTTATTTGCCCTTCCGGCGTGGTTGTATTTTGACAGGATCACAGGATAGCGCGGATCAACAGGATGGAATGCCTGGCTTCGTAATCCAGTCCATCCGTCACATCATGTGATCCTGTCAAGTCTTCAACTCGCGCGACTCACGCTCCTGCGTTGCCCATCGTTGTATAGGCTGCCGTGATCTCTTCCATAGGCAGAATGTCGCAAATCGTCGAGTTTACGCCCATCGGCGCTCCCTCTATAATTCCCGCTTACCCCCAGCGAGATTGGGTGCAATCATGACCGAGCCTGAAGGATGTGCGACTGTGGCTGAACATGTGGTGATTATTGGCAGCGGACCCGCGGGATGGACCTCGGCGATCTACACGGCGCGGGCCAACCTCACCCCGCTCGTGTTTGAGGGCGCCATCACCGAAGAGAATCGCCAGGTCGGCACGCTGCCGCTCGGGCAACTCGCCCTTACCACGGAGGTCGAAAACTTCCCCGGCTTCCCCAAGGGCGATCTCAGCCACTACCTCCGCTCGGCCCTCGACGAAGAGAATCACTACCTCGCCGACATGCATCACAAGGAAGGCTGCTCCGGCCCCGAGTTGATGCACCTAATGCGGAAGCAGGCGAAAAACTTTGGTACGCGGATTGAAACTGACGACATTGTCTCGGTCGACTTCAGCAAGCGGCCGTTCTGCCTCCATACGTCGAGCGGGCAGCGGATCGAGGCTCAGTCGGTAATCATTGCCACCGGCGCCCGCGCGAATTACCTCGGCCTGCCGTCGGAAGATATGTACAAGAACCGCGGGGTGAGCGCCTGTGCCGTCTGCGACGGCGCCCTGCCGCGGTTCCGCAACAAGCCGCTGGTGGTCGTCGGCGGCGGCGATTCGGCCGTCGAAGAGGCCGACTACCTGTCGAAGTTCGGCAGCGTCGTCTACATGATCCATCGCCGCGACCAATTGCGGGCGTCGAAGATCATGGCCGACCGCGCCCTCGCGAATCCGAAGATCAACATTCAGTGGAACACCGAAGTCGATGAAGTGATCGGCGACGACGCCACCGGCGTGAAGGGCGTGCGGCTCAAGTCGACGACTGGCGACAATAAGACCATCGAGCTCGACGCGACCGGGATGTTCGTCGCCATCGGCCACACGCCGAACACGCGGTTTCTCGAAGGGCAACTCGAGATGACGCCCAAGAAGTACCTCAAGTGGACGGTGCCGTTCCGCACGAACACGAGCGTCGAAGGCGTCTTCGCCGCCGGCGACGTGGCGGACGATTACTATCGGCAAGCGGTCACCGCTGCCGGCAGCGGCTGCATGGCGGCGATCGACGCCGAACGCTGGTTGGCAGGGCAGGGGCTGTAAGTAACGGGAAGTCGAATTAAATCCTCCGGCTCCCTCCCCCTGGAGGGGAGGTCTGGGGAGGGGGGCGAAGTTGGTACACGGGTTCTTCACCCCTCCTTAACCCTCCCCATCAAGGGGAGGGGACTAGAAAGCTTATTTTGCACGCATAGCGTTTGAAGACTGGGACGTCGAGAATCCCTCCCCTAGCCCCTCCCTGCAAGGGAGGGGGATTTCAAGGACGAACATCGTGGAAAAGCTCTCAGTCTGGGCCGCCCGACAGGCAGACGCGATCGGCAAGCAGGCGACGCTGCAAGGTTGGGTCCGCACCCGCCGCGATTCGAAGGGAGGCTTCAGCTTCCTCGAACTGAACGACGGCTCCTGCCTCGCCAACATTCAGATCGTCGCCGACGCGAAGCTCCCCAACTACGAGTCGGAGGTGAAGCATCTCGGCGCCGGGTGCAGCGTGACGGTGCACGGCGAGGTGAAGCCGTCGGGCGGCAAGGAGCAGGCGACCGAACTCCACGCGAGCGAGGTGATCGTTCACGGCCTCGCCGACCCCGAGGCTTACCCGCTGCAGAAGAAGCGGCACACGCTCGAAAAGCTCCGCGAGTGGGCCCACCTCCGCCCGCGGACGAACACGATGGGCGCCGTGATGCGCACTCGCAACCGCATCTGCCGCTCGATCCACGATTTCTTCCAGGAAGAGGGTTTCCTCTACGTCCACACGCCGATCATCACCGCCAGCGACTGCGAAGGCGCCGGCGAAATGTTCCGCGTCAGCACGATCGATCCCGCCAACCCGCCGATGACGGCCGACGGCAAAGTCGACTACGCTCAAGACTTCTTCGGCAAGCCCGCCTATCTCACCGTCTCCGGCCAGCTCGAAGGCGAAATCTACGCTACCGCTCTCGGCAAGATCTACACGTTTGGCCCGACGTTCCGCGCCGAGAACTCAAACACGTCGCGCCACTTGGCCGAGTTCTGGATGATCGAACCCGAGGCGGCGTTCTTCGACCTTTACGACGACATGGCCCTCGCCGAGCGGTTCCTCAAGCGAATCGTGGGCGACGTGCTGACGCATTGCCAGGAAGACATGGCGTTCTTCCAAGAGCGGATCGACAACACGATTATGGCGGCGCTCGAAACGGTCCGTGACCGCGACTTCCTGCGGCTGAGCTACACCGAAGCGATCGAGATTCTCGCACAGTCGGGCGAGAAGTTCGAGTACCCCGTGAAGTGGGGCGCCGACCTGCAGGCCGAGCACGAGCGCTACCTCACCGAGAAGAAGTTCAACGCCCCGGTCATTCTCTACGACTACCCGCGCGGTATCAAAGCGTTCTACATGCGGGTGAACGACGATGGCAAAACGGTCCGCGCGATGGATGTGCTCGTCCCCCGCGTCGGCGAGATCATCGGCGGCAGCCAGCGCGAAGAGCGGCTCGACGTGCTGATCGAGCGAATGAAAGAGCAGGGGCTCAACCCCGACGACTACTGGTGGTATCTCGACCTGCGGAGATTCGGCACCGTGCCGCACGCCGGATTCGGCCTTGGCCTTGAGCGCATCGTCCAATTCGTCACCGGCATGGCCAACATCCGCGACGTTATCCCGTTTCCCCGCACGCCTGGCAGCGCCGAGTTCTGATTGAAAAGTGAAATACGATTTAACACAGAGAGCACAGAGGACACAGAGAAGAGAAGCAAGTCCTACCGCGAATCACGCGAATCTACGCGAATGAACTTTTGGGCTTTGCGCGATATCCGTCTTCGCGATTGAGCATTTCATTCGCGAAAATTCGCGTGTTTCGCGGTTCCTGCAATTCCTCCGTATTCTCTGTGTCCTCTGTGCTCTCTGTGTTTAAGCATTACTAAATCACCTGAGCCAGACCATGATCCTCGAAGAAATGACCACCGTCGAAGTCGAAGCCGCACTCAAAACGTGCCGCAGCGTCTTCATCCCGTTCGGCGTCATGGAAGCCCACGGACCGCACTTGCCGCTCTCGACCGATACGATCCAAGCGTACGACGCCGGCAAGCGCGCCGCGGCGCTCGTCCCCCTGTTCGTCGCCCCGCCGATTCCCTATGGCTACTGCCGTAGCCTGGGCGGTCACGTCGGCACGATCAGCGTTAGCGCCGAAACCGTGCGGGCGCTGGTCCGCGACGTCGTCCAGTCGCTTTACCAGTCGGGCTTGCGGAACTTCATTCTCTACTCAGGCCATGCCAGCGCCCTGCACATGGCGTCGATCGAGGAAGCGGCCGAGCGACTCCTGCGCAGCTGCCCCGACGCGAACATTGCGATCGTGCTGGAGTACGAAGTCCTGCTGAATCGCATGGCCGGCATCATCGAAACCGTCGGCGACATGCACGCGGGCGAGATCGAAACCTCGCGATTGCTGTCGATCTGTCCTGAACTGGTCCGGACCGAATTGCTGCCCGAAGAGAGTGGCCGCGAAACGCCGAAGCCGCTGCTGGTGCGCGACGTACGCCGCTACTGGCCCAGCTCGGTGCTCGGCGCCCCCCGCAAAGCGACGGCGGAGAAGGGAGAGCGACTCGGCGCCATCGTCGCCGAATATCTCGCCGACCTCGTCAAACGGATGGAAGCGTTCGAGCCGCACTAGCCCTTTGCTGCGCAAAATAGCGTCATTTTGAGCGATGCGCAGAATCTAGAAGTGCGCATGAGAGGCCAGTCTTTCCCTTGCGTGAGATGACGTCAGACGCCACCGGTCGGCAGACTCCATCACTCACTCTCCGCTTTCTCCACCGGCAGCTGTATCTCAAAAAACTGCCGCGCCGTCGGCGTCATTGGGCTGTTGTACCCCATGACGATCAGGTCGCCCGCTTCGCGGTATTCGGGATTGGCTTTGAGCCAATCGCGAAGTCGGCGCTCGCCGGCGGCGATCACCTCGCGGTTCCACCGTCCGCGGTGACCTAGAGCGATCACCGTTTGGCCTTGGTCTTCGACGGTCTCGACATTCTTGTCGGCCGCATCGGCGCCAACGTTCCCCGTCTGAGGGTCGCCGTAAAAGAACGCCATCGACTCCTGCTCCAGCTTGCCGTCATCGGCGTGGTTGAACTCCATCCGCACGGGGGCCGTCATCGCAATATCGTTCCGCGTGATGTGAGCGAACAACGTGAAGAACTGCTTCGCGACGGCTCGCCGGTGGATCGGATAGGTTTTCAGTTCAACGACGCCGGGAGGAGTGTAAGTGGGGAACCCGGCTGGCAGCTCGGCCTCGCGGAGGGGTTGAAATGTGAGAGCCTCAACAATTTCGGAAATCTTCGTTTGCAGCTCCGGGACTGACTCCTTGCCGTCGGCAAGTTTGCTGAGCGCTTCTGCGGCAGGGCTTTGCGGGGCCAGCAGCGCCGCTCCGGATCGGGCGGCGGCACGCAGTTCATCCGCCGTCGCCGTCGAGGAGGGTTTCTCAAGAATTGCGACGACCTCCGTCACGGGCCCCGTGGGTGCATCGAACGTCTTCACTTTTTGCTCTTCCCCAGCAACTGCGAGCAGCGACAGCAGCACCAATGTCTTGACCATTTTCGACGAGCTCCGTCATGAAAACTGAAAAGTGAACCGAAGTGCCCTCGTCAGGTTCGCGGCCAGACAATGTGCGGATTCAAAGACCGTGCCGCCTAACGTTGCATCGCTTGGACGAGCACCGCCAAGATCGGCGCCAGGGCGCTGCAAACGGCAAAGACGAGGAAACCCGTCGGCGGCGGCGTTCGCCGCAACCGAAACACCGCCGGCAGCAGCATCAGCGACAAGAATCCGATCGCCGCCGCCGAGAACAACAGCAGCTGGCTCAACATGCGGGCCCCAGTGAGTTGCGGATTCGCTTCCGCATAAAGATGCGCTGCCACCGCGGCGATGTTGCAGAGGAAGACCGTCGTTACCGAAACGGTCCACGCGACGGTCGCGGCGTCGGAGGTACGCGTCTCGCCCGGTCCATGGTCGACGTGCCGCACCTGTTTCTGGCGCCGCGGTTTGATCTTGCGCTTAGACATCGCGAGGGCGCCTCCTGCGAGGGAAGAGAAGTAACGGTCCACGATACGAAGTTTTCCCAAATTGGCAACTCCGCCCTGACAGTAACGGGAAAGGCAGAAGAATGAACCGCCAAGGACGCCAAGAGCGCCAAGGGAATACAAGAATCAGAAGAACCGCGGATGAACGCAAATAAACGCGGATGCAAAGAAATATCTGCGTTTATTTGCGTTCATCTGCGGTTCCATCCTTTTTTTCGCCCTGTCCGTCGTGCCGTCGTGGTTCCACCTCCCCGCGTTTCCTTGGCGCTCTTGGCGTCCTTGGCGGTTCAAAACAAGAACCCTCATCGTAGGTCACCAGAAACAAGGCGCGATTGTATCGACCTCGAGCCTTGTTTCCCCTCGATTTATTCGCTTCCTCCGTCCGCCTCGCGACGCGGCGTGAGGTATGTTTGCGTTGAAGTCGGTCGGCAATCGCCGGTCGGCTTCCTCACTTATCCCACACTATTCAAGTTGCGACGCTGCCACGACGCTCTTCGGCCCCGGCCGAGCGGAGCGACGCGAGTGGTTGGCCCGCACCCGTCAGGCTTCGCCCCTGGTCGGCGTCGCGTCGTCGTACGCGCGATCGATCGCGGCGCGGCCGCGCTATCCGTCCGCCGATTTGTTCTTCGCACCAGCAGGCTTTCCACTACGGCTATGGTCGAATTTCGATCGATCGACACGCTTCGCCAGGCGCTCGCGCCCGTGGAAGCGTTGCGAGGGGAACAATCTGAGCTCGAATCGTGGGTGCGCGAATCGTTCGCCACGCTCGATTCGCTCCATGGCGAGCTCTCCGACTGGCAGCGCGACCTGACGCGGCAGCAAGCGCTGCTCGATCAGCGTCAGGCGGCAGTCGACGACGTCGGCGACGCGCTGACGCAGATCGCCGAGTACGAGGAGCGACTCGCCGAGGCCGATCAGCAATATCGGCAGCTCGAGGCTGAGAACGCTGAGCAGTTGCAGACCCTTGAAGAAGTCGAGCGGCAACTCGCGGTGGCAAAGGCCGAGCTGCGGGCGTTGCACCGCGACGGTCACGAGCATGTCGACGAACGCCGCCAGTGGCTCGCTGAGCTGCGTGAGATGCGCCGAACCATGGAGGCGCAGGGGACGCTGCTGCAACGACTCACGGAGCGACCGGCCGAGGGGGATTGGGAAGGCGCTGCTGAGGGCGCCGTCCACGGGAACGACGGTTCCGAAGAGCCGGCGACAGGCGACGACGACGTTGCCTGTCGTTCGGCAGAGCTGCGGCGGCGGGCCGACTCGCGCCGCGCCGCCCAGCGTCGGCCCACTTGAGCGCCGTCAGCACGCGTCTCGCTTCTCCCCACTTCTGTCTCGATCGTTCATAGGCGGCTTTACAATGGCAAACAACTTCAGCATGCATGGCCCCCATCGGCGCTCCTTGAAACAGGCAGCTGCCCAGATTCCGCCTACGGTCCCGCTTGATCCCGAGTCGCGCGAAGCGAACGAACTGCTCGAAGCGCTCGACGACGCGATGTTCGAAGCGATCGCCGGCGACGAAGCGTCGCTCGCCCGCGCTCACGATCTCTGGCAGCGAGCCGTCGCCGCGGTCGGCGGCGAGCGCGTTGAGGAATCGCGCGAGCAGTATCTTCGTTTCGCGGTGGAAACGACCAAGCAGTGCGCAGCGGGCGAAGTCTGCGAGCCGGCGAAAATGCTCGCCGCCGTCGAAGTGATCGCCTGGCTAACCCGCGGCGCGGCCTGAGTGCGGCGTCTGCACGTCATTCTGAGCGAAGCGAAGAATCTAGAATCTCGCATGAGATGCCAGATCCTTCGCTCCGCTCAGGATGACACCCCTCACCCCTCCGGATACTGCCGGCAGTACTCATACAGCGCCATCGTCGTCGCCGTCGCCACGTTGTAGCTGAACGGCAGCCCCCATACGGGGATCTCGACGACATCGTGCAGAAGTTTCAGCAAGTCGGGCGTCAGCCCCGTTCGCTCGTTGCCGATCACCAGCGCCGTCTTCCGCTGGAACTGGTAATGATGCATGTCGTGCGAGTCGGTCGTCTGCTCCAGGCCGACCAGCCGATAGCCTTCGTCGCGTAGCCGCTCCAGCACAGGCGGCAGTGTCCGCCGAACCTCGATCGTGATCGTATCGGCCCCGTCACGCGCAATCTTGCGGTCAAGGCTCGCCTGGCCCGTGCACACAATCCGGTCGAGCCCGCAGCAACTCGCGGCGCGGGCGATCCGCGAGAGGTTGATGTTGCTCCGCATCGGAGCGCACACGATCAACAACTCGCGCGGTCGGGTTAGCTCTCGGGGAGGTTTGTGGCGAAGGTGTTCGAAGCTCATAAGCAGCGATTCTAGCAGGATGACGAACAGCCATCAGATCGGCACTCAGCTTTGCCGCAGCCGCCAAGTCCGGTAAACTAATGGTGGCGGCTGTTAAAAGCCACGGCTCCGCCGGTGGACGAATCTCAATCGAAGTTGAACTTCCCGAAAGTTCGTCCACCGGCAGAGCCGGATGGCCTTTATTGGCGTAGCGTTTGAATCCGTTCCTCCCTTACCTCCATAGCAGAGCCGCATGCGTTTGGAAGGCCGATCGCTGTTTCCCTGGATCGCCGGCGCGGCGATTCTCTTCTCCATCGGCTGGGCGCTCAACCGCGGCCAACTCCCTCCGGCCGATTTCACGTTCGTCAACGGCACGGAGGTGAAGAGCCTCGACCCTGCCATCGTCACCGGCCAGCCCGAGAACCGGATGATCAACGCCCTCTTCGAAGGGCTTACCAGTTGGGACCCCAAGACGCTCGAACCGGGACCGGGCGTCGCCCAGCGGTGGGATGTTTCCGACGACCTGCTGACCTACACGTTCCATCTCCGCCACGACGCGAAGTGGTCCGACGGCTCGCCGGTCACGGCCCACGATTTCATCTACTCGATGCGGCGGTTCCTCGATCCGCGCACCGCTGCCGAGTATTCCTACCAGGCGTGGTACGTGAAGAATGCCAAGAAGTACAGCGGCGGCGGCCGCGCTCTGCGGCCCGGCGATAACGTCGAGGTCGAACTGAACGTCGATCCTGACGCCCCGAACTCTATCCGCGGCAAGTTGATTCACGGCCAGCTCGTCCGCATCGAGGACAAGTCAGGCCAAGAACTCACCGGCGAGGCGCTCGACAAGGCCGCTGCCGACGCCTCACTGAACATCGAGGATTGGGTCTTCGTCATCTCCACCGAGGCAGGCGAAGAGCGCTTTCGGTACGCCGACGATCTTTCGGCGAGCCGCAACGAACCGGCCGCAGGCGAGCGCCACGCCAGGCAGATTCTGCTCGACCTGCACGACGTCGGCATGCGCGCGATCGACGACCGCACGATCGAATTCACGCTAGAAAACCCGACCCCCTACTTCCTCACGCTCCTCGGCTTCTACCCCCTTTTCCCCGTCCAGCAGAAGTGCGTTGAAACCTTCGGTTCGCCGCAGTGGACCGACGTAGAAAACATCGTCTGCAACGGTCCCTTCAAGCCCGAGTTCCGCCGGCTCCGCGATCGGACCCGCGTAGTGAAAAACGAGTACTACTGGGATCGCGAGAACGTGAAGCTCAACAGCGTCGATTTTCTCGCCGTCGAATCGAGCACGACGGCGCTCAATCTCTACCTCACGGGGGAAGTTGACTGGATTTACGACGTCCCCGCCGCGGCATTACGAACCTTGCTGGCCGAGCAACCGCCGCGCGACGACATCAACCCCGTTCCACTCCTCAATACCTACTTCTACCTCCTCAATGTCACGCGCAAGCCGTTCGACGACGTGCGAGTTCGGAAGGCGCTCTCGATGGCGATCGACCGCGAGGAGCTGACCGGCGTCCTGCTGGGCGCCGGCGAACGCCCCACCTACAGCCTCGTTCCGCCCGGTCTGCCGGGCTACGATCCGCCGCAGGGCCCTCACGAGAACGTCGCCGAAGCCCGGCGTCTGCTCGCCGAGGCGGGTTACCCCGAAGGCCGCGGCTTCCCGACGATCGAAGTCCTCTACAACACCCACGAAGGCCACCAGGCCATCGCGCAGCTCATCCGCAAGCAGTGGCAGAAAAACCTCGGCATCAGCGTGCGCACCCGCAACGAGGAGTGGGCCACCTTCAACTCCAGCCAGCGGCAACTCAACTATGACGTCTCCCGCCGCGGCTGGATCGGCGACTACGCCGACCCCAACACGTTCCTCGACATGTTCGTCTCCGGCGGCGAAAACAACTGCACCGGCTGGGGCAACCCCGAGTACGACAAACTGATCGCCGCCGCAGCCGTCGAACCCGACCCCGACAAACGTCTCGACCTGCTCCACCAGGCCGAAACGATCCTCATGGACGAGCAGCCTATCATTCCGTTCTACAACTACGTCAGCAAGAACATGGTGAAGCCGACCATCCGCGGCTTCTATAACAACATTCAAGACACGCACCCCCTCTCCGCACTTTGGATCGACGCTGAGGAAAAGACGCCCAACCCGTTCATGGAAGGGCGAGAATGATCGCGTTCATCGGCAAGCGACTCTTCTGGCTGCTGATCACGATGTGGGCGGTCTTCACTGTCTCCTTCATCTTGATGCGGAGCGTCCCCGGCGGGCCGTTCGATCGTGAGAAGGCCGTCGCTCCGGAGATCAAGCGCAATCTCGAACGCCGCTACAACCTCGACAAGCCGGTCTTGGAACAGTACGGCCTCGAATTGAAGCGAGTCTTCTGGGAGTGGGATCTCGGCCACTGCATGAACATCGCCGACGCGAGCGTCAACTATGTCATCCGCCAAGGGCTTCCCATCTCCGCGGCCCTCGGCATCCTGGCGATGACGTTTGCGGTCAGCTTCGGCGTCCTTACCGGCGTCGTTTCCGCAGCGATGCGCGGCAGCCGGCTCGACGTCGGCCTTCGGTTGGCGGCCACCGCGGGAATCGCCTTGCCGAACTTCGTCGTCGCCGGCATCTGCATCCTGCTGTTCGTCTTCTGGATCCCGCTGCTCCCGGCGGCAGGCTGGGGCAGCCTGTCGCAACTGGTGCTCCCGGCGTTCTGCCTTGGCGCCCCCTACGCGGCCGAGGTCGCACGCATCACGCGCACTAGCATGCTCGACTCCCTCTCGCACGACTACATCCGCACCGCCCGCGCGAAAGGGGTAAGCCGCACCCGCGTCGTCCTCGTCCACGGCCTCCGCAACTCGCTCCTGCCGGTCGTTTCATTTCTCGGCCCGGCGGTAGCGGGCATCCTCACCGGCTCCCTCATCGTCGAACAAATCTTCGGCATCCCCGGCCTCGGCGTCTACTTCGTCAAGTCGGCGCTGCAGCGCGACTACACCCTCTCCATGGGAGTCGTCCTCCTCTACACGCTCGTCCTCTACACGATGAACTTCCTCGTTGACCTCTCCTACGCCTACCTCGATCCCCGCGTGGAGCTGGAATGAGCTCGGTAATCATCAACTTAAGTTTCTCGCAAAGGCGCGAAGGCGCAAAGAAAACGCAAAGAAATCAATTCTTCGTCTTCTTTGCGCGTCCTTTGCGCCTTCGCGCCTTTGCGTGAGACATAAAACCCAACGATGTCAGACGAGCCAAAACAACAGACCGCCGGAACCTCGCTCGCCCGCGACGCCTGGCGTCGGCTGCGCCGCGATTGGGCCGCGATGGGCGCGCTCGCCACACTAGTCGTCGTTTGCCTCCTCGCCGCCGTCACTCCGATCCTCCCGCTGCAACCCCCCGATCGCGTTCAGACCGACCTGCAGTACAAACCTCCCACGCTCAAGCCCCTCTGGATCGACGGCTTCACGCTGAACCTCGAAGCGATCGAAAAGTCGCCTGCTGAAGTCGCCAAGCTCCGCGCCGAACTCCCCGCTTTGCTAACCGATCATCGCGAATCGATCGACGCCTTCCACGCCTCCGAAGCCCAGCTCGCCGCCGACCTGCCGCCGTTGGAACGCGAAGCCCAGCTCGAACCCGCCAGAAAAACCCGCAACGACGCCTTCGAAGCCCTCGTCCGCAAGAACGCCGAGATCTCCGACACGATCCAAGCCCCGTACACGCAAGCTGGCTTCGCCGAACTCGGCCCGGTCAGCCGCTGGATGGTCCGCGCCCGCTACGCGATGTTTGGCGAGTCGCAGGTCAACTCGATCTGGGGCCGCGACCTCTTTGGCCGCGACGTCCTCTCGCGCGTCTTCTGGGGCGCCCGCATCTCGCTGATGGTCGGCCTCGTCGCGACGATGGTTTCGCTGGTGATCGGCGTCACCTACGGCGCCGTCGCCGGTTTCTTCGGCGGCTGGCTCGACAACGCGATGATGAGGTTCGTCGATCTTCTCTACTCGATCCCATTCATCTTCGTGGTGATCTTCATCATCACGATCCTCAACGACGACAGCACTCCCGAAAGTTGGGGCACCCGCCTCGCTTACCTCGGCATCAACAAGATCACCGTTTTCTATCTCGTCGTCGGCGCCATCTACTGGCTGACGATGGCCCGCGTCGTCCGCGGCCAGGTGATCTCGCTCAAGACTGAACCTTTCGTCGAAGCCGCCCGCTCGCTCGGCGCCGGCAGCTGGCGGATCATCTTCCGCCATCTGTTGCCGAACGTTTCGAGCGTGGTGCTCGTCTACCTCACGCTCACCATCCCGCGGGTGATGCTCTTCGAGGCCTTCCTTTCGTTCCTCGGCCTCGGCGTCGAAGCCCCCGACGTCTCCTGGGGTCTCTTGGCGAAAGAAGGGATCGAAGTCCTCTCGCCCGTACAAATCTACTGGTGGCTCGTCCTCTTCCCCAGCCTCGCCCTCGGCGCTACGCTGCTGGCCCTAAACTTCCTCGGCGACGGCCTACGCGACGCGCTAGACCCCCGCATGAAGGATCGCTGAGGGAAAGAAGATTAACCGCCAAGGACGCCAAGGTTCGCCAAGGAAATACAAAAACAATTGGAACCGCCGATAAACGCGGATGGACGCAGATGAAAACCATTTGCGTTCATCTGCGTCCATCCGCGGTTCCGTCTACTCCCTTGTATTTCGTCGTGCCCGTTGTCCCGTCGTGGTCCAATCCTCCCGTATTTCCTTGGCGAACCTTGGCGTCCTTGGCGGTTCAATTCTTCTTCTTTGCCAATATGTCCAGGGAAGCCGCGGTGAGCGTCCGCACCCCAGTCGTCAGCGTGCCTTCGATGTCGGGATAGAACAACGGCGAGTGGAGCGACGGCGCCAGCGTCCCGTCCGTTTCGTACTTCGTCAGTCGCGCCCGATCGACGGCCCCCACAGCGATCATCAAGATTGGCACGCCCGCCCGGCCATAGGCCCCAAAGTCCTCGCCCCCCATCGACGGCTCCGACTCTTCGACGTTCTCCTTACCCAGTTCCTTCCGCACGACTGGCTCCAGCCGTTTCGCCAAGTCGGCGTCGTTAGACAGGGCAGGGGTCCCGTCAGAAACCGTGATGTCAGGCTTCGGCGCTCCAGCGCTTGCCGCCGCGGCGTTCGCCTTCCGCTCGATCGCGTCGAGAATCTGCTTTCGCACTTCCGGCGTGTAGCTCCGCACGGTCAGTTGCAGCGTGCAGTCGTCGCTGATGACGTTGTGCTTTGCCCCGCCGTGGATCGAACCGACCGTCACCACCAACGGCTCGATCGGCTTTACCTCGCGGCTCGCGATTGTTTGCAGGTCGAGCACCAGCTTCGCGGCGATCACGATCGGATCGATCGTCATGTGGGGATAGGCCCCATGTCCTCCCTTGCCATGGATGACGATGTCGACGCTGTCGACGTTCGCCATCGCATATCCTGGCCGCCACGCGACGTGGCCCGTCGGCCGATCGGCCGCCACATGGAGCGCGAGCGCGTAGTCAGGCCGCGGAAACCTGCGGAACAAGCCGTCATCAAGCATCGCCTGGGCCCCGGCGCCTTTTTCCTCCGCCGGCTGAAAGATCGGCACCAGCGTCCCGCTCCATTGATCGCGATGCGTCGCCAGATACTCCAGCGTCCCCAACAGCATCGTCATGTGCATGTCGTGCCCGCACGCATGCATCACGCCGACCGTCGCCCCGCGGGCGTCGCGCACCTTCACCTCCGAGGCGTATGGCAAGCCCGTCTCTTCGACGACCGGCAACCCATCCATATCGGCCCGCAACAGCAGCGTCGGCCCGTCGCCATTCTTCAGCACGCCAACAACGCCGTGGCCGCCCACTTTCTCCGTCACCGTGAAGCCGAGCTTACGCAGCAGCTCGGCCATTTTCCCCGCGGTTTTCTCTTCCTCGTGCGATAGCTCCGGCGCTTCATGCAGCGACTTGTAAAGCTGGGTAAGCTCCGGCATCGCCTCCTTCAGCCAAGCGGTAACCGACTCGGCGCCGCTGGCGGGGGGGAGGGCGCCAGCCATCAGGAAAAAAAAGCACCAAAACCCGTTGGCGAGAGAAACCGCGCGCGTTACACTTCGGGCATTCATACGATCGCTCTTGTTCATTGGAGCCGCTGTGAGTTTATCGCTCGCAGCGGCTCCTCTTATTTGATGACAAGAAGCAAGCCAGCTGCGGCAGGGCTGATTGTAATCCCCCACAGCGCCGTTGCCATTCTCTTCTCTGGCTGAAAACGCCTAACCGCCAAAGACGCCAAAGACGCCAAGAGCGTCAAGGGGATGCGGGAAGGATTAAACCACGACGGCACGGCGAGCACGACGAAATGCAACTGAAAAAGTGAAACCGCCGATGAACGCAGATAAACGCAAATGTATTTTATCTGCGTCTATCCGCGTTCATCGGCGGTTCCATAAGTATTTGTATTTCCTTGGCGAACCTTGGCGTCCTTGGCGGTTCAATTCTTTTTCTTCAACTCCAAGCACCGCTCCCGGCTAGCGCGAGCAGCTTCGGGACCACGCTCCGCAGCGCCCGCGCCCGGTGGCTGATCGCCGCCTTCACCAGCGGCCCCAGTTGGCCGAACGTTTGGTGATACTCCACCACCTCGAACATCGGGTCATACCCGAACCCGTTCGTCCCCGCCGGTTCAAACACGATCCGTCCACGGCAGATATCGGCGCTCTCGGCCCGAATCTCCCCGCACGGATCGGCGACCGCCACATGGCAAACATAGTGCGCCGTCCGCCGGGCCAGCGGCAGGTCGCCTAACTCCGCCAGGAGCTTAGCGTTGTTATCGGCGTCGGTCCCATTCTCGCCGGCATACCGCGCCGAGTAGACGCCTGGCCGCCCGCCCAAGGCATCGACGGCCAGCCCGCTATCGTCGGCCATCACCCACGCCCCCAAATGCAGCGCCTGCTCCGCTGCCTTCTTCCGGGCGTTGTAGGCAAACGTATCGCCATCCTCGACCACATCGAGAATCGGCCGCACCGTCTCACGCAGCGTCTGCACCTCGAACCCATACGGAGCAAGCAACTCCTGCAGCTCCAGCCCCTTCTTCAGATTGGTCGTCCCAATGACAAGTCGATAAGCCAGCATGGCGGAACGTTGCTCCGGGAGAAACCATTAGCCCACGGTCGCAACGGGAATAAATTTTCGCAACGTTCAGTCTTGAAAATGGCGATCCAATGCGACAGCGTGCAGCAGGATATATTTCCGCCGGCTTTGCCCAAGAACTCTGTGGGGAGAGGGCTCTGACCCCGAAACCAGGCAGAGTCTGCGGCATCGAACTCGCGACCGCTGCTACGCCCGCACCAGCGCATGAAAGGCTTCGGTCAGCTCCTTTGTCATCGGCCCCGGCTTGCCGCTGCCGATGATGCGGTCGTCGACCTTCACCACAGGGATAATTTCCGCGGCCGTGCCGGTGAGGAAGCATTCGTCGGCGACGTAAACGTCGTGCTTGGTGATCGCCGACTCGGATGACTGAATGCCCGCCTCGGAGGCGAGCTCCAACACCGCGTTGCGGGTAACGCCTTCGAGAATGCCGGCGTCGAGCGGCGGCGTGTAAAGCTTGCCCTTCTTTACCAGAAAGATGTTGTCGCCCGTACACTCGGCGACTTCGCCCTTGTGGTTGAGCATCAGCGCTTCGACGCACCCCGCCTTCAACCCTTCGATCTTGGCGAGGATGTTGTTGAGGTAGTTGAGCGACTTGATTCGCGGGCTGAGAGCCGCCGGATGATTACGGATGACGCTCGAGGTGATCAGTTCTAGCCCGTTGTCATAGAACTCTTGCGGATAGAGGCTGATCGAGTCGGCGATGATGATAATCTGCGGATTGCTGCAGCGATTGGGGTCGAGCCCCAGCGTGCCAGCGCCGCGGGTGATCACCGCGCGGATGTAGCCGTCCTTGATGCCGTTCGCGGCGACTGTGTCGTCGATCGCCTTGGCCATTTCGGGCTGCGACATCGGCACGCTCAGCCGAATGGCGAGCGCCGATTCAAACAGCCGGCGGACATGCTCGTCGAGCTTGAAGACCTTGCCGCTATAAGCACGTAGGCCCTCGAAGACGCCGTCGCCGTACAGCAGCCCATGATCGAAGACGCTGACAGTCGCCTGCTCGGCGGGAACGAGTTTGCCGTTGATGTAAACCTGTCGTGACATCTTCGCTTTCGAGGGGGCGTGCGGGTTGTATGGGGCGACGGTCGACATGGCGCGGCCTCCGAAGGGAATGGAAGATTTCCCGTGAGGAGGCACCTGGGACGCCGAAGGTTCGGTCGGAGACGTACTGCGTCATCCTGAGCGAAGCGAAGGATCTGGCGCCGAAAACAGGGCTAGATTCTTCGCTCTGCTCAGAATGACGCGATCGACACTCGGCGACCGTCCAGGCGTCAGCCGACCGCAATCCGGCCTTCGACAAGCTTCACCGTCCGGTCGGCCTGTCCGGCGATCCAGGGGTCGTGGGTCACCATGACTATAGTGAGCTTTTCCCGGTCATTCAACTCAGCCAGGGTTTGCATTACCGACTCGCCCGTGGAGCGATCGAGGTTCCCGGTCGGCTCGTCGGCCAGCAACACTTTGGGCTTGAGCAAGAGCGCCCGGGCGATCGCGGCCCGCTGCATTTCGCCGCCAGAGAGTTCCCGCGGTTTGTGCTTCGCCCGGTGCCCGAGACCGACCAGTTCCAACAGTTCAAACGCTCGCCGACGGTAGGCTCCGCGGCGCATCCAATAACCGAACGTCGACTCCGCGATAAAGGCCGGGGCCAGAATGTTCTCGAGCGTCGTGAGTTCCGGCAGCAAGTGATAAAACTGAAAAATCATACCGAAGTGGCGATTGCGCAGCATGTCGCGCGAGGCGGAGGGGAGGTTGTCGATCCGATGCCTTTCGAACGTCACTTCCCCCGCATCGGGTTGATCGAGCGTCCCCAGCAGGTGGAGCAGCGTACTCTTGCCGCAACCGCTTTGGCCGACGATCGCCAGGAACTCGCCCTCGTGCACGTCGAGATCGATCCCCTGCAGCACGGGGATGCCGATGGCGCCTTTGCGGTAGCTCTTGAAGAGATTGCGGCAGCCGAGGTGAATGCCGCCGCTCAGCGTGGGCGGATGGACAGCCGACGACGGTTCGACGCGCCGCTGTAAGTCGGCGAGCGTCCGGATATCGCCATTGGCGGCCGCCGACGCACGCGGAGCATCGGCCGCACGCCGCGGCGTGATCATCCCAGCGGCGCTCGTCGCAGATTCGTGAAGCGGGCGGCTCATGGCTATGGTCTCGATGTGACGGCGAGTGTCAGTTGTCAGTTGGGTGCCACTGGCGTGTCGCCAGTGAGAGGCGCCGA
>JBGSMO010000144.1:0-11231 GCA_041740115.1 Pirellulales bacterium
GAGATCGAATTAAAAATTCTGAGCTTGCCAGAAGGGGCCGATCCGTGTGATGTTATTCGCTCGCACGGAAGCGACGAATTTCGGCGACTGCTCACGCGGTCGGTCGACGCCCTCGAACACAAGATCAATGCCGTGACCAAAGGATTGGCCCCAGGCGCTGCCCCGCATCGATCCGCGCAAGCGGTCGAAGCGATTCTCGCCACGCTCGCGCGTGCGTTGCCGACCGCCGCGTCGGCAAGCAGTGCGGCGCTAGTGCGCGAACAGCAGGTACTGGTCCGCATCGCCCGCCAGTTTGGTCTGGCCGAAGAGACGCTCCGCACACGGCTGAAGGCCTTGCGTCAGGCCGCGACGTCGCTGGTGCGCTCGACCCCGGTCGCAGGCCGTACGAACGAACAAGCCGACGCGCCGCAGCCCGTGGCGTCGCCCGTCAAACTCTCGGCGTGGGAACGCGAACTAATCGAAATCGTCCTCTGCCAAGGGGACATCATGGATGCGCTGCTCGAACAGGTTCATGAAGAAGACGTCGAGCATCCGATCGCCCGCCGCATCTATGCCCTCGCCGCCGAAATGTACCACGACGGCGTGACGCCGAACTTCGATCGCCTGATGCTCGCCGACGACGACCCGCAGGTGAAGAACTTCCTGGTCGACTGCGACGAAATCGGTCAACGCAAATCAAACGTCGACGCCCGCCAGCGGTTCAGCGATCTGCTGGCCGACCGCGAACGTCGCCACACGGAAGTTCGCCATCGGATGACGGTGGCCGAGCTCAAGACAAATCAACTCGACTCGGAACAGGAAGACCGCGCGCTGGTCGCCCTGTTCAACGATTTGAAGCGCCGCCAGGCTGGTTCCGCGCCCACGGATGGGTGAGGTGCTTGGCGAGAATTGGTTGTGTTAGTCCCTCTCCCTTGAAGGGAGAGGATAGGTGAGGGATTTCGAACGGTTGCTTCAGCTCCCGCGCTGATGTGCAACGCGAACGTCGTGAATCCCTCCCCTAGCCCCTCCCTTCCAGGGAGGGGGATGAAGCTCGCCGATTCCAGACCCGCCAACTTCGCCGTTGCACAGGATGTGCAGGAGGAGTTTTAGATGTCCCGCTTTGCCGCCCGTCTCAACGAACTTGCCGCGCTCGCCCGCTCGCAAGGTTATCTCACTTACGATCAGGCGAACGCGTTTCTCCCCGACGAGTCGACTGACTCGGTTCACGTCGAGGCCTTGCTCGACCTGCTCGACGGCATGCGGATCAAGCTCGTCGAAGGCGAGGCTTCCGTCTCCCGTCGCGTCGCCGCCGCCTTGGCCGAAGCCGAAACGAACGGCGAAGACCTCCAGGCCGAACTGCCGAAGCTGACCGACGACCCGATCCGCATGTATCTCTCGCAGATGTGCCGGATTCCGCTCCTGTCTCGGGAAGAAGAAATCTCGCTCGCCAAGAAGATTGAAATCACCCGCAAGCGTTTCCGCCGGAACATCCTTCGCTCGTTCATGGCGCTCGAAGCGACCATTGGCGTGTTGGAGCGGGTGCAAGCGGGCGAACTGCCGTTCGATCGCACGATCAAGGTGTCGCTCACCGAGCGTCTCACCAAGACGCAAGTCTCGGCCCGCATGCCGGTGAACCTGCCGACTCTCCGCCGGCTGATGCAAGCCCAGCGTCGCGACTTCGCCGTTCAGGTCGACAACCGCGCCTGCGGCACCGAGAAGGCGGCCGCTCGCCAACGGTTCCTCCGCCGCCAACGGAAAATGCTCGTGCTGGTTGAAGAACTCAGCCTCCGCACCCGCCGCGTCCAGCCGCTGATGAAGCAGCTCGAAGACGTCTCGCGCCGCATGGATCGCCTGCAAGCTCAGCTCAAGCAATTGAAGGCCGAAGGCGCCTCGGCGCATCGCATCGCCCCGGTTCGGCGTGAACTGAAGGCGCTGATGATGCAGACGCTCGAATCGCCGAGCAGCCTTCGCGACCGTTGCGATTTGCTGCGGACGCAGCTCACCGAGTTCGAACGGGTGAAGCGCGACCTTTCCAGCGGCAACCTGCGGTTGGTCGTGTCGATCGCCAAGAAGTACCGCAACCGCGGCATGAGCTTCCTCGACCTGATTCAGGAAGGGAACACTGGCCTGATGCGAGCGGTCGACAAGTACGAATACCGCCGCGGCTTCAAGTTCAGCACGTACGCCACCTGGTGGATTCGTCAGGCGATCACCCGCGCGATCGCCGATCAGGCCCGCACGATTCGCATCCCGGTCCACATGATCGACGTGCTGAGCAAACTGCAGCAAACGGCCAAGCGGCTGCAGCACGAACTCGGCCGGCAACCGACGCCCGAAGAGACCGCGCTAGCTGCGGGCGTGAGCCTGGAAGAAAGCCTGCACGTGATGGACATCGGCCGCACGCCGGTGAGCCTCGATCGTCCCATCGGCGAAGGCGATGACTGCAGCTTTGGCGAGTTCGTCGAAGACGCCCACACCGACAACCCGCTGAACCTGGCGAACAACAGCTTGCTCCGCGAGAAGATCGACGACTTGCTGAAGACGCTCACCTTCCGCGAGCGGGAAATCATTCGCCTCCGCTACGGCCTGACCGACGGCTACTGCTACACGCTGGAAGAAGTCGGCCGGATCTTCAAGGTGACGCGCGAACGCGTTCGCCAGATCGAGGCGAAAGCCGTAGCCAAGCTGCAGCACCCGGTGCGAAGCTCGGAACTGGCCGAGTACGTCGTCGACAGCCCGCAGATTGTGCCGCAAGAGGTTGAGGCTTGGGACGAGCAGCCGGCGGAAATGCGCTTGGTTGCCTAAACCAAGCGCCGCTCCAGCGCCAAATTTCCTCTAATAGCCGGAGGGCCACCGCCCTCCGGATGGCGCGTGTTACAAGTACCGCCAACAGCGCAAAAGATCACGCACGGGCGTCGCGGAAGATTTCCGCGACGCCCGTTTTTTTGTTGAAATTGGCCACCCAATCCTGTAGTGTACACATGAATATTTCGCCACAATTCGGCCGCTCGCGGCCGAGCGCTCTTTGAAAATTCAACCTGACCGATCCAGGGTGGCGCGCCTTAAAAAGGGCGTGGCTGTCGTTGCGCGCCATTTCGTAATCTCTCCAGGATTTTGACGCTCGCAAACCGCCGAGATCACCTCCCATCCCAAAGGTGGAGACGGCGATCTCGGTGATCTCAGTGGCCTCGCTAAAATCAGTCGTTTTCAATAGCGCCCGAGTTGGCCAAAAACTCTTGGCCGACACGGCCAATATGGCCGACTCGCAAAAACACGCAAAAAACGACAGCGCCCATGTCTGCCAAAAAATATTGGCAGAGTTGGCAGACATGGCAGACTTGGCGGAGATGCGGCCCGCTGTCGCCTTGGGCGTTCTCCGGTACAATGCACGGTCCACGACACCCTGCGAGAGACGCGACCCATGGCGCTGTCCGCCGAATTGCTGCAACGACTTCACCGGATTCACCGGCAACTCTCTGACCTGCGCGAGCGGCAGGAAAAGGGTCCGCGGCAGGTGAAGGCCCGCGAGGCGAACGCAGCAAAGCTCGACGCCGATCTGGTCGCCGCTCAGGACGCGGTGAAGCAGACGAAGGCCCTCAGCGATCGGAAGCAGCTCGACCTCAAGTCGAACGAAAGTCGCATCGCCGAGTGGCAAGTGAAGCTCAATGCCTGCAGCAACAACAAAGAATACCAAACGATGATCGACCAGATCGCCGCCGCCAAGATGGCTGGCAGCGTCCTGGCTGACGAGATTCTCGAGACGATGGAGCGGATTGATCAACTCGAAGCGGTCGTCGTCGAGGTGAAAGAACGGCTCGCCGCCGGCAAGACGGAACTGTCGAAGTTTCGCGACGTCGTCGCGCAGGAAGGAGCCCTCATCGGCGCCGATATCGCACGATTGGAAGTTGAACTTGGCGACGCCGAGAAGGCGCTGCCGGCCGATTTTCGCGTCGATTACGGTCGCGTCATCCGCAGCAAAGGCGCCGATGGCATGGCGAAAATGGAGGATGGAGTCTGCGAAGGTTGCGGGAAGCAGGTGACCCTCAACATGCAGAATCACCTAATGATGGGGAAACCAGTGTTTTGTACGGCCTGCGGGCGGCTGCTTTATACGGGTGAACGTTGAGGGCGAGTTAATCCATAAAATGGGTGCCACTGGCGTGTCGCCAGTGCGAAGTGCCGAACGAGTACCCACTTCAGCACTGGCAGGATGCCAGTGGCGCCGCTCAAGAGCCCGCGGTCAGTGGCCGGAGCCAAATACGCGGGTCGCCCTTTACATGGCGGCCCAATCAATAAACAATTTGGGGATTCACTCGAGGGTCTTCCGCAAGGGAGACCCGTTTTATTTGAGCGAGGAAGAAATGAGCGATCGCACTCCCATGACCCGGGCCGGGTACGACAAACTCAAAGCCGAATTGGCTGAGCTCGAGGATGTCCAGATGCCCGAAATTGAAAAGCGGATCGCGATCGCGCGCGCCGACGGCGATCTCAAAGAGAACGCCGAGTACCATGGCGCCCGCGAGAGCCAGGGAATGCTGCAAGCCAAGATCAACATGCTCAAAAGCAAGTTGGCCAGCGGCGAAATCATCGACCCCGCCACGATGCCAAAGGACCAGGTCGTCTTTGGCGCTACGGTGAAGGTGAAGGACCTGGAGTTCGGCGACACCGAAGAGTTCACCCTCGTCGGCGCCGGCGAGGAAGATTACGACGTCGGCAAGATCCTCGTCACCAGCCCGCTCGCCCAAGGCCTGCTGGGATTGAAAGTCGGCGAGAAGGCGGAGATCGAAGTGCCTGCGGGGACGAACCGGTTCAAGATTCTTGAGATCCGGTTTGAGTAGGAATTGTGCCGTCTCTTTCTCCCCCTCTTTCTTTGCGCCTTCGCCCCATTGCGTGATATTTAGAAAGAGTCGTCTCACGCAAAGGCGCGAAGAAATACGCGGGAAGATCGTTGCTTCTCTTGGCGTCCTTGGCGGTTAATCCGCTATTCCACGCCGAACTCGTACGCGCACGTGTAGCGGTACGTTTCGCCCGGTCGCAGGATGCAGGAGGGGAACTGCGGTTTGTTCGGCGAGTCGGGGAAGTGCTGCGTCTCGAGACAGACGGCTGATTGCTTGCGGTAGACTTGCCCCGCTTTGCACGTTTGGCCCCATACGAAGTTCGACGTATAGAGTTGCATCCCTGGCTGGTCGGTGTGGACGTGGAGCGTGCGGCCCGACGCGGGGTCGAATACCGTCGCCGCCAGCTTCATGACGCCGAGGGGACCGTTGAGCACGAAGTTGTGGTCGTAGCCGTCGGCGTCGACGCCGGTCAGGTCGCCGATGCGATCGCCCAAGCGACGTTGCGTGCGGAAGTCGAACGGGGTTCCTTCGACCGGCGCGATTTCGCCCGTCGGAATGGCGCCGGCGTCTTTCGGCGTGTAGCGGTCGGCGCCGATCCAGACTTCATGATCGAGGACCGATGCCGTGCCGTGGCCTGAGAGATTGAAGTAGCTGTGGTTGGTGAGATTCACGGGCGTCGCTTTGTCGGTGGTCGCGACGTAGTCAATTTTGACGGCATTGCCGGGGGTGAGCCTGTAGGTGACGGTCACGTCGAGATTGCCGGGGTAACCTTCTTCGCCGTCGGGGCTGAGATAGTGAAACCGCACGCCGGCGCCGTCGGGCCCTTCGAATTGCTCGCCCTCCCAATCGACCCGCGAAAGGTCGCGTTTCGAACCGCCATGCAGGTGGTTGACGCCGTTGTTGATCGCGAGCTGGTACTCTTTGCCGTCGAGCGTGAACTTGCCGAGCGCGATGCGATTGGCGAACCGCCCCGTCGTGCAGCCGAAGTGCTGGTTGTCGGTACTCGCGTAACCTGACTCATGGTCGAAGCCGAGCACCACGTCGGCCATCCGACCGTCGCGGTCGGGAACCCAGACCTCTGCCAGCGTCGCGCCGCGCGACACGAACTTGGCTCGCATCCCTGTGGGGCCAGTTACCTGATATTCCATCGCCGCTGATCCTGTTGCCGTTGGAAGCTGGTGGTTCTACGAGAGCCCACAGTTTGCAAATTCGGCAGCCGCGGGTCAACGACCCGCCGGAGCGGCGAGAAAGACTAACCACCAAGGCACGAAGGGCACGAAGACGCACCGAGGAAGAGAAGAAAGGAAAATGGGATGGCCTCGCTGCCTGGTTTTTCGCTCTTTCCTTCCCCTGGCATTCCTGCGTGTTTCTTGGTGATCTTCGTGATTCGTGGTTAATCTCCCGAACCGGCGACCCGCTGCTACTACGGTTTTGGCCAGAATCGGAATAAGTGGTATACTTGGGCTGCTCCGCCACTGAGAGTCGGGAGGTTCTCCAGATGCCGCGTCTCCGTAAACTAGCCGCCGTCGCAATGGCTGTCGGCGTTCTCGTCCTGGCAATACATGCAGACGATGCTGCAGCCCAGGGCGCCCGCAACTCGCTCAATCAGTCGCAAAGCGGTAGCCTCCGTAATAGCTACGCCGGCGGCATCTCCAGTGGTCGGGCGGCCGGCGGCACGGGGGGCGCCTTCGGCGGAGGCCAAGCCCGTGGCGGCCTTGGCGTCAACGGCGCTGCCGATGCGAACGGCGCTTCGGGACAAGGGGGCGTCGGTCAAGGCCCGATGGCAGCTGGTCTCGCGCAGACAGCAGGCGAACGCTTCCAAGAAGGCGGCTTCGTCGGCCGCGACGCCGACGACGTCCGCAATAGCTTCCAAAGTCAGAACGCCCGCCGCGGCCAAGGGGGGATGCTCGACGCCATGGTCGAGAATCTCAACGAGATGCGTGACTCGCGCCGCCGTTGGCGCGAGCAAAACGCGGCTCCGCCGGCGATTCGCGTCCAGTTACGCCCCGCCTTCGACATCCCCCCCGCGATGGTCGCGCAAACAGACGTGCGCGTTCAGGCGCGGTTGGCCAAGCAGATGGAAATGTTCGGCGTCGGCTCGCCGCAGATTGAACTGGTCGGTCGCACCGCCGTCATTCGCGGCATCGTCGCCACTGAGCGCGATCGCGAGCTTATCGCCCGGATGGCCTCGCTTGAGCCGGGAGTGTCCGCAGTAGAGAATCTCGTAACGATCCAGGATCCGCTGCCGGGGCCTTAGCCGCCTCGATCATCGCCTTGCGTTGCGTGGCGGTCGTCACCGTCGCGGCCGTCGGCGTCACCGGCATATTGGCCGAGGCTTGCACGACTTGCGACGTCGGCGCTGCCGTCGAAGCGGCGGCTGGCGATGATTCGGACTTCATCGTGGAGAGCTGCGATAGCGGCGTCGCGGCGCTTGCCTTGCCGAAGGTTGTCGTTTGTTCTTGCGCCGCTGCCTCACTGAGCCGCTTCGGCAGCGGAATCGTCGCCGTCGACATTTCGCGCTGGCGAATCGGGGCCACGACGGAATGCTCGCCGGCGCCGGGAGTCATCGTTGCCGCGGCTTGGCCCGAATAGGCAGCCAGTCGTATTTGCTCGCCATTTTCGGTTTGTACGATTTTGGCAAGCTGCGGCTTGTCGGCATGGGGAGCATTGGTCAAACCGGGCAGCAAGTGCCGCGTCTGCTCGCCGATGACGACGGCGCCCTTCTTCGGTTCGAACTTCGCAATCAGACTGATGTGTCGCTGCTGACCGCCGATCTCGTCCCACGGCAGCCAGAAACTATAAGTGGGGCCGAGGGTCGAGTCACTTTCGTGGCGGATGAACTCCTCCACGGGGAAGATATAACGCCGCGTCGGATGCGTTTCGTGGTCGGGACGATCGGTTTCGTCGAAGGCGTAGACGACCAGGTTTCCCTCAACGCGCACCGGATCTTCCGAGCCGCGCTTGAAGAACATCAGTTTGCCGCCGAAGCCGCGCTTGGTTGATTGGCCGGCCGTGCTGAGCGTGGTGTCGGTCCAGGTGGCGACCATCCGCTCGGGCGACACGGGGTCCGGCTTCTCGGGCTTCATCCCGACCGCTTTTTTGACGTCCCAATTGGAGACGCTCCACTTGCTTTTGCTCGACTTGCCGGCGCACCCTGTCGCCGTCGCCAACGCGATCAGGCTCAACAGTGGCGCCGCCCAAACGGCGGATCGCATGCGGTTGTTGATCTTGCTTGGCATAGCGAGCGTCTAGCGAAAAGTGGAACGAGTTCGTTGGACTGTCGTTGATCTGCGTCGCCGTTACGGCGTCAGCACGGGAGCCAGCGTCGGCTGCTGTTGCGGAGGAGGCGGCAAGACGCCGGGCGTCGTGATCGTCTCGCGAGTTTCCGATTGAAAGCGACCGTCGGCGTTGGGGATTTCCGTGGGGAACAACGCTTCCGCTTCGGCGGCGCCGAGCACGTCGTTCGCGCTGCGGAGACCGGCCGGGCCGTTGATGGCGACCACGTCCGACAGGCACCAGCTCATGCGGGCCGATTCGACTTGCTTCATCATCTCCGATTGCTGCCGGCTGCGGATGACGTGTGGCGTCAGCACGATTAACAACTCCGCCTTCTGCACCTGCTTCGAATCAAAGCGGAACAGGTCGCCGATCAGCGGGATGTCGGCCAAGAGCGGCACGCGGCGATGGAGCTCGCGATCGCGCTTGACGATCAAACCGCTGAGAACGACTGTCTGGCCGCTGACGGCGCTAATGGTCGTCTCGGCCGAGATCGTGTTGATGATCGGAGCATTGATCGCCGTGCCGTTCGGGGCGATGGAGATCGGCACGCCGTCGGCGACGGCGCCGAGCTCGCTCTTCGCGGCGAAGACTTCCATCACCACGAGGTTTTCAGGGCTGATGCGAGGCCGCACGAGCAGCTCGAGGCCGACGTCGCGGAATTCGACGTAGTTGGTCCGCTGACCGAGCTGATCGATCTGGCTACTGGTGATGTACGGCACGATTTGGCCGACGAACGCCCGGCCCGTTTGATTGTCGAGAGCCATGATCTGCGGCCGGCTGAGGACTTCGAGCCGTTGCGTCTGCTGCAGCGCCCGCAACAGCATGCTGATGCTGTTGCTGGAGGCCGAGAGGACGAAACCGCCGAAGCCCGCCGCCTGACTGACGCGGCCGACGCCGAAGCTCGACAAGCCTTGGGCCGCCGTGCTGCCGGCCGTGGCGAGCGAAGTCGCGCTGCCAGAATTGCCGAGTGGTTGACTAGCGTCGCCGAAATTGAAACCGGGAGTCTGCGTCGCCGCCTGGACTTGCTGCGTCGTGACCGTGGTGACGGCGCCGCCGGGAGACTGCGTTTGCGTCACCGTGTTAATGTTCGTAATGTTTTCGAGCAGACTCCGGTCGAACAGCACCGAGTCTTGCAGGCCGAACTCAACGCCGAATTCGTCGATGTCTCCGAGCGTCACTTCGCCGATGAGGACCTGGATCATGACGATCGGGGCTTCCTCGTCGACCTGCCGAATGATGTCGGAGATCTCCTTAAAGTAGGTGGGCGTCGCTGAAATAATGAGACTGTTGCTGTTGATTTCAGCGACGATGACGATTTCGCGTTCGATCTGCTGGAACGGGCTGGTAGAGCCTGGCGCCGTCGCTTCAACGTCGCGCTTCTGTTGCAGCCACTCCTGTAGAGCGAGAGCCACCTGCTCGGCGTCGGCGTTCTTCAGCTTGTAGACTTGATTGATCCGTTGGCGGCTGTCGCTGGCGTCGAGCCGCAGTAGGACTGCTTCGACGACCAATAGCTCGTCGCTGCTGCCCGCGGCGATGATGCTGTTGGTTCGTTCGTCGACTGAGAAGCGCAGTTGGAAAATGCGCGCCCCGGCGGCTTGATTGCCGCCTCCGCCGCCGCCCTGGCCGCCCTGCCCTCCCCCTTGGTCGGGAGTGCCGAACAGGGCCTGCAGCATCTCGGCAAGGCTCACCGCATCGCCGTTTTCGATGGTGAAGACTTTTAACTCGGCCACGGAATCGGGTTGCACATCGAGTTGTTCGATGAGCACCGACATCAGCGACATGCTCTCCGGCGGGGCGGAGACGATGAGCGTGTTGGCCCGCGTGTCAGCGTTGACGGTGACCCCCGCGAGGACGCCGGACGCGAGGATCTTCTGCCCCTCGGCGTCGATGGTCACCATCTTGAGCAACTGCGAGACGCGAGTATCAGTCTGACCGGCGGTGTCTCCCTGCCCTGCCCCGCGGACGGCGCGTTGTAGAATCGGAGCCAGTTCCGCCGCCATCGAATTCTTCAACCGGAAGACCCGAATCTCGTTGACCTGCTCGCCGCCGGGGGCGTCGATCTCCGACACCATGCGGCGAATCTCTTCCATGTCGCGCGGGCTGGCCCGCACAATTAGCGAGTTGGTCCGCGTCTCAGCGATCACCAGCGCCTTGGCGGCGAGCGGCGGCGCCGTCCCTTCGGCTTCGGCTTCGTTCTGGACGAACAACTGCGTCAATACCAATTGCGCTTGCTCTGCCTGCGCGTTCTTCAGCCGGAAAGTCTCGAACTGCGTGAGCGACTCCCCGCCGTCGATATCGAGCTTCTCCAGCAGTTCCTGAGCCTTGCCGACGGCCGTCGGCGGACCAACGAGCAGCAAGGCGTTCGGTTTGCCGAGCGGCACGGCCAGCAACGCCCCGTAGTAGGGGTACAGGCTAAAACTCCCTTCGGCGGCTGGCGAGAAGATGCGCGAGGTGATCAGCGCCATCGACTGCGAGTCGACGTGCAACAGCGGTCGCACGACGACTTCCGGCATGCTGACGCGGCTCATCGCTTCGATCTCTTCGATCACCTGCATCACGCGCTCAACGTCACGCGGGTTGCCGCGGATGACGAACAAGTCTGTTCCTTCGACGACTTCGATCTGAACGGGACCGAGCAGCCCTGCCTGGTCGGCCAGCGCGATCTCGGGAGCCCCCGGCGGCACGGCGCCTGGAATTTGGCCGATGACCGTTTCCTGGTCGCCGGCGGGCTGAGCCTGGGCGACGAGGACGCCGACCGTTTGTTTGACGTGCGGCGTCGCCGTTTTTTCGGTAGAGACGAGTTTCGTAACTTGATCTGGCGCGGCGGGAGCGTCGAGCGCTGCGACGATTTCCTTCCATGCGCGAAGTTGTTCGGGCCGACCGACGAGACGCATCTCGCCCGTGGCCCGATTGGCGGCGATCAGCACCGGTGAATTGTCGCCGGCGTCCACGGCGAAGCGGAGCCAAGGGGTGCCGTCGTCGGGCAACCGCGGCAGCGCGCGATCGAAGGCGAGTTCCAGACGGGCGTGGAACTGGTCGGCCGAAAGTTGGCGGAGTTGGAGGTCCGCTTCGCCCGCCGGGAGTCCGGCTGGATTCGCTCCAAGCGCGGCCGCCGCCGGAGTCGTCGCCGGCAAA